>NZ_JAUZUQ010000003.1:0-369238 GCF_031844105.1 Acidovorax sp. PRC11 | reverse complement strand
CTTCGCCCGCGCGGCGATGGCGGAGATCGAGCGGCGCGAGGGGTACGAGGGGCAGCTGCTGGTGGCGCTGGAGGCGTGCCGGGCGCCCACCGAAAAATAGCGCTTGCCAAAGTCTCAATTTGAGTTATTATTCGTTTCATGGTGATCGCAGTGATCACCGCGGCGCCTCCCCGTATGAGGGGGCAAGGAAGAAAAAATGACCATCGCTCAAATCCGTGCGGCTCTGATCGCCAAGTTCGGCGCCCGCAAGTACCGCATCACCGGCAGCGGCGACATCCATGCCTTCGGCACCATGCCCAACTCCAACGTGGAGGGCTGGTTCTTCGCCGGTCATGTGGACACCATCACTCCCGAGGAACTGGCTTGAGCAACCTCGCGAAGCTGACCATCACGCCAGGTGGCCCCTGGCGTCTCTACCAGCACGCTGTCATCCCCGGCTGGGAGATGCTGGGCACGGTGCAGCGAGGGGATGAGATCGGCGCCTTGGCACGCATCAAGGCCACCGGCAATCTGGTCATGATGCGCGCGGGTATCGTGTCCACGCTCAACCAGCGCAAGGCAGCCGCTGCGCTCGCGGCTGCGGAGAGCACCGATGCCGGCACCTGAGCTGATCGCCGGGCCCTACCTGCCGCCGGAATGCACGGTCGGGGGCTGGATCGACGACGAGATCGACGGGCGGCTCGAGGTGGGCGGTTGGACCGCCGCACCCATCTCCTGGCCGCGGCGGAAGAAGACCGGCAGGGCGTCCCTCATCCTGTGCGGCGACCTGGTGCGGGCCGTCCGGACAGAATCCTCTGAAGCTGTGGCTCACTGGTGGGGGGTGGGCGTCACGAAGGTCTGGATGTGGCGCAAGGCCCTGGGAGTGGGCAGGGTCACGGACGGCACACGCAAGCTGCTGCAGGAGCGCACGGGCGTGCCGCCAGAGGCCGCAGCCCGAGGCCGAGCCGTGGCAGCCGAGCCGGAGGCGCGCGCCCGGATGGCCGACAGCAAGAGAGGGAAGCCAGTGGCTCCGCAAACGCGGGAAGCGCTGTTGCGCGCGGCCAAGCGGAAAAAGCCGTCAGGGTTCGGTGTGCGGGCCAACGCAGCAATGCTGGGGCGCGCTCTCCCTGATCTGCACCGCGGAGAGTGGTCATCCGAAGAGGACGACAGGCTCCGTGAGTTGTTCCGCCGCCGTCCCGTTGCCGACATCGCATTGCTGCTCGGGCGGACACAGGGCGCGGTGAATGGCCGCGCCACGGTATTGGCGCTGAGGCGCGATAAAGCCATCAGCGTTTGGACTGAGGCTGACGACGAATTCCTGCGTGAGCATTACGCAGAGCTGGGGGCGGAGAGGTGTGCGGCACAGCTCGGTCGTACAGCCGGCGCGGTCAGTGTTCGAGCAACGAGGCTGGGGCTGTCCTTTCGGGCGGCCTCCCGTGGCCGCGCAATCGGCGGACACACCAAATGGACGAGTCAAGATGACGCGGAGTTGCGGGCTCTCTGGCCGCAAATGCGGAGTGAAGAAATCGCGCTTAGCCTGCGCCGGTCTCTTGGTTCCGTGGTCGCGCGCGCGGTCCGGCTTGGGCTGAAACGATGACCTCTGACGACCTCCGCACCTGGCAGGACCAGATGGGCTACACCTACGACACGGCCGCTCAGGCCCTGGGTGTGAGCCGGGCCACCTACGCGGACTGGGTGGCCGGCCGCAGCCGCACGACGGGCAAGCCCGTGGCTCCGAGCCGGGCCGTGGGGCTCGCGTGCGCGGCTCTGGCCGCGGGGCTGGGGGAGTGGAATTTCTCCCAGGAACCTCCCTGAGCCAGCACGCTGGCAGCTAGGCGGTCGATAGGGAAAAACCGTCTAACGCACTTCCCGCGTCCCTGGGAAAACCGGTTGTCCTCAAGACGGCCGCCGTTAGACAAAAATCGCCTAAGATGTTGATTCGTAATCCTTGAATCTCTGCTTTGGGAGCAGAGGGTCGCGAGTTCGAATCCCGCCGCTCCGACCATGGATACCAAGGGGTTGGCTCTGCACGGAGCCGACCCCTTTCGTCTTTCCGAGACCCACGCTGCCATGGCCCTTTCTCCAGCGTCCTCTCCCGTGCCGCCTCCGCCGTCGCCGCGTGCAGGCGCACGCACCGAAGCCGCACGCATCGAAGCCGTCGATGCCCTGCGCGGCCTCGCGATGGTCTGGATGACCGTCTTCCACTTCTGCTTCGATCTCAGCCACTTCGGATACTGGCCCCAGGATTTCCGCGCCGACCCGTTCTGGACGGTGCAGCGCACCGCGATCGTCAGTTTGTTCCTGTTCTGTGCGGGCCTGGGGCAGGCCATCGCCTGGAGCCAGAACGTGGCATGGGCGCGGTTCTGGCGGCGCTGGGGGCAGATCGCGTTCTGCGCGCTGCTGGTGAGCGCGGGTTCCTACCTCATGTTCCCGAACAGCTTCATCCATTTCGGGGTGCTGCACGGCATGGCGGTGATGCTGGTGATCGTGCGCTGCACGGCAGGGTGGGGCGCCGGGCTGTGGCTGCCGGGTGCGGTGGCGCTGGCGGCCCCGTGGCTGGGCGCCTGGTTGCTGGCCGGGCCGGCTGCTGCCTGGGCGCCCGCCTTCAACGGCGGCGCCCTCAACTGGCTGGGCGTGGTCACGCGCAAGCCGTTCACCGAAGACTATGTGCCGTTGCTGCCCTGGCTGGGCGTGATGTGGTGGGGCATGGCGGCCGGGCAATGGGCCTTGCGGCACCGTGCCGGCTGGCTGTATGCCGGGTTGCCGAGGGTGATGCGTCCGCTCGTGCTGCTGGGGCGCTGGAGCCTGAGCTACTACATGCTGCACCAGCCGGTGCTCATCGGCACCTTGTTGGCAGTGGGGTGGCTGGCGGGCCGTTGAACGCAGGCCCGCAACACAAGCACCGCCCATGAAAAAACGCGGCATGGGGCCGCGTTTCGATGGGTTGCCCCGATGCAGGGCGAGGGCCGTGGGTGCCGCGCCGCGAAGGCCGCCGCACCCCGTGCCCCGGGAGCATCACTCCACCTTGGCCTTGGCGCGCAGGTCTTCCTGGAACTTGGCCAGCTTCTGCTGCTGCAGCTGCTGTGCGATCTGGGGCTTCACTTCTTCCAGCTTCGGCAGCTTGGCTTCACGCACGTCGTCCAGGCGGATGATGTGCCAGCCGAATTGCGTCTTGACCGGGGTCTGGGTCGTCTTGCCCTTGTCGAGCTTCACGAGGGCTTCGGTGAACTCGGCCACGTAGCTGTTGGGCGAGGCCCAGTCGAGGTCGCCGCCGCGTGCGCCGGATCCCGGATCCTTGGACTGCTTCTTGGCGATGTCTTCGAACTTGGCACCCTTCTTGAGCGATGCGATGATGGCCTTGGCCTGGTCTTCCGTCTCGACCAGGATGTGGCTGGCCTTGTATTCCTTGCCGGTGTTGGCGGCCAGGAACTTGTCGTATTCGGCCTTGATCTCGGCGTCGGTGACCGGGTTGGCCTTCTGGTATTCGGTGAACAGCTCGCGGATCAGGATGGTCTGGCGGGCCAGTTCCATCTGGTCCTTGACGTTCTGGGTGCCTTCCAGGCCGCGCTTCTGCGCTTCCTGCAGGAAGATCTCGCGGGCGATGACCTCTTCCTTGATCTGGCCTTCGATCTCGGGGGTGATGGGACGGCCGGAGCGTTCCACCTGCTGCTTCAGGACCTCGATGCGTTCCTTGGGCACGGCCTTGCCGTTCACGACGGCGACGTTCTGCGCGAGGGCAGGCAGGGCAGCGGTGCCGAGCACGGCAGCGGCCACCAGGCCGGACAAGAGCTTTTTCTTCATTGGGAAATCCACAAAAAGGAAAGGGCCGGCTGCACGGTGTGCGCCACGGGGGCCCTGGACGTGGGAATCAGACCGATCAGAGAACTTCGATCGCGATGGCGTGCGCGCCCTGGTCGATAAACTCCTGCAGCGCATCATACACAAGGCGATGGCGGGCCACGCGGCTGCGATCGGTAAACAAAGGTGACGAGATGCGCACCCGGAAATGGGTGCCGAAACCGGTTCCGTTGGCCCCCACGTGGCCGGCATGCGCGGCGCTTTCGTCGATCACTTCCAGCTGCGTGGTCGCGAGCACTTCCCGCAGGCGGTGCTCCATGGCCTGCGCGGTCGGCGCTGAAATGGGAGTGGGCTGGAAGCCGCTCATCGCTGCGCATCCTCGGGGGCCTGGCGGGCGGACTCGGGCTCCTTCATGTAGCGGCTCAGATAGAGCGCCTGTCCGATCACGAACACGGCCATCAGGCCGATGCCGCCGAAGAGCTTGAAGTTCACCCACGCATCAGTGCTGAAGGTGTAGGCCACCCACAGGTTGACCACGCCCATCACCAGGAAGAAGGCCGTCCAGCTCCAGTTCATGGTGCGCCAGGCCGCCTCGGGCAATTCCATCTGGCCGCCCATGAGCGAGCGGATGAGGTTCTTGCGGAAAAACAGCTGGCCCACCACGAGCGCCGTGCCCATCAGCCAGTAGAGCACGGTGGGCTTCCACTTGATGAAGGTGTCGCTGTGGGAAAGCAGGGTGGCTCCCCCGAACACGACGATCACCCCGAGACTGACCCATTGCATGGGCTCCACGCGCCCGTTGCGCACGCGCAGGTAGACGATCTGCACGATGGTCGCGGCGATCGCCACGGCCGTGGCCGTGTAGATGCCCCAGACCTTGAAGGCCACGAAGAACAGGATGATGGGGAAGAAGTCGATCAGCAGTTTCATAAAGGGAAGGGCCGAGGCCGGTCCGTCAGGATCCGTCCGCCTCGAAGTCCAGCGATGCGGAGTTCATGCAATAGCGCAGGCCGGTGGGAGCCGGCCCGTCCTCGAACACATGGCCGAGGTGCGCCCCGCATTGTGCACATACCGTCTCGGTGCGGACCATGCCGTGGCTGCGGTCCACGATTTCCTCGATGGCGCCGGGCACCGCCTGCGAGAAGCTGGGCCAGCCGCAGCCCGCGTCGAACTTGGTGTCCGAATCGAACAGCTTGGCGCCGCAGCACACGCAGTGGTAGCTGCCGTCGGCCCAGTGGGCTTCGTATTTGCCGGTGAACGGGCGCTCGGTGGCCGCGTGCCGGGTCACCTGCCAGGCGACGGGTTCGGCGCCCTTGTCCTTGAGCAGGGCCTGCCATTCGGCATCGGTCTTCTGGATGGGGAAGGTCATGATGAGCAGCTGATTTCGATGGAAGAAGCCCAGTCGGGCGGGAAGCCCGCCCATTCGGCATGGTCGGGATGTTCGTCGAAGGGGCGCGCCAGCACCGCCTGCAGGGCATGCAGCGGGCCGAAGTCGCCATCCTTGGCGGCGCGGATGGCCAGTTCGCCCAGGTGGTTGCGCAGCACGAAGCGCGGGTTGGTGCGCTGCATCCGGGCCGCGGCCTGCGGCCGGTCTTCGCGGGCGAGGCGCTCCGTATAACGCGCGGCCCAGGCGTCCCAGCCGGCGCGGTCCGGGAAGAGGTCGCGCACCGGCGAGAAATCCTGCGCGGCCACGGCCTGCGAGAGCCGGTGCCAGAAGATGGTGTAGTCGACGGCGCCCGCGGCGAGCAGCGCGAGCAGGTCGTCCACCAGCTGAGCATCGCCCTCGGCCGCTGCCGCCAGGCCGAGCTTGTCCCGCATGCGGCCCATGTATTCCGCCGGGAAGAGGGAACGGTAGGGCTCCAGCGCGGCCTGGGCGAGTTCCGTGTCTTCGATCAGGGGCATGAGCGCCTGGCCGAGGCAGAACAGGTTCCAGTAGGCCACCTGGGGCTGGCGGTTGAAGGCGTAGCGGCCCTGGCTATCGCTGTGGTTGCAGATGTGGCCGGGCACGAAGGCGTCCAGGAACTGGAAGGGCCCGTAGTCGATCGTGAGCCCCAGGATGCTCATGTTGTCGGTGTTCATCACACCGTGGCAGAAGCCCACGGCCTGCCACTGCGCGAGCAGCGCCGCCGTGCGTTCGCCCACCGCGCGCAGCAGCGCGGCGTAGGCATTGCCGCCGGAGGCTTCGCCCGCGGAGCGGCATTCAGGGTAGTAGCGGTCGATCACGTAGTCGGCCAGGGCGCGCAGCTCCGCCACCTGGTCGCGCGCCGCGAAGTGCTCGAAATGGCCGAAGCGCACGAAGCTCGGCGCGACGCGGGTGACCACGGCGGCGGTCTCGATCTCCTCGCGCGCGATGGGCGCCGGCGAGCCGGTGAGGGCGAGCGCCCGCGTGGTCGGGATGCCGAGTGCGTGCATGGCCTCGCTGCAAAGGAATTCGCGGACCGAGGAGCGCAGCACTGCGCGGCCGTCGCCCATGCGGGAATACGGCGTGCGGCCGGCGCCCTTGAGCTGCACCTCGTGGCCGTTCCCCGTCTCACCGAGCAGGATGGCGCGGCCGTCGCCCAGCTGGCCGGCCCAGACGCCGAACTGGTGGCCGCTGTAGACGCTGGCGAGCGGCCGCATGCCGCGCAGCAGGGCATTGCCCGAGAGCACCTGCACGGCCGCATCGCTGCCCAGCCAGCCGGGCGCCATGCCGATCACGGCGGCGGCGTCGGGGCTGCCGGCGATCCAGTGGGGATCGGGCAGCGGCGTCGGCACCAGTTCAGTATGGAAGGCGGGCCCGAGCGCGGCGAAGCCCTCGCGCCACGCGAGACCCGAAGGGGTGTCGGACGGCGGGGCGGAAGCAGCGGTGGCGGCGGTGGTCGTCATCGTGCCCATTGTGTCCCAGGGCCTTTGCCACGGCGGCCCACAGGGGCTTGGGGGCCGCCCTGCCGCCCGGTGTCGCCAGCCGGACAGCAGGGCGTTTTCCCGGGGTTGACCGGAGGGCCTGACGGCGGGGGCGGCGGTTAGGATCGGCCGTCACATCACCATCCGTAACGGACACACAAGGAGACACCATGCTGGGCCTGATGCAGAGCCAACCCCTGCTGATTTCGACGCTGGTCGAGTTCGCGGAGCGCCACCACGGCGATGCGCAGATCGTCTCGCGGCGCGTGGAGGGGGACATCCACCGCTACACCTACCGCGACATGGCGGCGCGCTCGCGCCAGCTCGCCAACGCGCTCGACGCCGATGGCCTCGCCTTCAGCGACCGCGTGGCGAGCCTGGCGTGGAACGGCTACCGCCACCTGGAGATGTACTACGGCGTGAGCGGCTCGGGCCGCGTGCTGCACACGATCAATCCGCGCCTGCACCCCGAGCAGGTCGCCTGGATCGTGAACCACGCGGAAGACCAGGTGCTCTGCTTCGACCTGACGTTCCTGCCGATCGTGCAGGCGGTGCATGCCAAGTGCCCCTCCGTGCGCCGCTGGGTGGCGCTGTGCGATGCCGACCGGCTGCCCGCCGATACGGGCATTCCCGGCCTCACGAGCTACGAGGCCTGGATCGGCGCCGCGCCGGCCGACTACGCTTGGCCGTCGTTCGACGAGAACTCGGCCTCCAGCCTCTGCTACACGAGCGGCACCACGGGCGACCCGAAGGGCGTTCTCTACAGCCACCGCTCGTCGATCCTGCATGCCTACGCCGCGGCGCTGCCCGACGTCATGGGCCTGTCGGCCAGCGACGCGGTGCTGCCGGTGGTGCCGATGTTCCACGTCAATGCCTGGGGCATTCCGTATTCCGCGCCCCTCACCGGCTGCAAGCTGGTGTTCCCGGGGCCCGCGCTGGACGGCAAGTCCGTCTACGACCTCATGGCGGCCGAGGGCGTGACCTTCGCGGCCGGCGTGCCCACCGTGTGGCAGATGCTGCTGCAGCATGCGAAGGCCAACGGCCTGCGTTTCGGCAAGCTGCAGCGCACGGTGATCGGCGGCTCGGCCTGTCCGCCCGCGATGATCCAGGCCTTCCAGAACGAGTACGGCGTGCGGGTGCTGCATGCCTGGGGCATGACCGAGATGAGCCCGCTCGGCACGCTGTGCTCGCTCAAGAACAAGCACCTGGACCTGCCCGAGGACGAGCGCATGAAGATCCTGCTCAAGCAGGGGCGGGCGATCTTCGGCGTGGACATGAAGATCGTCGACGGCGAAGGCCGCGAACTGCCCTGGGACGGCAAGGCCTACGGCGACCTGCTGGTCAAGGGGCCGTGGATCGTGGACCGCTACTACCGCGCCTCCGGCAGCCCGCTCGTGCCCGATGCCCAGGGCCGCGGCTGGTTCCCGACGGGCGACGTGGCGACGATCGATCCGGACGGCTACATGCAGATCACCGACCGCAGCAAGGACGTGATCAAGTCCGGCGGCGAGTGGATCAGCTCGATCGACATCGAGAACATCGCCATGGCGCATCCCGCCGTCGCCATGGCGGCCTGCGTGGGCATGCCGCATCCGAAGTGGGACGAGCGTCCCATCGTGGCCGTGGTGCTGCGCCAGGGCGCGCAGCTCACGCGCGACGAGCTGCTGGCCTTCTACCAGGGCAAGACGGCCAAGTGGCAGGTTCCGGACGACGTGGTGTTCCTGGACGCGATCCCGATCGGGGCCACCGGCAAGATGCTGAAGGCGCGCCTGCGCGAACAGCTCGCGGACTACCGACTGCCCGGCCTCTGACGGCTCCGGCGGCTGCGCCGCAGGCCCGGGCGGGCGGCGGGCTCGGCCGGAGTCGCCTGCGGGATAGGCGCTAGGGTGAATCCCTGAATCCTCCCGCGGACCTCGCCTGTACGCTGCGTCGTGTTCCGGTGACCCCCTACAACGCAAGGAGACAGGCGATGAGATTTGCTATCAAGTTAGTAGCCGCATCTGCAATCTTGGCGACCGCAGGCAGCGCATTCGCCCAAAAGGGCGAGACTGTGAAGATCGCCTGGCTCGATCCGCTCTCGGGCCTGATGGCGGCGGTGGGCACCAACCAGCTCAAGAGCTTCCAGTTCCTGGCCGACGAATTCAGCAAGAAGAACGCCTCGGGCGTGAAGTTCGAGATCATCGGCATCGACAACAAGCTGAGCCCGCAGGAAACCACCAGCGCGCTGCGCTCCGCGATGGACCAAGGCGCGCGCTACGTGGTGCAGGGCAACGGCTCGGGCCCGGCCCTCGCCATCATGGACGCGCTGGAAAAGCACAATGCGCGCAACCCCGGCAAGGAAGTCGTCTACCTGAACTATGCGGCGGTGGACCCGGACCTCACCAACAGCAAGTGCAGCTACTGGCACTTCCGCCTCGATGCCGACACGTCGATGAAGATGGAGGCCATGACCACCTTCATGAAGGACCAGCCTGAGATCAAGAAGGTCTACCTGATCAACCAGAACTACGCGCACGGGCAGCAGGTTGCCAAGTACGCCAAGGAAAACCTCGCGCGCAAGCGGCCCGACGTGCAGATCGTGGGCGACGACCTGCATCCGCTCGCCCAGGTGCGCGACTTCGCGCCCTACATCGCGAAGATCAAGCAGTCCGGCGCCGACACCGTGATCACCGGCAACTGGGGCTCCGACCTCGCCCTGCTGATCAAGGCGGCCAACGACGCGGGGCTGAACAACGTCAATTTCTACACCTACTACGGCGGCGTGACCGGCTCGCCCACCGCCATGGGCGCGGCCGCCGCGGGGCGCGTGTACATGGTCTCGTACAACCACCTGAACCTGCCCGGCGACATCGGCCGCGTGGTGACCGACTACAAGAAGAAGTTCAACGACGACATGTACACGGGCGCCGTGTACCACGCGTTCGCGATGCTGGACGCCGGCTTCGTCAAGGCCAAGAGCACCGATCCCGTGAAGGTGGCGCAGGTGCTCGAAGGCATGAAGTTCAACAGCTTCAACGGCGAGGTGGAGATGCGCAAGTCCGACCACCAGCTGCAGCAGGGCCTGTTCGTCTCCAAGTGGGAGAAGGCGGGCGGCAAGTACCCGAACGACGCGGAGAACACCGGCTACACCTTCGTGCCGGTGAAGTACTACGAGCCCTACGTGGCGAGCACGCCCACGTCGTGCCAGATGAAGCGGCCGTCCTGACCGCCCGGCCCCGCAGCGGGGCCTTCGCATCGGACGGGCCCGGGGGCATGCCTTCCCGGGTGCCGGCTCCGGCCCGTCCTTTCCCTTTCGCCTTCCCGCAGCGCCTCGCGGCCTGATCCCGATGAACCTCGAGTTTTTCGTCATCTCCCTGCTCAACGGCGTGAGCTACGGGCTCCTGCTGTTCATGCTGAGTTCCGGGCTGACGCTGATCTTCAGCATGATGGGCGTGCTCAACTTCGCGCACACCAGCTTCTACATGCTCGGCGCCTATTTCGCGTATTCGATCTCGGGCGTGGTGGGCTTCTGGCCCGCGCTCGTCATCGCGCCGCTGGCCGTGGGCGCCCTGGGCGCGGCCTTCGAGCGCTACGCGCTGCGGCGGGTGCACAAGTTCGGCCACGTGCCGGAGCTGCTGGTGACCTTCGGCCTCTCCTACCTCATCCTGGAGATCGTGCAGCTCGTCTGGGGCCGCTCCACGGTGCCCTACGGCCTGCCGACGCAGCTGCAGGGGCCGCTCTTCTCGCTCTACGGCACGCAGTTCCCCAAGTCCCGGTCCTTCGTGATGCTGGTGGCGCTGCTGATGCTCGTCTCGGTCTGGCTGGTGCTCACCCGCACGCGCATCGGCCTCGTCATCCAGGCCGCGCTCAAGCAGCCGGAGATGGTGGAGGCGCTCGGGCACAACGTGCCGCGCGTCTTCATGCTGGTGTTCGGCGGCGGCTGCGCGCTGGCCGGGCTCGCCGGCGTGATCGGCGGCAACACCTACGTCACCGAACCCGCGATGGCGGCGTCGGTCGGCTCGATCATCTTCGTCGTGGTGGTGGTGGGCGGCATGGGCTCGCTCGCCGGCGCCTTCCTCGCGTCGCTCATCATCGGGCTGGTGCAGACCTTCGCCGTGGCGCTCGACTACTCGCTGGCGAGCGCGCTGCGGGCGGTCGGCATGGCGGTCACGGACCAGACCTTCGGCTACCCCGTGCTCAAGCTCACCATCTCGCAGGTCGCCCCGATCCTGCCCTACCTGTTCCTCGTGCTGATCCTGATCTTCCGCCCGAAGGGGCTGCTCGGAACGCGGGAGGACTGACACCATGGCCATGCATCCATCTTCCGGCGTCTACCGTTTCCGGCCGCTCAACATCGGCCGCGCCGTGGTCTGGGGCGCGTTCGGGCTCGCACTCATCGTGGCACCCAAGGTGTTCACGAGCAGCCTGGCGCTCACCATGCTCGCGCAGATCGGCTACCTCATCATCATCTGCCTCTCCTACAACATCCTGCTGGGGCAGGGCGGCATGCTGAGTTTCGGGCATGCCGTCTACACCGGCCTGGGCTCGTTCATGGCGGTGCATGCGATGAACTGGGCGGGCAAGGGCGCGCTGCCCATCCCGCTCGTGCTGATCCCGCTCGTCGGCGGGCTGGCGGGCATGTTCTTCGCGGTGCTGCTGGGCTTCGTCACCACGAAGAAATCCGGCACCACCTTCGCGATGATCACGCTGGGCATCGGCGAGCTGGTGGCCTCGATGGCGCTGATGTTCCCCGAGGTGTTCGGCGGCGAGGGCGGCATCACCACCGACCGCGTCTACGGCCAGGGCTTCTTCGGCATCACCTTCGGCCCGGCCATCCAGGTGTACTACCTGATCGCGGCCTACTGCTTCGTCTGCACGGCGCTGATGTTCGCCTTCACCGGCACGCCGCTGGGGCGCATGCTGAACGCGGTGCGCGACAACCCGGAGCGGGTCGAGTTCATCGGCTACAACACCCAGCGCGTGCGCTACTACGCCTTCATCATCTCCGGCTTCTTCGCCGGCATCGGCGGAGCGCTGGCGGCGATCAACTTCGAGATCGTCACCGCGGCCGACAGCGTGAGCGTGATGCGCTCGGGCTCCTACCTGCTGTTCACCTTCCTCGGCGGCGCGACGTTCTTCTTCGGGCCGATCATCGGCGCGGTGCTGCTGGTGTTCGCCTCGGTGCTGCTGTCGGAGCTGTCCAAGGCCTGGCTGCTGTACCTGGGACTCGTCTTCCTCCTCATGGTGATGTATGCGCCGGGCGGCATCGCCAGCCTGATCATGATGAACCTGCGCGTGGCGCGCCATGGCCGCCTGAAGCCGCTGCTGCCCGCCTACCTGGCCGTCGGGGCCTCGGCGCTCGTCGCCGTGGTGGGCGCCGCGGCGATGATCGAGATGACCTACCACCTGCAGCTCAACGCGGCGCTCGGGCCGCAGATCGGATTCCTCGGGGCCACGCTCGATGCGCGCAGCCCGGCGACCTGGACCGGCGCCGTGGCCGTCTTCGCGGTGGGCGCGGCGCTGTTCGAAATCAGCCGGCGGGCCTTCGCGCGCCGCTGGGGCGCCACGCAGGAGGCGATCGAGCACGACATGAAACTGGGCGCAGCCGCGCAGGGAGGCCGCGCATGACGGCGACGGACAACGGCACCCCGGCCCTGGAGCTGCGCGACCTGCGCAAGCGCTTCGGCAAGACCGAGATCATCCGCGGCGCCAACCTGGCGGTGCGCCCGGGCGAGCGCGTGGCCATCATCGGGCCGAACGGCGCGGGCAAGTCCACGCTGTTCAACCTGATCAGCGGCCGCTTCGGGCCCAGCAGCGGCGAGGTGCTGCTGAACGGCCAGCGCATCGACGGCAAGGCCCCCTACGAAATCAACCGCATGGGCCTGTCGCGCAGCTTCCAGATCACCAACATCTTCCCGAAGCTGAGCGTGTTCGAGAACCTGCGCTGCGGCGTGCTCTGGAGCCTGGGGTACCGCTACAGCTTCTGGCGCTTCCTCTCGCGGCTGCACGATGCGAACGCCCGGGCGGAGGAACTGCTCGAGCAGATCCACCTGGCACCGAAGCGCGACACGCTGGCGATGAACCTCACCTACGCCGAGCAGCGCGCGCTGGAGATCGGCATCACCATCGCCGGCGGCGCGAGCGTGATCCTGCTGGACGAACCCACGGCTGGCATGAGCAAGAGCGAGACGGCGCGCTTCATTCAGCTCATCCGCGAGGTGACGCAGGGCCGCACGCTGCTCACGGTGGAGCACGACATGGGCGTGGTGTTCGGCCTGGCCGACCGCATCGCGGTGGTGGTGTACGGCGAGGTGATCGCCTTCGACACGCCCGAGGCCGTGCGTGCGAACCCGCGCGTGCAGGAAGCCTACCTGGGCTCGGTGATCGCGGCGGAACAAGCGGAGGGGCACTGAGATGCTGCACGTACACGACCTGCATGCCTACTACGGCAAGAGCCACGTGCTCCACGGCGTGAGCTTCGACGTGGCGCCCGGGGAGATCGTCGCGCTGCTCGGCCGCAACGGCTCGGGCCGCTCCACCACGGCCAAGGCCATCATGGGGCTGGTGCACTGGGAAGGCGCCGTCGAATGGAAGGGCCGGAGGCTCGCGGGAAGCAAGCCGTACGAGATCGCGCACCTGGGCCTGGGCTACGTGCCCGAGAGCCGTGACGTGTTCCCCAACCTGACGGTGCACCAGAACCTGCTGCTGGGCCAGAAAGGGCGCGGCAAGGGCAGCCGCTGGGGCTTCGACGACATGTATGCGATGTTCCCGCGCCTGAAGGAGCGGCAGCACACCGAGGCGGGCGTGATGTCCGGCGGCGAGCAGCAGATGCTCACGCTCTGCCGCACGCTCATGGGCGACCCGGACCTGATCATCATCGACGAGCCCACCGAGGGCCTCGCGCCGAAGATCGTGGAGCTGGTGGGCGAGTACCTGCAAAAGATCCGCGAGCGCGGCGTCTCGGTGCTGCTCATCGAGCAGAAGCTCACCATCGCCATGCGCATCTCCGACCGGGCGCTCGTGATGGGGCACGGCAGCATCGTGTTCGACGGCACGCCGGAAGGCCTGCGCGCCGACACCGGGGTGCGGCGGGAGTGGCTGGAGGTCTGACACGCGGCGTGCCGGGGGCCGGACGGGCGGCTCCACGCACGCCATGACGGGATGACGAGCGCTCCCGGGCCCGGCGGGAAGTGACGGGGGTGTCACACAACCGAAATGTTCTGTCATTAACATCTTCTGACACCATTTCCGGCGCCCGGCATGTCCGACTCCCCTGCGTATTTGACAGAGTTCCGCCCCCGTTTCCGTCCCCCCAGCGCCGCGGACCTGTGCACTCCCGTGCCGTGCATGACCACCGGCCAGACCAACGAAGAGGTCATGGACGTGTTCAACCGGCACCGGGACCTGGTCGCCCTGCCGGTCGTGGAAGGCGTGCGCCCGATCGGCCTCATCAACCGCAGCATCTTCCTCTCGCAGATGAGCAAGCAGTTCCGCATGGAACTCTACGGCCGCAAGAGCTGCATCGCCTTCATGGACAAGGAGCCGCTGATCGTGGAGGCGGCCATGGACATCGACACGCTCACCCTGAGGACGGTGGAGTCCGGCGAGAAGGCGCTGTCCGACGGTTTCATCATCACGCGCGACGGCGCGTTCGCCGGCGTGGGCAACGGCCTGCAGCTGATGCGCGTGGTGGCGGACCTGCAGGCATCGCGCAACCGCCAGATCATGCACAGCATCGAATACGCGAGCGTGATCCAGCAGTCCACCCTGCGCGCCTCGCGGGAGACGCTGGCGCGCGCCTGCGCGCAGGCCGATCTCGTCTGGGAGCCCCGCGACGTGGTGGGCGGCGATTTCTACCACTTCTGCCTCGCCGAAGGCGGCTGGTTCGGGGCGGTGGCCGACTGCACGGGCCACGGCGTGCCCGGCGCGTTCATGACGCTGATCGCCTCCACCAGCCTGGGCAAGGCGATCGAGCGGCAGGGCCCGCAGGATCCCGCCGGGCTGCTCGGCAGCGTGAACCGCAGCATCAAGCAGGTGCTCGGCCAGATGGACGGCAAGGACGAAACGCCCGGCTCCGACGACGGCATGGATGCGGCCTTCTTCTGGTTCGAACCCGCCACCGGGCGACTGGTGTTCTCCGGCGCCCGGCTGTCGCTCTATGTGCTGCGGCCCGATGCCGACGCGGTGGAGCTCGTCGAAGGGCAGCGCAAAGGCGTGGGCTACGTGGACAGCGGGCTCGACTACGCCTGGGAGAACCAGCCGGTGCAGCTGCCGGCCGGCAGTCTCGTCTTCATCACCACCGACGGCCTCACGGACCAGGTGGGCGGCCCACGCGCCATCGCCCTGGGCAAGCGCCGCCTGCGGGAGCTGCTGCTGCAGCACCGAGCCGACAGCCCCGGGGTGCTCAACCGCGCCGTGCTGGACTGCCTGAGCGCCTGGCAGGGCGAGCATGGCCGTCGCGACGACGTGACCTTCCTCGCTTTCCGCGCCTGAGGCAAAGCACCACTTTTCCCGATCTCGCCACGATGCCTTCCACCATGATTTCCGCCAAATACGGCCCCTTCTTCAACGTGGCCCGCGAGCACCAGGTCATCTTCTACTACGTGGGCTACTTCTCGCAGCACATCGTCGCCGCCATGGCGGACGCAGTGAAGCTGCAACTGGAGGTGGCCGGCATCACCGGCCCCACGCGGCGCAAGCTGTTCTCGTCCTTCATCGAAATGGCGCAGAACATCATCCATTACTCCGCCGACATGCTCACGCCGGCGAGCCAGCCCGATGGCGAACTGCGGCACGGATCGGTGTGCATCCGCCGCGACGAGGGCGGCCGCTTCCTGCTGCTGTGCGCCAATCCGATCGACGCGGGCATGGCGGAGGATCTGCGCGCGAAGCTGGAGCCGCTGCGCCACATGACGCTCGACGAGATCAAGCAGGCCTACCGCCAGACGCTGCGCGAGGAAACGCCCTCGGGCAGCAAGGGGGCCGGCATGGGCTTCCTCACCATGGCCCGCGACGCGAGCGAACCGCTGGAATTCGATTTCGACGCCGCCCCGGGCGGGACCGGCGCGCCCGTCTTCTACCTGAAAGCTGCGATCTGACCCGCCCCGGCCCGTTCCCTCCGCAGACCACACGCATGGACAATCTCTACATCGCTCCGACCCCCAGCTCTCCCGAAGTGGATTTCCAGTTCGCCACGCACACCCTCAGCCTGCGCGGCGAGTCCTATCCCGAGAACGCGGCGGCCTTCTACGGCGACATCATCGCGCGGCTCAAGGACTACCTGTCGCAGCAGAGCGGCCAGCGCATCGAGGTGCACATCGCCCTCGCATACTTCAACAGCTCCAGCACGAAGATGCTGTTCAACCTCATCGACGCGCTCAACGAGGCGGTGGAGGCGGGCAATCCGGTGGCGCTGCACTGGTACTACGACGAAGAGGACGACACCATCCTCGAATTCGGGCAGGAACTGAGCGACGACTTCCCTGACCTGGAGTTCAACAGCCATCCCGTGAAACCCGCCTGACCCATGGATTCCATCGCCAATCCCCCGGACCTCTTCGAGTCCGAACACCGTGCGCTGCTGGCCGCGCGTTCCGTCTACGACGCGCCGTGCGATGCCGCGCGGGGGGGGCAGGGCTGCCGGCAGGCCCTGGGCGACCTGCTCACGGCCTATGAGCGGCTGCTGCGGGAGACGCGGCGGCTGGTGCGCCGCAGCGACCGCGCCGAACTGGAGATGAACCAGCTGAACCAGCAGCTCACGGAACTGGCGGACCAGCTGCACTACCGCGCCACGCACGACCCGCTGACGGGCGTGCTCAACCGCTCGGCGATCATCGACCAGGTGAATGGGCAGTTCTCGCTCGGCGGGCTGGCGCTCATCGTGCTCGACATCGACCACTTCAAGCAGGTGAACGACAGTTTCGGCCATCCGAAGGGCGACGAGGTGATCCGCGGCGTCGTCGATTGCCTGCGGTCCGTGGTGCCCCCGGCCGCGCAGATCGGCCGGGTCGGCGGCGAGGAGTTCACCGTGCTGCTGCCGGGCGATTCCGCGCTCGCCTGCAGCCAGGTGGCCGAGGCGGCCCGCGCGGCCATCGAAGGCTGCGAGTTCGGCCTGCCGGACGGCCGCCGCATCACCGCCAGCTTCGGCGTGAGCCGGCTGCCCGCGGGCGGCAGTTTCGACGATGCCTACGGCCTGGCCGACGAGGCGCTGTACGGCGCCAAACGCGGCGGGCGCAATTGCGTGGTGCATGCGGAACGCACGGCACACGCACCGAACCCATGAGCATCCAGGTCGGATACGACGATCTCGCCGCCGACCTGGAAATCCTTCCACCGTCGGCCTGTGCGGACCGCCCCCCCTCGCCGCCATGGCGTGTCCTGGTCGCCGATGCCGATCCGGAGGTGCACGCCACCGCGCGCCGGATGCTGGAGGGACTGGCCCTGATGGGCCGGCCATTGGCGCTGTTGCACGCCCACGATGCCGAGCAGGCCCGTGCCCTGCTGCTGGGCGAGGGCGAACTGGCCGTGGCGCTGCTGGATGCCGGATGGGCCGGCTCCGGGGCGGCGCCGGATCTGCCCGACTTCATCCGCCGCGCGGCGGGGCTGGACAACCTCCGCATCGTGCTGCGCACCGCGCATGCGGGCCACGTGCCCGACCAGGCCCTGCTGCTGCGCCACGACATCGGCGACTACCGCGCCAAGGACGAACTGGAGCAGGGCCATCTGGCACCCACGGTGCTGGCGGCGATCCGGTCGTACGAACAGCGCTGCTCGTACGAAGCCAGCCGCCGCAGCCTGGAGCGCATCGTGCGCTCCAGCGCGGCACTGCTCGCCGAGCACGATCTCCATTCCTTCGCGTCGGAGGTCATCGCCCAGATCGCCGAGCTGCTCGGAACGTGGGCGTGGAACATGGTGTGCGCGCTGCACGGCGGCGCGGGCGGCGGCGACGGGCGCTGCCCGGTGCTCGCCGCCACGGGGCCGTTCGAGGGTTTCGTCGGCCACGCGCTGGAGAGCCTGCCCGGTTTCCGGGGCAAGCCGCTCCTGGACCGCGCCGTGAAGTTCTGCCAGACCGTGCACGGCGAGGAGGGCGGGCTCGCGCTCTATTTCGGCAGCCCGAGCGAGCGCGGCATGGCGGTGTTCGTCGACACGCCCGCCCCCCTGGGCGGGCTGGACCGCCAGCTGCTCGACGTCTTCAGCGCCAACGTGCGGACGCTGCTGCACAACCGCGACCTGCTGGACCGCCTGCGCCGCTTCGCCTACTACGATCCGCTGGTGCGGCTGCCCAACCGGGCGCATTTCGTCGAGAAGGTGGACGACTGCGTGCGGCGGGGCATCGCGCAGGACCACGTCCTCGCGCTCATCGACATCGACGATTTCAGTGCCGCCAACGACGTCATGGGCCACACCTTCGGCGACCGGCTGCTGGAGGCCGTGGCCCGCCGCCTGGCCGATGCGCTGCCCCCCGGCGTGCTGCTCGCGCGCGTGGGCGCCGATACCTTCGGCGTGCTCGGCGAGGCGAGCCGGGTGGCGCTGCCGCGGCTGCTGCAGTGCATGCGCCCGCCGCCCGCGGTGGACGGCGTGCCGCAGAAGGTGTCGCTCACCTGCGGCTACGTGCACCTGCCGTCGCGCGCGCAGGCGGGCGCCGATCTCGTCAAGGACGCCACCATCGCCCTCAAGCGCGCCAAGCGGGACCACCGGGGCCAGCACCTGCAGTACGTGGACCACATGGGCACCGAGGCGCGCGACCGCGCGCTGCTGCTGTCCGAACTGCGCGCGGCCATCGACGACGCGCAGCTGTTTCTGGTCTACCAGCCGCAGGTGCGGCTGGACACGGGCGAACTGGTCGGGCTGGAGGCGCTGCTGCGCTGGCGCACCCGCGACGGCCGGTTTATCCCGCCGGACGAATTCATTCCCATGGCGGAGCATTCCGGGCTGATCGTGCCGCTCGGCCAGTGGGTGCTCTCGACCGCCTGCCGCACCATGCGCATGCTGGCGGACGCGGGCCAGGCCCCGGCGCGCATCGCCGTCAATGTCTCGGTCGTGCAGCTGCAGGATCCCGCGTTCCTCGACGCGGTGCGCGCGGCGCTCGCCGCGAGCGGCCTGCAGGGCCGGCACCTGGAACTGGAGATCACCGAATCGGTGGCGGTGGTGCCCACGCAGTTGTTGCAGCAGACGCTCGCTGCCCTGCGCGCGGACGGCGTCAGCATCGCCATCGACGATTTCGGCACCGGCTACTCGTCGCTCAGCTACCTCGAGCAGTTGCCGCTCGACCGCATCAAGATCGACCGCAGCTTCGTGCGGCGCCCCACGGGTGCGCAGGGCGCGCGGATCGCCGAGATGATCGTGAACCTGGGCCAGCAGCTCGGCCTGCGCGTGATGGCCGAGGGCATCGAGGACGACGCGGCGTGGAACACCCTGCTGCGCATGGGGTGCGACGAGGGCCAGGGCTACCACATCGCCCGCCCCATGGACCTGCCGGCGCTGCGCGTGTGGCTGGCGGAGCGGGCCGCGGCCGGTCAGGCAGCCGTGGAGCGCAGCGGCGGCTGATAGGTCGCGAGGCGCTCTTTGCCTTGAAGAACGGCTTCACGGCTGCGATGTTGCCCTCCACGGCGACGGTGTCCGTGTCCAGGTCGTGGCTCATGCCCTTGGCGCAGGTGCCGTTCCAGACGGCGTCGGCGGCGGGGGCGGCCACCGCGCGGCCATCGGGTCCCACCAGCTGGCCGGCCTGGATGCGGAAGCCCTGCCGCGCCGCCACCCGCGTGGGCAGGCGCATGTAGTTGTGGCCGGTCGCGCCGTGGGCATCCGCAGCGGCGGGAGCGTGGGAGGGCGTGTCGCTTGGTGGAGCGGCCATGGGAGAACCTTTCCAACGCGAAAGGAAGGGACGTGGGGAGGGTGCGAACGCCACCTTAACGTCGCTTCTTGCGCTCTGCGGTAGCCGACTGTTGGGCGTCGCTCCCACGCCGCCGCGCGGCGTTCGCTTGCATCCGCAGGCGCGAACCTCTGTCCCAGCCGGGACAACCCTGGCTGGCAACCGCGCCCGGACTCTCTAGAATCAAAAAGCACGACCGTTCTTTTCCATACCAAACCAAGGGACAAGCAATGACCGCTGAATACCAAGTCCACGGCGATGTAGCCGTGATCACCCTGGCCAACCCGCCCGTGAACGGGTTGGGCCACGCCACGCGCAAGGGCATCACCGACGGGCTGGCCCGCGCGAATGCCGATGCGGCCGTGAAGGCCATCGTCGTCACGGGGGCCGGCGGCGCGTTCTCCGGCGGCGCGGACATCAAGGAATTCGGCACGGACAAGGCCATGCAGGAACCCAACCTGCATTCGGTGATCCGCGCGGTGGAAGGCTCGGCCAAGCCCGTCGTGGCTGCCATCCACACCGTGTGCATGGGCGGCGGCCTGGAGCTGGCCCTGGGCTGCCACTACCGCATCGCCGCTCCCGGCTGCAGCATGGCGCTGCCCGAAGTGAAGCTGGGGCTGCTGCCCGGCGCGGGCGGCACCCAGCGCCTGCCGCGCGTCGTCGGCGTGGAAGCCGCGCTCAACATGATCGTGAGCGGCGAGCCCGTGAAGAGCGAACTGATCGGCGGCATGCCCGGCCAGAAGCTGTTCGACAAAATGGCCGCCTCGGCCGAGTCGCTCGCCGAAGAGGCCCTGGCCTTCGCGCGCAGCGTGGCCGACACGCGCCCGCTGCCGCTGGTGCGCAACCTGCCCGCCAAGCACCCGCAGGGCGATGCCTACTTCCAGTTCGCCCGCAACATGGTCAAGGGCATGGCGAAGAACTTCCCCGCGCCGCTCAAGTGTGTGGACGCCGTGGAAGCCGCCACCAAGCGCAAGTTCGAGGACGGCCTGGCCTACGAGCGCGAGCTGTTCGTCAACCTGATGTGGACGCCGGAATCCCGTGCCCTGCGCCACCTGTTCCTGGCCGAGCGCGCCGCGAGCAAGATCCCCGACGTGCCGTCGGATACCCCGAAGCGCGAGATCCGCAAGGTGGGCGTGATCGGCGCCGGCACCATGGGCGGCGGCATCAGCATGAACTTCCTGAACGCCGGCATTCCCGTCACGATTCTCGAGACCAAGCAGGAAGCGCTGGACCGGGGCCTCGCCACCATCCGCAAGAACTACGAGGCGCAGGTCGCCAAGGGCAAGCTCAAGCAGGACAAGTACGAGCAGCGCATGGCCCTGCTCACCTCCACGCTGAGCTATGACGACCTCAAGGACGTCGATCTCGTCATCGAGGCCGTGTTCGAAGAGATGGGCGTCAAGGAAACCGTGTTCAAGAAACTCGACGAGGTCGCCAAGCCCGGCGCCATCCTGGCTTCCAACACCTCCACGCTCGACGTGGACCAGATCGCCGCCTTCACGAAGCGTCCGCAGGACGTGGTCGGCATGCACTTCTTCAGCCCCGCCAACGTGATGAAGCTGCTGGAGGTGGTGCGCGGCAAGGAAACCGCCAAGGACGTGCTCGCCACCGTGATGGCGCTCGCCAAGAAGATCAAGAAGACGGCGGTGGTCTCCGGCGTGTGCGATGGCTTCATCGGCAACCGGATGATCGAGCGCTACAGCCAGCAGGCCGGCTTCCTGCTGGACGAAGGCGCCACGCCCCAGCAGGTGGACAAGGCCATCGAGAAGTTTGGCTTCGCCATGGGCCCGTTCCGCATGGGCGACCTCGCCGGCAACGACATCGGCTGGGCGATCCGCAAGCGCCGCGCCGTCGAGCGCCCGGACATGAAGTACAGCCGCACGGCCGACAAGCTCTGCGAACTGGGCCGCTACGGCCAGAAGACCGGTGCCGGCTGGTACGACTACAAGCCCGGCAAGCGCGACGCGATCCCGAGCGATCTGGTGAACCAGATGATCGAGGACCACCGCAAGGAACTCGGCATCACGCCGCGCAAGATCAGCGACGAGGAGATCGTGCAGCGCCTGGTCTACGCCCTGGTGAACGAGGGCGCGAAGATTCTGGAAGAGGGCATCGCGAGCAAGTCCGGCGACATCGACATGGTGTACCTGACGGGCTACGGCTTCCCCATCCACCGCGGCGGCCCGATGCACTACGCGAGCGAAGTGGGCCTCTTCAACGTCGCGCAGTCGATGCAGCGCTTCGCGCAGAACCCGCTGGACGATGCCGCCGCGTGGGAACCCGCGCCGCTGCTCTCCCGACTCGCCGCCGAGGGCAAGGCTTTCGCCTGACCGCCGCCGTCCGCATGTTTGCAAAGAACCAGGAATTCCGCACATGACCTCCGCAGTGATCGTTTCCACCGCCCGCACGCCGCTCGCCAAGAGCTGGAAGGGCTCCTTCAACATGACCCATGGCGCCACGCTCGGCGGCCATGCGGTGCAGCATGCCGTGCAGCGCGCCGGCATCGACGGCGCCGAAGTCGACGACGTCATCATGGGCTGCGCCAACCCCGAAGGCGCGACCGGCGCCAACATCGCGCGCCAGATCGCGCTGCGCGCCGGCCTGCCCGTCACCACCTCGGGCATGACGGTGAACCGCTTCTGCTCCTCGGGCCTGCAGACCATCGCGCTCGCAGCCCAGCGCGTGATCGCCGGCGAGGCCGAGGTGTTCGTGGCCGGCGGCGTCGAGAGCATCTCCTGCGTGCAGCAGGAAATGAACACGCACATGCTGCGCGACCTCGCACTGGCCAAGGCCAAGCCCGAGATCTACTGGAGCATGCTGGAGACCGCCGAACAGGTCGCCAAGCGCTACCACATCGGCCGCGACGCGATGGACGAATACGGCGCCGCCAGCCAGCAGAAGGCCTGCGCCGCGC
Source organism: Acidovorax sp. PRC11 (assembly GCF_031844105.1). Taxonomy (NCBI): domain Bacteria; kingdom Pseudomonadati; phylum Pseudomonadota; class Betaproteobacteria; order Burkholderiales; family Comamonadaceae; genus Acidovorax; species Acidovorax sp. PRC11. The sequence goes on along the minus strand of NZ_JAUZUQ010000003.1, from coordinate 346,817 downwards.
AGGCCGCCGGCAAGTTCGACGACGAGATCGCGCCCATCACCGTCACGGCCGGCGTGGCCGACAAGACCCTGGGCCTGATCACCAGGCAGGTCACGGTGAGCAAAGACGAAGGCACGCGCGAGGGCACCACGAAGGAAGGCATCGCCGGCATCAAGCCCGCGCTGCCGGGCGGCGTGATCTCGGCCGGCAACGCGAGCCAGTTCTCCGACGGCGCGGGTGCCTGCGTCATCACGAGCGAAGACTATGCGAGCCGCAAGGGCCTCAAGCCCCTGGGCCGCTTCCTCGGCTTCGCGGTGGCAGGCTGCGAGCCCGACGAGATGGGCATCGGCCCCGTCTTCGCCGTGCCCAAGGTGCTCAAGAAGCTGGGCCTGACGGTGCAGGACATCGACCTGTGGGAGCTGAACGAAGCCTTCGCCGTGCAGGTGCTGTACTGCCGCGACAAGCTCGGCATCCCGGCCGACCGCCTGAACGTGAACGGCGGCGCGATCGCCCTGGGCCACCCCTACGGCGTGAGCGGCCAGCGCCTCACGGGCCATGCGCTCATCGAAGGCCGCCGCCGCGGCGCCAAGCGCGTCTGCGTGACGATGTGCATCGGCGGCGGCATGGGTGCCGCCGGCGTGTTCGAAGTGTTCTGAGAACGGCCGGCACCCCCTCCGTTCGCCCGATCGAGCCCCGTGCCGGCCCCATGCCCGCACGGGGCTCGTTTTTTGCAGCACCCCCGCGCGGCCACGTCACGCAGCAGACACTGCGCGCCGCGGCCCGCTTCCATAATTTGCCGCATGACGACGCCCCTCCGCTCCACCCTCGATTTCCTGCTCCACGACTGGCTGCGGGCCGACGCGCTCACGCCGCGCGAGCGCTTCGCCGACCATTCGCGCGAGACCTTCGACGCCGTGCTCGATACCTGCGAGCGCATCGCGCGCGAGAAGTACGCGCCGTTCAACCGCCTCGTCGACACCGAGGAGCCGCACACCGTCACCGAGCCCGACGGCACGCTGCGCGTGGTGCTGCCGCAGGCGACCTACGAGGCGCGCCGTGCCTACGCCGAATCGGGCCTGCTCAGTGCCGCGCAGGACTACGACGTGGGCGGCATGCAGCTGCCCTACACCGTGGAGGCCGCGGCCAACAGCTTCTTTGCGGTGGCATCGATCAGCATCGGCTCCAACCTGCTCACGGCCGGCAACGCGAACCTGCTGATGGCGCACGGCACGCCGAAGCAGAAGGAGGTGTTCGCGCTCAACGAGTTCAACGGCCGCTGGGCCGGCACCATGTGCCTGTCGGAGCCGCAGGCCGGCTCGTCGCTCTCCGACGTGGCCACGCGCGCGGTGCCCGACGGCGCCGGTTCCGAGAGCGATGCGCTCGGCCCGCGCTACCGCCTCACCGGCAACAAGATGTGGATCAGCTCGGGCGACCACGAACTCACCGAGAACATCGTGCATCTCGTGCTCGCGAAGATCCCCGGGCCGGACGGCAAGCTGGTGCCGGGCGTGAAAGGCATCTCGCTGTTCATCGTGCCCAAGCGGCTGGTGGACGAGGAGGGCGGGCTGACCGGCGAGCGCAACGACGTGGCGCTGGCGGGCCTCAACCACAAGCTCGGCTGGCGCGGCACCACCAACACGCTGCTCAATTTCGGCGAGGGCCGCTACCCGGTGCGCGGCGGCGCGGGCGCCATCGGCTACCTCGTGGGCAAGCCCGGCGAAGGCCTGCGCTGCATGTTCCACATGATGAACGAGGCGCGCATCGGCATCGGCATGGCGGCCACCATGCTGGGCCTGGCGGGCTACTACGCCAGCCTGGACTATGCCCGCGAGCGCACGCAGGGCCGGCCGATCGTCTCCCACGCGGCCGGCGCCGCGGGCAAGGCCGCCAAGGATGCCTCCGCGCCGCCGGTGCGGCTCATCGAGCACGCCGACATCCGCCGCATGCTGCTCGCGCAGAAGAGCTACGGCGAAGGTGCGCTCGCGCTCAACCTCTACTGCGCGCGCCTGGTGGACGAGCAGCACACGGGCGACGCGCAGGCCGCCGACGAAGCCCGCCTGCTGCTCGAAGTGCTCACGCCGATCGCCAAGAGCTGGCCGAGCGAGTGGTGTCTGGAGGCCAACTCCCTGGCCATCCAGATCCACGGCGGCTACGGCTACACGCGCGACTTCCCGGTGGAGCAGTACTGGCGCGACAACCGCCTCAACATGATCCACGAAGGCACGCACGGCATCCAGGCGATGGACCTGCTGGGCCGCAAGGTGGTGATGGAGGGCGGCCGCGGGCTGCAGCTGCTCGCGGGCCGCGTGAACGCCACCATCCAGCGCGCGATGGAGCATCCCGACCTCGCCGCACATGCCAACGAGCTCGCGCGCGCGCTGGCCGAGGTCGGCGCCGCCACCAAGGCGGCCTGGGCCACGGGCGAGCCCGCCGAGGCGCTGGCCAATGCGGTGCCCTACATGCAGGCGGCCGGGCACATGGTGCTCGCGTGGATCTGGCTGGATCTGGCCGTCGCCGTGCTGGCGCGCGGTGGGGCGGCCGCGCAGGCCACCGATGCCGCCGACGCGGGGCGCCTGGGCGCCATGCGCTACTTCTTCCGCTACGAGCTGCCGAAGATCGGCGCATGGCTGAACGTGGTCCGCACGCGGGACATGACCTGCGCCGAGATGCCCGAGGACGGCTTCTGATCCGCCGCGCGGCGCGGAGCCGATCGCGCACGCGACAAGCCCCCGCCGCCGCGCCCCGCACAATGCCCCGCGAACCCCATTACCGACGACAGGAGACACACCCATGACCCGCACGGTCCAGCAACTTTTCGATCTTTCCGGCAAGACCGCCCTCGTCACCGGCGGCTCGCGCGGCCTCGGGCTGCAGATCGCCCAGGCGCTCGGCGAGGCCGGCGCGAAGATCATGCTGACGTCCCGCAAGGCGGCCGACCTGGAGGAGTCCGCGGCCACGCTGCAGGCCGCCGGGATCGACGCGCGCTGGATCGCCGCCGACTGCGGACAAGAGGCCGACATCCAGCGCCTCGCGCAGGAAACGCTGCAGCGCATGGGCGACGTCGACATCCTCGTGAACAACGCCGGCGCGAGCTGGGGCGCGGCGGCGGAAGACCATCCGACCGCCGCCTGGGACAAGGTGATGAACCTCAACGTGCGCGGCTACTTCCTGTTGTCGCAGGCCATCGCCAAGCACAGCATGATCCCGCGCAAGAGCGGGCGCATCATCAACGTGGCCTCCATCGCCGGGCTGGGCGGCAACCCCATCCAGATGAAGACCATCGCCTACAACACCTCCAAGGGCGCGGTGATCAACTTCACGCGCGCGCTGGCGGCCGAGTGGGGCGTGTACGGCATCAACGTGAACGCGATCTGCCCGGGCTTCTTCAAGACCAAGATGGCCTCGGTGCTGATCGAGACGCTGGGGGAGCAGAAGATGGCCGAGCACGCGCCCCTGCGCCGCCTGGGCGACGACGAAGACCTCAAGGGCCTGTGCCTGCTCTACGCGTCCGACGCCGGCAAGCACATCACCGGCCAGTGGCTGGCCGTCGACGGCGGCGTGAGCGTGGTGACGGGCGGCTGACGCGGCCCCCCGGCGCGGCGGCCCCCCGCGCGGGCAGGCCGCGCCGCCTTCGCTATGCTGCCGGTTTCCTGTTCCTGATGGAGTCTTGCCCCGTGTTGAGTTTCGGTGTCGAAATCCCCTTTGTCAGCCACCTCGGCTTCACCCTGCACCGCATGGAGGCCGGCGAATCCGAACTGCGCTACACCGCGCAGGCGGAGCATCTCAATTCCTTCGCCGTCACGCACGGCGGCGCGACCATGACGCTCATGGACGTCGCCATGGCCACCGCCGCGCGCAGCGAGGTGCCCGACGACGTGGGCGTGGTCACCATCGAGATGAAGACCAGCTTCATGTTCGCCGCGCGCGGGCCGCTGGTCGCGCGCGGCAAGCTCCTGCACCGCACGAAGTCGCTCGCATTCACCGAGGCCAGCATCTACGACGCCGAAGGGCGCCTGTGCAGCCACGCCACCGGCACCTTCAAGTACATGGCGCGCCCGGCCCAGCCGTCGGCCGCCGTGCCGACCGACTGATCCACCCCCGAAAAGGAGTTTCCCCATGCCCCGCAATCAGCAGATCCTTCTGGACAACCGCCCCCAGGGCGAGGCCAGCACCGGCAATTTCAAGCTGGTCACCACCGACACGCCCGCGCTGCAGGACGGCCAGGTGCTCGTGCGCCACCACTACCTGAGCCTCGACCCCTACATGCGCGGGCGCATGAACGACAGCAAGAGCTACGCCGCGTCGCAGCCGCTGGGCGAGGTGATGATCGGCGGCACGGTGGGCGAAGTGGTGGAGAGCCGCCATCCCAAGTACGCCGTGGGCGACAAGGTCGTCGGCATGGGCGGCTGGCAGGAATACGGGGTGGTCGACGGCAACGAGCCCGGCATGCTGCGCAAGGTGGACACCACCCATGTGCCGCTCTCGCACTACCTGGGCGCCGTGGGCATGCCCGGCGTGACGGCCTGGTACGGCCTGGTCAAGATCATCGAGCCCAAGGCGGGCGAGACCGTGGTGGTCAGCGCCGCCACCGGCGCCGTGGGCAGCGCCTTCGCCGCGCTGGCCAAGGCGCGCGGCTGCCGCGTGGTGGGCATCGCCGGCGGCCCGGAGAAGTGCCGCTACGCCACCGAAGAGCTGGGCTTCGACGCCTGCATCGACCACCGCGAGCACGGCGACCTGAAAGCCATGTCCAAGGCCCTGAAGGAAGCCTGCCCGAACGGCATCGACGGCTATTTCGAGAACGTCGGCGGCTACATCCTCGACGCCGTGCTGCTGCGCGCCAACGCGTTCGCGCGCGTGGCCGTGTGCGGCATGATCGCCGGCTACGACGGCCAGCCGCTGCCGCTGCAGAACCCGGCCCTCATCCTCGTCAACCGCATGAAGGTGCAGGGCTTCATCGTGAGCGAGCACATGGAGATCTGGCCCGACGCGCTCAAGGAACTCGGCGGCCTCGTCGGCTCCGGCAAGCTGCGCCCGCGCGAGACGGTGGCCGAGGGCATCGCCGCCGCGCCCGAGGCCTTCCTGGGCCTGCTCAAGGGCAAGAACTTCGGCAAGCAGCTGGTCAAGCTGGTCTGATCGTGGCAGCCCTGCACTGGCACTGGTCGCGTTTCGACGACATGGGCGTCCATGCGCTGCACGACGCCCTCGCGCTGCGCTGCCGCGTGTTCATCCTGGAGCAGGGCCCCTACCAGGACCCGGACGATGCCGATAAGCGCTCCTGGCACCTGCTGGGCCGCGCTGCGCCCGGCGGGCCGCTGCTGGCCACGCTGCGCGTCGCCGATCCCGGCGTGAACTACCCCGAGCCGTCCATCGGCCGCGTGGTGACCGCTCCGGAAGCCCGCGGCACCGGCGCCGGCCGCGCGCTGGTGCGCGAGGGCCTCGCCCGCTGCGCCGCCGCCTGGCCCGGCAGGGCGGTGCGCATCAGCGCGCAGGCGCACCTGCAGCGCTTCTACGGCGAGGTCGGCTTCACGACCGTCTCGGACGAATACCTCGAAGACGGCATTCCGCACGTGGAGATGCTGTGGACGCCGCCTGCGGCACCGGCGTAGCCTCGGCGTTCCTTGCCCCGCTGCGCTGCCTGCCGCGCCGCCAACCCCTGTCCAGGAGATGCCATGACCGCTTCGTCCGAACCCATCCTGCACCACTACCCCTCGTCGCCGTTCTCCGAAAAGATCCGCCTCGCGCTGGGTTTCAAGCAGCTCGCGTGGAAGTCGGTCATCGTGCCGAGCATCGCGCCCAAGCCCGACGTGGTCGCGCTCACGGGCGGCTACCGGCGCACCCCGTTCCTGCAGATCGGCGCGGACATCTACTGCGACACGGCCCTGATCTGCGACGTGCTGGAGCACGTCCAGCCCGAGCCCGTGCTCTACCCGCCGGCGCTCAAGGGCGCCGTGCGCGTCTTCGCCCAATGGGCCGACAGCACGCTGTTCTGGACCGCCATGGCCTACAACCTGCAGCCGCGTGGCGCGGCGGAGCTGTTCGCGAACCTGCCGCCCGCCGCCGCCCAGGCCTTCGGCGCCGACCGCAAGGCCATGAGCGCCGGCATGCAGCGCCTGCGCCCCGCGGACGCCACGGCGGCCTACCGCTCCTACCTGCGGCGCATCGCCCACATGGTGGAGGAGCATGAATTCCTGTTCGGCGCGGAACCCTGCGTGGCCGACTTCGCCGCCTACCACCCGCTCTGGTTCACGCGGCAGTGCGTGCCGGTGATGGCGGACATCTTCAAGGCCACGCCCGCCGTGCTGGAGTGGATGGACCGCATCGCCGCCATCGGCCACGGCCGCATGGAGAAATTCTCGTCGCAGGACGCGATCACCGTTGCCGCGAACGCCGAGCCGCTGCCGCTCGTGGACGACGTCTTCCAGGACGAGCACGGCATCGCGCTCGGCAGCCGCGTGGCGATCGCCGCCGAGAGCTTCGGCCTGGAACCCACCGAGGGCGTGCTCGTGGCCGCCACGCGCACGCGCTACACGGTGGCCCGCACCGACCCGCGCGCGGGCCTGCTCCACGTGCATTTCCCGCGCATCGGCTACACGCTCACCACCACGGAGACAAAAGCACCATGATCGAAGACTTCCAGGGAAAGACCGCCGTGCTCACCGGCGCGGGATCGGGGTTCGGGCTCGAATGCGCCCGCATCGGCGCGCGGCGCGGCATGCGCCTCGTGCTGGTGGACGTGCAGCAGGACGCGCTCGACCAGGCGGAAGCCGAAATGCGCGCCGCCGGCGCCGACGTGCTCGCCCGCCGCGTGGACGTATCGGACGCCGCGCAGATGGAGCAGCTCGCCGCCGACGTGCGCGAGCGCTTCGGCGCACCGCACTTCGTCTTCAACAACGCCGGCGTGGGAGCCGGCGGACTGCTGTGGGAGAACACCGTCGCCGACTGGAACTGGGTGCTCGGCGTGAACCTCATGGGCGTGGTGCACGGCGTGCGCCTCTTCACGCCGATGATGCTGGATGCCGCCCGGCAGGACCCGGCCTGGCGTGGCCACATCGTCAACACCGCCAGCATGGCCGGCCTGCTCACGCCGCCCAACATGGGCATCTACAACGTGAGCAAGCATGCGGTGGTCAGCCTCACCGAAACCCTCTACCAGGATCTGGCCCTGGTGACGGACCAGGTCGGCGCCAGCGTGCTCTGCCCGTACTTCGTGCCCACCGGCATCGGCCGCAGCGAGCGCAACCGGCCGGACGCGGTCACCGCGCCGCCGACGCGCAGCCAGCTCATCGGCCAGGCCATGACCGACAAGGCCGTGGGCAGCGGCAAGGTCACTGCGGCCGAAGTGGCGCAGATGGTGTTCGACGGCATCGCCGCCAACCGGTTCTATCTCTTCAGCCATCCCCAGGCCCTGGGCAACGTGCAGAGCCGCATGGAAAGCATCGTGGCCGTGCGCAACCCCCCGGACCCCTTCCTGGAGCGGCCCGATATCGGCCAGCGCCTGCGCGAGCAGCTGCGCGCGGAGCCCGGCACGGCGCGCTGACGGACGCTGCCTGCGCGCCTGCCTGCCATGGCCGTCGGGACGCCGCGGCGGGCGGGGCAGGGCGGGCGGCACGCGGCCCCCAATGCCGCGGCGCCCTCGCGGCGACCCGGCCGCCTCAGCGCGGCGCGAGCCGGATCGCGCCGTCCAGGCGGATCACCTCGCCGTTCAGCATGTCGTTCTCGAAGATGTGGCGCGCCAGGCGCGCATAGTCTTCCGGCGTGCCGAGCCGGCTGGGGAAGGGTACGCCGGCCGCCAGCGCGTCCTGCACCTCCTGCGGCATGCCAAACAGCATCGGCGTGCCGAAAATGCCCGGTGCGATCGTCATGTTGCGGATGCCGTTGCGCGCCAGGTCGCGCGCGATCGGCAGCGTCATGCCCACGATGCCGCCCTTCGAGGCCGAATAGGCCGCCTGGCCGATCTGGCCGTCGTACGCAGCCACGCTGGCGGTGGAGATGAGCACGCCGCGCTCGCCCGTCGCCTCGGGCTCGTTGCGCGACATGGCTTCGGCCGCGAGGCGGATCATGTTGAAGCTGCCGATCAGGTTCACCGTCACGGTCTTGGTGAACAGTGCCAGGGCGTGCGCGCCGTTCTTGCCCACCGTCTTCTCGGCCGGCGCGATGCCCGCGCAATTGACGAGGCCCATCAGCTTGCCCTGCTCCACGGCCTGCGCCACCACCGCCTGCCCATCGGCCTCGCTGGTCACGTCGCAGCGCACGAACGTGCCGCCGATCTCGCGCGCCACGGCCTCGCCCTTGTCGGCCTGCATGTCCGCGATCACCACGCGCCCGCCCTGCGCGGCCAGCATGCGCGCCGTGCCTTCGCCCAGGCCCGAGGCGCCGCCCGTGACGATGAAAACCTTGCCCTGAATGTCCATGGAACTGTCTCCTCTAGGTGTGACGTTGACGTAAACGTCAATTATCGGTGAAGAAAGGCCGTTCGCGAACGCAGACAAGCCCGGCGGACCGGGCTTGTCGGGCGTGCCCTTCCGGGGCACGGGGGGGCAGGGCGCTGCCGGCTTACTTGAAGCCCACGCGGTCCAGCATCTGCTGCACCTTCGGCATGTGCTCGCCCACGGCGCTGATCGGGATCGTCTCGCTCTTGAAGGGCTGGCCGCCCGTCATCTCGCGCAGCGCCGGGTTGTCGGAGGTCACGCCCCGGGCCGCCGGCCATTCGTTGTTGCCGTTCGCGAAGTAGTTCTGCGCCGCGGGGCTCGCGAGGTACTCGAGGAACTTGACCGCATTGGCCTGGTTCTTCGAGTAGCGTGCCACCGCGCCGCCGGCGATGTTCATGTGCGTGCCCCAGGATTGCTGGTTCGGGAACACCACGGCGACCTTGCCGGCCACGTCCTTGTCCTCCGGCTTGTCGGACCGCATGATCCGGGCCAGGTAGTAGCTGTTGGTGACGGCGACCGCGCATTCGCCGGACGCCACGGCGCGGATCTGGTCGGTGTCGCCGCCCTTCGGGGGACGTGCGAGGTTGGCTTCCACGCCCTTGAGCCAGGCCTCCGCCTTCTGCTCGCCCAGGTGCTCGGTCACCGCGCCGAACAGGCTCAGGTTGTAGGGGTGCGAGCCCGAGCGGATGCAGATCCGGCCCTTGTTCTTCGGATCACCCAGCTCTTCGTAGGTGTCCACGTCGTCCTTGTTCACCTTCGCCTTGTCGTACACGACGACCCGCGCCCGCGTGGAGAGCCCGAACCACGGGATGCCGCCGTCCGCCGCCGGACGCGCGCGCAGGTTGGCCGGGATGGCGTCCTCGAGCACCTTCGACCGGATGGGCAGGAACAGGCCGTCCTTCTCGCCGCGGTACAGGCGCGCGGCATCCACCAGCAGGATCACGTCGGCCGGAGAGGCGGAGCCTTCGGCCTTGAGGCGCGCCATGATGCCCGCGTCGTCCGCGTCCACGCGGTTGATCTTGATGCCGGTGGCCTTCGTGAACCCCGTGTAGAGCGCTTCGTCGGTGGCGTAGTGGCGTGCCGAGTACAGGTTCACGACCTGGTCCTGTGCGGAGGCAGGGCCGGCGGCGGCCAGCAGGCCGGCGGACACGAGGAGCAGGTTCAGGAAGCGGATGCGCATGCGGACGGTCTCTTTCTCTTGTATGGATGGCAGGCCGGCGGTTCGCCAGGATGAGCGCGGATGATAGGGCAGACGCGAATCATTCTCGATAAAAGCCGGAGCCGGGCCATGGCATTCACGGCCGCTTGACCATCCCACGCCCGAGCGCCCAAAGAAAAAGCCGGCAAAGCCGGCTTCTTCGTGCCGCGACGCCCGGCCCATGCAACGGGGTGCATGCGCGGCGGCGCGGGCGGTCGGCCTTCAGCAGGCCGCCGCGGGGCGCATCACTTGACGTGCTTGCCGATCAGGCCGGCCATCTCGAACATCGAGACCTGCGGCTTGCCGAACACTTCCTTCAGCTTCGCGTCGGCGTTGATCATGCGCTTGTTGGCGGCGTCCTGCAGGTTGTTGGCCTTGATGTAGGTCCACAGCTTGCTGATGATCTCGGTGCGGGGCAGCGGATCCGAGCCGACCACGGCGGCCAGCGCCGGGCTGGGCGTCAGGGCCTTCATGAACGCGGCGTTGGGCGTGCGCTTCTTGGCGGGCGCCGCGGCCTTGTCGGCAGCCGGAGCTTTCTTTGCAGTTGCCATGTTGGTTTTTCCTTGTTGGGAGTGAATTAGCGGTTCACCAGCGAAAACCTGCTGTCCACTGGTTCGGCGAATGCTACTGGCAAAAAAACGTGTTTCCAAGGGAAGCGTGCGTTTTTTTGCCTCCAGTTGTTGCGACACGGCCGTGGGAATCGCCATCGTTTCGAGGTGCGGAAAGTCATCCCCGCCGGCGGCGTCCCTGCCCGATGAGGATCAGGCCCACCGCCGCCAGGATCACGGCGCATGCCCAGCCCTCGCGCGCGGACAGCGCTTCGCCCGCGAGCACGCTGCCGAGGGCCAGCGCCACCGCCGGGTTGACGAAGGCGTAGCTCGACGCCAATGCCGGGCTCGCGTGCGCCAGCAGGTACATGTAGGCACTGAAGGCCACCAGCGAGCCGAACACCACCAGGTACAGCCAGGCCGCGACCGGCGCCGCTCCGGCGGGCCACGCGGGGCGCTCCCCCAGCACCAGCGACACCGCCATCAGCACGGCACCCCCGCACAGCATCTCGCTCGAAAAGCCTGCCGCGCCCGGGGCCAGCGGGAAGCGCGTGGTGGAGAGCACCGAGCCGAGCGACCAGCAGGCCGTCGATACCAGCACGCAGGCCATGCTCGCAGGCGATGCCGAAAAACTCTCGCCGCGCATCAGCAGCACCACGCCCAGCGCGCCGAGGCAGACGCCCGAGAGCTCCCACCGCCCGGGCCTGCGGCCCCACAGCAGTCCCCAGCCGGTGACCATCAACGGCACCGAAGCGACGCAGGTGGCGATCAGGCCCGAGCCGACACCCTGGCTGGCCGTGGCGATCAGCCCCATGCCGCCGCCCAGCATCAGCGCCCCCACCACCAGCGCATTGCGCCACTGCAGCGCCGTGGGGAACCCGGCGCGTCCCCGGTCGCGCCCGCGCCAGGCCGTCCACAGCGCGAGCAGCGCACCGGCGAGCAGAAAGCGGGTGCCCATCTGGAAAAACGGCGGAAAGCTTTGCAGCGCCACGCGGATGGCGAAGTATGTGGACCCCCACACGAAATAGCAGCACAGCAGCGCCGCGAGGACGCCCGCGGGCAGCCGCGCGGAGGACGAGAGGGCAGGGGACGCGGTGGTTTGCATGCCGATATGCTATGAAAGCCAGCCGCGTCGGAACATGGCATTTCAACGGTAATCGGGCTGCGCGGCCGGGGTTTTCATGGCCAAATGCCGCGGTGACCGAAAATCCTGAAATCGATGCCTACGATGCCCGCATCCTCGCCGCGCTGCAGCAGGACGGGCGCATCACCATGGCCGAACTCGGCCGCCGCGTGCACCTCAGCCAGCCCGCCGTCACCGAGCGCGTGCGCAAGCTCGAAGCCGCAGGCATCATCCGCGGCTACGGAGCGCGGGTGGACCCCGCGGCCCTGGGCTATGGCATCCGCGCGATCATCCGGGTCGGGCGCACGGAGTATGCGCGCGTGGTCCAGCTCGTCGAGAAGACGCCCGAGGTGCGCAATGCCTACAACGTGACGGGCGACGACAGCTGGATCCTGGAGATCGCCGTGATCGATGTGAGCCACCTCGACGCCGTCGTCACCGCCTTCTGCCTGCTGGCGGAAACCTCCACCTGCATCGTCCTGAACGCGGTGCGCGAGGATGCGCCCCTGCTGCCCGCGCGCCGGGACAGCATCAAGCCTCCCATCCGCAAGGTGACCGGCCGCTGACCAGAACGCTCACCCCGCAGGGCGCGCGCGTAGCCCCCGCACCGGCAGCGTGGCCAGCACCACGCTGGCGATGGCGATCCCGAAGGCCACCAGTTGCAGCCCCGTGAAGCGCTCGCCCAGCACCAGCACCCCGACGAGCGCGGCGCTCACCGGCAGCAGCACCGTGAACACGCCGCCCTGCGCGGCCGGCACGGCCTTCAGTCCCGTCATCCAGAGCCACACCGTCCATACGCTCGCCGCCAGCGCATAGAAGACCAGCAGCAGCCACATGCCGGGCCGTACCGCCGCGAAGTCGAACTGCAGCGCCGTGTAGAGGCCCAGCGGCGTGGCCAGGACGAAGCCCCACAGGTTGATCAGCGCGGTGATGCGGCGCGGCCCCAGCGTGCCGGTGAGCTTCTTGCCGATCACGGAATAGGCGGCCTCGCAGAGCACGGCGCCGATCAGCAGCAACTGCCCCAGCCAGGCCAGGCCCTGCGGATGCGCGCCGCCAGTCCCGGTCGTGCCGCCGTGCGCCGCGGAGCCCGGCTGGGCCACCGCGAACAGCGCGATGCCGGCCACCGCCAGCACGACGGCCGCCCAGGTGCGGCGCGGCACCTGCTCCTTGAGGAAGAACCAGCTCATCACCGCCACGGCCGCCGGAATGCCCGCCATGGTGACGCCCGCGGTGACCGCGCTGGTCAGCCCGACGCCGGAGATCATGCACAGCGTGAACAGGAAGTTGCCGAGGAACGACTCCAGGAACACCAGGCGCTTCACCTGGGGCGTCATCGGTGGCTCCGACGCCGGTTTGCGCAGCCACGACAGCATGCCCATCCCGCCGATGCCGAAACGCAGCCACGCGAGCAGGAAAAGGGGCAGGGCCTGCGACAGCGGTTTGGAGAGCGCGACGTAGCTGCCCACCAGGGTCATGCTGAGCGCGAGGCAGAGATAGGCGACGGGACGGCTGGGCATGCGGACGCACCGCGCCGGCCGATAGACTGCGGCCGACACGGTCAAGAAACGAGGACGACACATCATGCCTGAGCCACTGCACGCCGATTCCGTGCGCCACGTATTCGTCTATGGAACCCTCCGCCGCGGCGGTGCCAACGACATCACCCGCCTCGTGCCGCCGCCCGTCCCGATCGGTACCGCGGCCGTGCCCGGCGTGCTCTACGACCTGGGCGCCTATCCGGGCATCGCGCTCACGGGCCCCGATGCGCAAGGGGACGGGCGCGTGCCGGTGCTCGGAGAGGTGTACGCCATCACGCCGGCGCTCGAGCGGCGCCTCGACGAGATCGAGGAGATCTGGCCGGAACCCTCCGGCGAGTACGTCAAGCGCGAGGTGTCGCTGGAGCTGAAGGAGACCGGCGCACGGCTCTCCTGCCTGGTGTATGAGATCGCTCCGGCCTTCCTGCGCGGTGCGCCGCGCCTGCTGCACGGCGACTGGATGGCGCACCGGCCGGGCTGAAATTTCGCAGATGAAATTCCCTTTTCACATCCCGAAATATGCGATTGCTGCGCCGCCGCAAAATTTCTCGATATGAGAAAGTCGTTTTCTCGATGCGAAATGCGATCGCTAAGTTGTTGATAAAGCTCAGAAAAATTTATGTCTTATATAAGACATAAGAGCTTGGCAAAGTCTTCTACAAGACCTACAGTTGTCTCCAAGGGCGGCAAGAAACCGCCCTGCGTTTTCACCCACTTCCCTGGAGATGACCATGCCCCAAACCTTCAATGAGCAACTGAGCCGTGAACAGCAAATCGCCGCCCTGGAAAAAGACTGGGCACAGAACCCCCGCTGGAAGGGGATCAAGCGCGGCTACTCCGCGGCCGACGTGGTGCGGCTGCGCGGCTCGTTCCAGGTGGAGCACACGCTGGCCCGCCGGGGCGCCGAGAAGCTCTGGAATCTCGTGAACAACGAGCCCTACGTGAACTGCCTCGGCGCGCTCACCGGCGGCCAGGCGATGCAGCAGGTCAAGGCCGGCATCAAGGCGATCTACCTCTCGGGCTGGCAGGTGGCCGCCGACAACAACGAGTACGCCGCCATGTACCCCGACCAGTCGCTCTACCCGGTGGACTCGGTGCCGAAGGTCGTGGAGCGCATCAACAACAGCTTCACCCGCGCCGACGAGATCCAGTGGTCCAAGGGCGTGAACCCCGGCGATGCGGGCTTCGTCGACTACCACGCGCCGATCGTGGCCGATGCCGAAGCCGGTTTCGGCGGCGTGCTGAACGCCTATGAACTCATGAAGGCGATGATCCGCGCCGGTGCCGGCGGCGTCCACTTCGAAGACCAGCTCGCCTCGGTCAAGAAGTGCGGCCACATGGGCGGCAAGGTGCTGGTGCCCACGCAGGAAGCGGTGCAGAAGCTGATCGCCGCCCGCATGGCCGCCGACGTGTACGGCGTGCCCACGCTGGTGATCGCCCGCACCGACGCCGAAGCCGCCGACCTCATCACCAGCGACTACGACGAGAACGACAAGCCCTTCCTGACGGGCGAGCGCACCGCCGAAGGCTTCTACAAGACCCGCAAGGGCATCGACCAGGCCATCAGCCGCGCCGTGGCATACGCCGAATACGCCGACCTCGTCTGGTGCGAAACCGGCACGCCGGACCTGGAGTTCGCCAAGAAGTTCGCCGAGGCCGTGCACGCCAAGCACCCGGGCAAGCTGCTCGCCTACAACTGCTCGCCGTCCTTCAACTGGAAGAAGAACCTCGACGACGCCACCATCGCCAAGTTCCAGCGCGAGCTGGGCGCCATGGGCTACAAGTACCAGTTCATCACGCTGGCCGGCATCCACAGCATGTGGTTCAACATGTTCGACCTGGCGCAGGACTACGTGAAGCGCGGCATGTCCGCCTATGTCGAGAAGGTGCAGGAGCCCGAGTTCGCGGCCCGCGAGCGCGGCTATACCTTCGTGTCGCACCAGCAGGAAGTCGGCACCGGCTACTTCGACGACGTCACCACCGTGATCCAGGGCGGCAAGTCGAGCGTCACGGCGCTCACCGGCTCCACCGAGGAAGAGCAGTTCCACTGATCCGCCCCATGCGGCAGCCGGCGGGAAGGCCTGGGGCCCTTCCGCCGGTCGTGCCGGGCAGGCGGGCCGCGGCACGGCTGGCGGCCGGAGAGGGTAGAATGGCCCCATCCATCACCAGCAAGGGCGAGAAAGGCATGACGGTTATGACACCGCGAACTACGGAGACCTCCTCCACCAGCCGTTAAAGGCTGTCCGTTCGCGCCTGCACGTCACTTCCCCTGTCGCCTGCACCCCGAAGAAAAGCGCGGACATCGTTCCGCGTTTTTTTTCGTCCGCTCTTTCGCCGCTCCCGCGCATTCCCCTGTCTTACCGAGGCACCCGCACATGATCCGGATCACGCTCCCCGACAATTCCCAACGCGAATATCCCGGCCCCGTCACGGTGGCCGACGTGGCCCAGTCCATCGGGCCAGGCCTGGCCAAGATGACGGTGGCGGGCAAGGTGGACGGCCGCCTCGTGGACGCCAGCGACGTGATCGACCACGACGCGCGCCTGCAGATCATCACGCCGCGCGACCAGGACGGCGTCGAGATCATCCGCCACTCCTGCGCCCACCTGGTGGGCCATGCCGTCAAGCAGCTCTACCCGACGGCGAAGATGGTGATCGGCCCGGTGATCGACGAGGGCTTCTACTACGACATTGCCTACGAGCGCCCGTTCACGCCCGACGACCTCTCGGCGATCGAGCAGCGCATGAAGGAGCTCATCGCCCAGGACTACGACGTCGTCAAGAAGATGACGCCGCGCGACGAGGTGATCGACGTCTTCCGCGCACGCGGCGAGGACTACAAGCTGCGCCTCGTCGAGGACATGCCCGAAGAGAAGGCCATGGGCCTCTACTACCACCAGGAATACGTGGACATGTGCCGCGGCCCGCACGTGCCGAACACGCGCTTCCTGAAGGTGTTCAAGCTCACGCGCGTCTCGGGCGCCTACTGGCGCGGCGACGCCAAGAACGAGCAGCTGCAGCGTATCTACGGCACCGCCTGGGCCGACAAGAAGGACCTGGAGGCGTACGTCAAGCGCATCGAGGAAGCCGAGAAGCGCGACCACCGCCGTCTCGGCCGCGAGCTGGACCTGTTCCACATCGACGAGCATTCGCCCGGCACGGTGTTCTGGCACCCGAAGGGCTGGACGATCTGGCAGGGCGTGGAGCAGTACATGCGCCAGGTGTACCGCGACAACGGCTACCAGGAGGTGAAGGGCCCGCAGATCCTCGACAAGCACCTGTGGGAGAAGACCGGCCACTGGGACAAGTACCGCGAGAACATGTTCACGACCGAGAGCGAGAAGCACGACTACGCGCTCAAGCCGATGAACTGCCCCGGCCACATCCTGATCTTCAACCAGGGCGTGAAGAGCTACCGCGACCTGCCGCTGCGCTACGGCGAGTTCGGCCAGTGCCACCGCAACGAGCCCACGGGCGGCCTGCACGGCATCATGCGCGTGCGCGCCTTCACGCAGGACGACGGGCACATCTTCTGCACCGAAGACCAGATTCAGCAGGAGTGCATCAACTTCACGGCGCTGCTGCAGAAGGTCTACAAGGATTTCGGCTTCACCGACATCATCTACAAGGTCGCCACGCGCCCCGAAAAGCGCATCGGCTCGGAAGAAAGCTGGGACAAGGCCGAGAACGCGCTCATCGAGAGCCTGAAGGCCTCGGGCTGCGAATACCAGATCGCCGTCGGCGACGGTGCCTTCTACGGCCCGAAGCTCGAATACACGCTGCGCGACGCGATCGGCCGGCACTGGCAGTGCGGCACGATCCAGGTCGACCCGTCCATGCCGGAGCGCCTGGGGGCCGAGTACGTCGGCGAGGACGGCCAGCGCCACCGGCCGATCGTGCTGCACCGCGCGATCGTCGGCAGCCTGGAACGTTTCATCGGCATCCTGATCGAACAGCATGCCGGCGCACTGCCGGTCTGGCTCGCCCCGGTGCAGGTCGCCGTGCTCAACATTACCGGCGCACAGGACGATTACTGTCGCGAAATCGCCGAAAAGCTGCAAAAAGCTTTGCCGAATCAAGGCCTTAGGGTGGAGCTCGATCTGCGTAACGAAAAGATTACGTATAAAATACGGGAGCATTCGTTGCAAAAGCTGCCCTATATCCTCGTCGCCGGCGACAAGGAGAAGGCGGCCGGCACCGTTGCAGTGCGAGCCCGTGGTAACCGTGACCTGGGGGTGATGCCTCTGGAGGCCTTCATCTCCCTGATCTCGCAGGACATCGCCACCAAAGCGTGATGAACCGTCGGCACATGCCAACGACGAACGCTGCGGTGCCTCTCCTGCCGCGGCTTTTCAGCTACATTTTTCGTAGCATCTTGATTGAAGGACATAGCCATCGCTACTGAATTTCGTGATCGTCGCCAGCGCGAGGAGCGCAAGCACCGCCTGAACCGTGAAATCATGGCTCCCGAGGTCCGCCTGTCGGGCCCGGAGAACGAGCCGCTCGGGGTGGTCAGCCTCATGGAAGCCCTCCGCATGGCGGGCGAGCTGGATGTGGACCTGGTGGAGATTGCCGCTACGGCCAACCCTCCCGTGTGCCGCCTTGTGGACTATGGAAAGTTCAAGTACCAAGAGCAGAAGCGCGCGGCAGAGGCCAAGGCCAAGCAGACGGTCATCGAAATCAAGGAAGTCAAGTTCCGTCCGGGCACGGACGATGGCGACTACAACATCAAGCTGCGCAACATCCGCCGCTTCCTCGCGGAAGGCGACAAGTGCAAGATCACGCTGCGCTTCCGCGGTCGGGAAATCACCCACCAGGAAATCGGCCTGGCCCTGCTCAACCGCATCCGCGATGACCTGGGCGACACCATCCTGATCGAGCAGTTCCCGAAGCTCGAAGGGCGGCAGATGATCATGATGATCGCTCCCGGCAAGCGCAAGCCTGCCGCGAAGCCGGCAACGGAAGGGGCGGCAGCCTCCACCTGATGGTGGCCTGCCTTGAAGGAATGTTCCTGGGAGCACGCGAGTGCTTCCGGGGCATGGCAAGGGTCTCATGACCCTGCCGCGGCATCCCATGGGGTGCCGCACAAGAAGTGGCTCGGGGCCTGCAAGTTTGCGGATGGGTCTGCAAACGCCTCGCGAGCACGACAAAAAGGAGCATTGAAATGCCCAAAATGAAGACCAAGAGCAGCGCGAAAAAGCGTTTCCGCGTTCGTCCCGGTGGCACCGTCAAGCGCGGTCAAGCCTTCAAACGTCACATCTTGACCAAGAAGACCACCAAGAACAAGCGCCATCTGCGTGGTGCGGTTGCTGTGCACGAGACCAACATGGGCTCGATTTCACAGATGCTGCCCGGCATGGGCGTTTAATTCACTGACGAACAAGGAGTACACACATGCCTCGCGTCAAACGTGGTGTAACGGCACGCGCCCGTCACAAGAAAGTCCTGGCCCTCTCCAAGGGTTTCCGCGGCCGCCGCGGCAACGTCTTCCGCATCGCCAAGCAGGCGGTGATGAAGGCAGGCCAATACGCCTACCGTGACCGCCGTACCAAGAAGCGCGTGTTCCGCCAACTGTGGATCGCCCGTATCAACGCCGCTTCCCGCGAACTGGGCCTGACCTACAGCCAGTTCACGAACGGCCTGAAGAAGGCAGCCATCGAGATCGACCGCAAGATGCTGGCCGACCTCGCGGTGCACGACAAGGCTGCCTTCGGCAGCATCGTGGAGCAAGTCAAGGCCAAGCTGGCCGCCGCTTGATCTCGCGATCGGCAGCCGTCCGTCCGGAGGGCTGCCTGCGTAACAACAGCAAGGGCTAGGGCTTGAAAAGGCGCTAGCCCTTGTTTATTTCTCAAGACGACAGAGAGTGGGTATGAACGAGCTGGATTCCCTGGTAGATGCCGCACGCCGGATGTTCGCGGAAGCGGGCACGCCTGCAGACCTTGAAAACGCCAAGGCCCAGTTCCTCGGCAAGTCCGGCAAGGTGACGGAACTCCTGAAGGGGCTGGCCAAGCTTTCCGTCGAGGAGAAGAAGTCGCGCGGCGCCGCGGTGAACGTCGCGAAGCAGGCCATCGAGCAGGCCCTCAATGACCGCCGCCAGGCGCTGGCGGATGCCGAGCTGCAGGCGCAACTGCAGGCCGAGGCGCTGGACGTCACGCTGCCCGGCCGCCAGCGGGGGCAGGGCGGACTGCATCCCGTCTCGCTCACGCTCGAGCGCATCGAGGGCATCTTCGGCTCCATGGGCTTCGACGTGGCCGAAGGCCCGGAAATCGAAACCGACTGGTTCAACTTCACCGCGCTCAACACGCCGGAAGACCATCCCGCGCGTTCGATGCACGACACGTTCTACGTCGAGGGCGGCGCCGAGGCCGCGCCGCTGCTGCTGCGCACGCACACCAGCCCGATGCAGATCCGCCATGCGGTGCAGCACGTGAAGAGGCACCGCGCGCTGCTCGACGCCGGCCAGGCGATGCCCGAGATCCGCGTGATCGCGCCGGGCCGCACCTACCGCGTGGACAGCGACGCCACCCATTCGCCGATGTTCCACCAGTGCGAAGGCCTGTGGATCGGCGAGAACGTCAGCTTCAAGGACCTGAAGGTCGTGTTCACCGCCTTCTGCCGCACGTTCTTCGAGAGCGACGACCTGGTGCTGCGCTTCCGCCCGAGCTTCTTCCCGTTCACCGAGCCGAGCGCCGAGATCGACATCCAGTTCCAGGACGGGCCGCTCGCCGGCCGCTGGCTCGAAGTGGCGGGCTCCGGCCAGGTGCATCCGAACGTGGTGCGCAACATGGGGCTGGACCCGGAGAAGTACATCGGCTTCGCCTTCGGCATGGGCCCCGACCGCCTGACGATGCTGCGCTACGGGGTCAACGACCTCCGGCTGTTCTTCGACGGCGACATCCGCTTCCTGTCGCAGTTCCAGTAAACGCTGCACCCCCCATTGATTCCGTCGCCGCGGCCCCCTTTCGGGGTGCGCGGCGATGCCGGCCGCCTCTTTTGAACCGACTATGCAATTTCCTGAATCCTGGCTGCGCGAATTCTGCAACCCGCCCCTGACCACGGCAGAGCTGGCCGAAACCCTCACCATGGCAGGCCTCGAGGTGGAGGAGCTCTCCCCGGTGGCGCCCCCGTTCCACGGCGTGGTGGTGGGCGAAATCAAGGAGGCGGTGCAGCATCCCAATGCCGACCGCCTGCGCGTCTGCCAGGTGGACGTCGGCCAGCCCGCGCTGCTGAACATCGTCTGCGGCGCAGCGAACGCGCGCGTGGGCATCAAGGTGCCCTGCGCCACGGTGGGCGCGCTGCTGCCCCCGGGCGAGGACGGCAAGCCCTTCGCCATCAAGGTCGGCAAGCTGCGCGGCGTGGAAAGCCAGGGTATGCTGTGCTCGGCCCGCGAACTGAAGCTCTCCGAAGACCACGAAGGCCTGTTCGAACTGCCCGCGGACGCCCCGCTGGGCCAGGACATCCGCGAATACCTCGCGCTCGACGACACGCTGTTCACGCTCAAGCTCACGCCCAACCTGGCGCATGCGCTGAGCGTGTACGGCGTCGCACGCGAAGTGGCGGCCCTCACTGGCGCGCCGCTGCGCGAGCCCGCGTTCCCCCCGGTGGGCACGGGCATCGGCGACGTGCTGCCGGTGAAGATCGGCGCCCCTGACCTCTGCGGCCGGTTCTCGGGCCGCATCGTGCGCCACATCGACGCGAAGGCCACGACCCCGCGCTGGATGCTCGACCGGCTCGCGCGCTGCGGGCAGCGCGGCGTGTCGCCGCTGGTGGACATCTCCAACTACGTGATGTTCGAACTGGGCCGCCCGTCGCACATCTTCGATCTGGAGAAGATCCACGGCGGCCTCGACGTGCGCTGGGCGCGCGAGGGCGAGTCGCTCAAGCTGCTGAACGGCTCCACGGTGGCGCTCGACGGCCAGGTCGGCGTGATCGCCGACGACAGCCAGGTGGAGTCGCTCGCGGGCATCATGGGCGGCGATGCCACGGCGGTGTCGGACGACACGCGCCACGTCTACATCGAGGCCGCCTTCTGGTGGCCCAAGGCCGTCGCCGGCCGGTCGCGACGCTTCAATTTCTCGACCGATGCGGGCCACCGCTTCGAGCGCGGCGTGGACCCGGAAGGCACCGTGGAACACATCGAGCGCATCACGCAGCTGGTGCTGGAGATCTGCGGCACGCCCGAGACCGTGTGCGGCCCGGTCGACGACCAGCGCGTGAACGTGCCCGTGCCCCAGCCCGTGACCCTGCGGGTGGACCGCGCCGCCAAGGTGATCGGCATGCCGTTGTCGCTGCAGCAGTGCGCCGATGCGCTGCGCAAGCTGGGACTGCCGGCCGAGGCCGGGGAGGGCCGCCTGACGGTGGTACCGCCGTCGTACCGCTTCGACATCGCGATCGAGGAAGACCTGATCGAGGAAGTGGTGCGCATGGTGGGCTACAACCAGTTGCCCGAAACGCCGCCGCTCGCTCCCATCACGCCCAAGCTGCGCAAGGAGGCGCGGCGCAGCGCGTTCGCGGTGCGCCGCGAACTGGCGGCCCTGGGCTATCAGGAAACGATCAACTTCAGCTTCGTCGAGGAACGCTGGGAGCGCGAGCTGGCCGGCAACCCCGATCCGATCCGCCTGCTGAATCCCATCGCGAGCCAGATGGGCGTGATGCGCTCGTCGCTGCTGGGCTCGCTCCTGCAGGTGCTGAAATTCAACCTCGACCGCAAGGCGCCGCGCGTGCGCGTGTTCGAGCTGGGCCGGGTGTTCCTGCGCGATGCCGGCATCGCCGACTCCGACACCACGGTGGCCGGCTTCCGCCAGCCGATGCGGGTGGCCGGCGCGGCCTACGGCGCGGCGGATGCGCTGCAGTGGGCGCGCAAGGACGAAGCGGTGGACTTCTTCGACGCCAAGGGCGACGTGGAAGCGCTGCTCGCCCCGCGGCGCGCGGTGTTCGCACCCGCCTCGCACCCCGCGATGCATCCCGGCCGCTGCGCTGAAGTGCTGCTGGAAGGCCGCAGCATCGGCTTCGTGGGCGAGCTGCATCCGCAGTGGCGCCAGCAGTGGGACCTGCCGCAGGCCCCGGTGCTGTTCGAACTGGAACTGGACGCCGTGCTGGAGCGCGACGTGCCGCGCTTCGCGCCCGTGGGCCGGCAGCAGATGGTGGACCGCGACATCGCAGTGGTGGTGTCCGAGCAGACGACGCATGCGGACGTCATGCGCGTGGCCCAGGCCGCGCTGCCCGCCGAGCGCCTGCGCTCCGCGGTGCTGTTCGACGTGTTCCGCCCCAAGCGCGGCAAGGACGACGCCGAGGCCGTGGTCGGAGGCTTCGCGCCCGGCGAGAAGAGCTTCGCGGTGCGGCTGACCTTCGGCGACGGCACGGCGACGCTGACCGAGGCGGAGATCGACGAATCGGTGCAGGCGGTGCTGCAGCAGCTGCAGCAGCAACTGGGAGCGAGGCTGCGGTGACGATGACCTTGACCAACACTTCCAAGGGGGCGGACATGATGGAACTCGCCGTGGAGAGCCTGGAGACGCCCGCGCTCACCAAGGCGCAGCTCGCCGAACTGCTGTTCGACCAGATCGGCCTGAACAAACGCGAGTCCAAGGACATGATCGACGCGTTCTTCGACCTGATCGCGCAGCGGCTGGTGGACGGGCAGGACGTGAAGATCTCTGGTTTCGGGAACTTCCAGATCCGCACCAAGGCGCCGCGGCCGGGGCGCAACCCGCGCACCGGCGAGGCGATCCCGATCCAGGCGCGGCGCGTGGTCACCTTCCACGCGAGCAGCAAGCTCAAGGAGCAGATCCAGACCGGAGGAACGGCAGCTTCCTGAAAGGAAGGGATGCGATGATGCGGGCGGCCGCACCATCGCCTGCCGATCGTCCTGGACGCGTCCGGCAACGCTGGCGCGCTCGACAACCCTGCAGTACGCTTTCCGCCGTCTGCATTTTTCCTGGTCCGTCCCATGGGCACGCCGCTTCCCCCCATTCCCGCGAAAAGGTATTTCACGATCGGTGAGGTCGCGGAGCTGTGCGGCGTGAAGCCGCACGTGCTGCGCTACTGGGAGCAGGAGTTCACCCAGCTGCGACCCATGAAGCGGCGGGGCAACCGGCGCTACTACCAGCACCACGAGGTGCTGATGATCCGGCGGATACGCGAGCTGCTGTACGAGCAGGGGTTCACGATCAGCGGGGCGCGCAACCGGCTGCAGGAAACGGGGGGCGGCGGCCTGCAGGCCGGCGAACCGGGGCCGCAGGAAGAGGGCGCCGAGGTGGCGGAACCTCCGGCCGTGCCCGCGCTGCACGGCCTGCGCGAAGAATTATTGAAAATTCGTGCACTTTTGTCCGAGCACTGATTTTTTGCCCCTATAATCTAAGTCTTGTCGGCGTGTAGCGCAGCCTGGTAGCGCACTTGCATGGGGTGCAAGGGGTCGCGAGTTCGAATCCCGCCACGCCGACCATTATGTGAAAAACCCAGCTTCGAAAGAAGCTGGGTTTTTTTTCGTCCGGGTCCGGCCGGGCCGGCCCTGTCGCCAGGGCCGGCCCGGCCCAAGATCAGATGCGTCCCATCAGCAGCAGGATCAGCAGGATCACCACCACCAGGCCCACGCCGCCGCTCGGGCCGTAACCCCACGAGCGGCTGTGGCCCCAGGTCGGCAGCACACCGATCAGTATCAGGATCAGGACGATGAGGAGGATGAGAGAGATCGACATGGTGGTGCCCTTTTGGAGTTGGAAGAGATGGACGGATTGTTGAAGGGCGCCTCAGACCGCGCGGCAGGCCGGAAGCGCTGGAAGGCGTAGGAAGAAGGCGACGCGGCCAATGGCCCGCAGGCCGGCGCACGGGTGTGCTTCGCAGGTTCGCTGCGTCACCGGAGGCTTCGCACCGACGCCCGGCCGGGAACCCGGCGTGCGCACACTGGCGCCATGCCCCAGCACTTCTTCTGACACTGCCATGACCTCTCCCGTCCACCGCTTTTCCTCCCTCGCAGGAACGCGATCGGCGCCATTGCCGTTGCCGTTGCCGACGGCGCGTGGCGGATCCGTGCAGCAACCCGAGTCGCCTCCCGCCGGTTCGCAGAAGGAAACGGGCGGGCCGCAGGGGCTGGCCACGCGCCAGCGGACGGAGGCACCGGGTGCCGCGTCGCTGCCGCCGCGCGGGCGGGCGCCGGGGGGCGGGCCGTCGGCTCCGGGGGCGCAGCGGTCGGCACTGCCGCATTCCCATGGGCCGGCACCTTCGCCCGGGCATGGGGGTAACGGCGGCCCGGTGCCTGTTGCAACGGGCCATGTACCCGACGCGGCCACGCAGCACGCCATCGCGGCACAGCAGCAGCAGATGGCGAACCAGAATGCCTTGACGCAGGCCTCGGTGGCCGCCCAGATGCAGATGGCGCACAACGAGTTCCAGACCGAGAACGCCAAGGCGCTGGCCAAGGCGATCAAGAACCTCGCCAAGGCGACCGCGGACCTCATCAACTGACGCGGCCGGAAACCGCGCGCTGCGCTGACATGCGCGGCAGGGAGACCGCGCCCACAATGGCGCCATGCCTACAGAGAAACAGAAGATGCTGGCCGGCGGGCTCTACCACGCCGGCGACCCGGAGCTGCAGGCGGACCAGGCCGCAGCGCAGCGGTGGATGGCGCGCTACAACGACACCGCGGCGCGCGTCGGGCTCGACAGGGCCGCCCGCCACCGCCTGCTGGCCGAAGGGCTGGGCACGGTGGGGGAGGGCGCCGTGGTGCGGCCGCCGTTCCATTGCGACTACGGCTACAACATCCACCTGGGCAGGGACGTGTTCATGAACTTCAACTGCGTCATCCTGGACGTGGTGGAAGTGCACATCGGCGACGGCACGCAGATCGGCCCGGGCGTGCAGATCCTGGCCGCGGACCATCCGCGTGATGCGGCCACCCGTGCGACGGGCGCGGAGTTCGGGCGGCCCGTGCGCATCGGGCGGGACGTGTGGATCGGGGGCGGTGCGATCCTGTTGCCCGGGGTGGCGGTGGGCGATGGTGCCCTGATCGGTGCGGGCAGCGTGGTCACGCGCGACGTGCCGGCGGGGGCCACGGTCGTCGGCAACCCTGCGCGCGTGCTTCCCGCGCGCTGACTGACCGCCTGCGCGCGGGATGCCGCTGCCCGGTCGGGCGGTCGGCCGCCGTCAGCCGGCGGGTGCTTCTTCCGGCGCGCCGAGGAACCCGCCGCTCTGGTGCGCCCACAGCCGGGCATAGACGCCCCCGTGCGCGAGCAGTTCGGCATGCGACCCCTGTTCCACGATGCGGCCCGCGTCGAGCACGATGAGCCGGTCGAGCGCGGCGATGGTGGACAGCCGGTGGGCGATGGCGATCACGGTCTTGCCGCGCATGAGCGTGTCCAGGCTCTGCTGGATGGCCGCTTCCACTTCGGAGTCGAGCGCGCTGGTGGCTTCGTCGAGCAGCAGGATCGGCGCATCCTTGAGCATCACGCGGGCGATCGCCACGCGCTGGCGCTGGCCGCCCGACAGCTTGACGCCGCGCTCGCCCACCTGAGCTTCGTAGCCGCTGCGGCCCTGCAGGTCGGTGAGGTGCGCGATGAAGTCGGAGGCCTCGGCGCGCTCGGCGGCCGTTTCCATTTCGGCATCCGTGGCGTCGGGGCGGCCGTACAGGATGTTGTCCCGCATCGAGCGGTGCAGCAGCGAGGTGTCCTGCGTCACCATGCCGATCGCCTGGCGCAGGCTGTCCTGCGTGGCGAGCGCGATGTCCTGGCCGTCGATCAGCACCCGGCCGGACTGCACGTCGTGGAAGCGCAGCAGCAGGTTCACCAGGGTGGACTTGCCCGCGCCGGAGCGCCCGATGAGGCCGATGCGTTCGCCCGGGCGGATGGTGAGGTGCAGGTTGTCGATCACCGGCCGGCCGGGCTGGTAGCCGAAGGTCACGCCGTCGAACGTCACTTCGCCGCGCGTCACGGCGAGCGGTTTGGCGTTCGGCGCATCCACCACCGTGCGGGGGCGGGTGAGCGTGTTGATGCCGTCCTGGATGGTGCCCACGCTCTCGAACAGCGTGGTGACCTCCCACATCACCCAGTGGGCGTGGCCGGACACGCGCAGCGCCATCGCGGTGACGGCCGCCACCGCGCCCGCGCCGACCTCGCCCCGCGACCAGAGCCACAGCGCCATGCCGCAGGCGCCGAGGATCATCGCCACCACGAGGATGTGGTTGACGATCTCGAAGGCGCTGACGAGGCGCATCTGCGCATACCCGGTCTTCTTGAACGCATCCATCGCCGCGCGGGCGAATTCGGCCTCGCGCCGCGTGTGCGAGAACAGCTTGACGGTGGCGATGTTGGTGTAGGCATCGGTGATGCGGCCGGTCATCACCGAACGGGCGTCCGCCTGCGCCTTGCCGATCCTGCCGAGCCGCGGCACGAAGTACCAGCATGCGATGGCATAGCAGAGCACCCAGAGCGCGAATGGCACGAGCAGCCGGGCGTCGAATCCGGCGGCGAGCGCCAGGATGGTGATGAGGTAGACGCCCATGCCGATCACCACGTCGGTCGTCGTGAAGATCATGTCGCGCACGGCGAGCGCCGTCTGCATGATCTTGGTGGTGATGCGGCCCGCGAACTCGTCCGCGTAGAAGGACATGCTCTGGCCGAGCATCAGCCGGTGGAAGTTCCAGCGCAGCCGCAGCGGGAAATTGATCGCCAGGGCCTGGTGCTTGACGCTCGTCTGCAGTGCCACCAGGACGATGCTGGCGAGCATCAGCCCGGCGATGGTCCAGAGCGCCGTGCGGTGCTCGGTCCAGACGTTGCCGGGCGGGGTGGCGGAGAGCCAGTCCACCACGTGCCCCAGGACGGAGAACAGGAAGGCTTCGTAGATGGCGATCGCGGCCGACAGGCCGGTCATGGCGAGCACATGGGTGCGCAGGCCGCGCGTGCCGGCCCACACGAAAGCCATGAAGCCTTTGGGCGGCAGGGTGGGCTCCTCCGCGGGGTAGGGGGGAATGCGGTTTTCGAAGTACTGGAACACGGGTGGTCTCGCTCCTGGTGAGCCGCAATGGTAGGCAAGGTCGGCGGCACGCGTGCGGCAGGGGCCAATCCGCGCCGCTGTAGGCGGGAACCCCGATTTCGCGGCACGCCCGCTCCGGCGCTCCGCGCCACGGTCGGGTTGCCTAGAATCCGCGTCCTGCGGCGGGAGGCTCTTCCTGCGCACGCCGAACAATGACAGCGCAGCGCGGGCACCTGCCGGAACGCCCCGTACGCAAGAAAGGAAAGTGCATTCCATGAACCTGGCCCATCCCGGCTGGACCTGGGGCGTGATCGCCCTGGCCACCGCCGCCGTCATCCTGCGGCCCGCGCGCATCCCGGAGGCCGCGTGGGCCGTCGGCGGCGCGCTGGTGCTCGTCATTGCCGGCCTGCTGCCCTGGCGGGACGCCTGGACGGGCGTGCTGCGCGGGCACGACGTCTATCTCTTCCTGGCGGGAATGATGCTGCTGTCGGAAATGGCGCGCCGCGAAGGCGTGTTCGACTGGCTCGCGGCCGGTGCGGCACGCCGCGCGCAGGGCTCCGGCGAGCGGCTGTTCGCCTGGGTGTTCGGCGTGGGTGTGCTGGTGACGGCCCTGCTCTCGAACGATGCGACGGCGGTGGTGCTCACGCCGGCCATGATCGCCGTGGCACGCGCGGTCGGGGCCGCTCCGCTGCCCTATCTGTTCATTTGCGCGTTCGTGGCGAACGCCGCGAGCTTCGTGCTGCCGATCTCCAATCCGGCCAACCTGGTGCTGTGGGGGGGCGGCCAGATGCCGTCGCTGCCGCACTGGATCGCGATGTTCGGGCTGCCGTCCGTGGCGGCCATCGGGATGACGTATCTGGTGCTGCGGTGGCGCTTCCGTCCCGAGATCGACCGGCCCGTCGCCGCGGAGGTGCCGTCGCATCCCCTGGGCACGGGCGGCCGCCTGGCCGCCGCGGGGCTCGGGGTGTCGGCGCTGGTGCTGATGGGCTGTGCATGGTGGCGCATTCCGCTGGGCGCGCCGACGCTGGGGGCCGCGCTGCTCACACTGGCCCTGCTGCGCATCGGCTGCGGCCATGCCGTCGTGCCGGTGCTGCGGTCGGTCTCCTGGGGCGTGTTGCCGCTGGTGGCGGGGCTGTTCGTGTTCGTGCAGGCGCTGGAGGTGACGGGCGTGGTGGGCCGCCTGGCGCATTTGCTGGCGCAGGGGGCTGCCGCCGCGCCGCTGGCGGCGGGCCCGGCCGTGGGCGCTTTGCTGGGCGTGGCCACCAACCTGGTCAACAACCTGCCCGCAGGCCTGCTCGCGGGGGCGGCACTGCAGTCCGCGCAGGTGGCGGAGCCCGTGCGCGCCGCGGCGCTGATCGGCATCGACCTCGGGCCGAATCTCTCCATCACGGGATCGCTGGCGACACTGCTGTGGCTGGCGGCGCTGCGGCGCGAAGGCATCGAAGTGGGCGCGGGGCAGTTCCTGCGCGTCGGCGCCTGGGTGATGCCCCCCGCCCTGGCCGCGGCACTGTTCGTATCGATGGGAATGGGGGCGCTGCAGGGTTAAGCAATGTAAAGGCTATGGAGTCGGTGCGGGCGATCGTGACAAAAAAATGCAATACGGCGCAGCTGGTGAAAATGGGTGCCGGTTGAAGCTATCCTCGGCCATCCGCCCGCCCATGTCGCGCCGACCACGATCCGTGGCCGCGCTTCGCCCATTTCCCGTCCATGTCCGTCTTTTCCGACCAGCGCATGCCTTCACGGCCCCGCCGGCCGCTGTTGGCTGCCGCAGCCTGCGGCCTGGTCGTGGGCGCGGTCGTCTGGCACTGGCAGAAGGCGTCGGTGGACGGCATCGCGCAGGAGCGTTTCGCGCTCCGGGCCACCGAGGCGAGCCGGGCGCTGGAGACGCGCGTCGACACCTACCTGGGCCTGCTCACCGGCGTGCGCGCCATGTTCCTCGCCAATCCGCAGTTGCGCCGGGCGGATTACGACAACGCGCTGCGCGAGCTGCGGCTGGGCGCCCCCTACACCGGGATCTTCAACATCTCCTTCACGCGGTACGTCGTCCACGCCGACCGGACGGCCTTCGAAGAGGGCATCCGCACGGACCCCTCGCTCGGGCCCGAGGGACTGCCCGGGTTCGTGATACGCCCGGACGGCAGCAGGCCCGAGTATTTCGTGGCCGACTATGTCTGGCCCCGCTCGGGCAACGAGGACGTGCTCGGCCTGGACGTGGGCGCTATGCCGTCCACCATGGAGTCGGTGCGCTACAGCCGCGACAGCGGCAGCGCCATCGCGTCGGCGCCGTTCGATCTGTTCCAGGTGGCGGAGCACCGCGAAGGTTTCAACCTGCGGCTGCCCGTGTTCCTGGATGCGGACCAGGCAGGCCGCCGCTACATCGGATCGGTGGCGGCGACCATCCGCTTCCACGATCTCGTGCGGTCCCTGCGCGACGAAGGCCGGCTCAAGGGAGTGGTGATGGGCGTGCTGGACGTCGGCTCCGTGCGCGGCGTGCCGCCCGCAGGCAGCCGGTCGCTCCTGGCCCCGGGCCCCGCCGCGGAGCCCTCGGATCTGCGCGATGAGCGCGAATTGCAGGTCTACGACCGGCGGTGGAAGGTCACGTTCCTGGCCGACGCGCCCTTTCTTTCACCGGCCGAACGCGCGCTGCCCTGGGCCGCCGCCGTGGCGGCAGCGCTGGCGCTCTGGCTGGGCACGCTGCTGGTCGTGCTCGGGCGGCGCCTGTGGCGGCGCCCCCGCGATGGCGATCCCTTCCGGGCGCTGTTCGACCAGGCCTCCATGGGGGTGGCGCAGGTGGACACCGCCAGCCGGCGTTTCGTCCGGGCGAACGAGCGCTTCTGCGACATCCTGGGCTACTCGCCCCATGAGCTGTCGGCCCTCACGGTGCGGGACGTGACGCACCCGGACGACCTGGCGGAGAGCGAAGCGGTGATCGAGCGCATCGCGGCGGGGAACAGTGGCGAGCAGCACTACGAGAAGCGCTACCGGCACAAGGACGGGCACATGGTCTGGGTGGAGCTGCGCACCGCTCCCATGCACGGGCAGGGCGTGCCGCCGGGACAGCACCTCGCGGTGGTGCAGGACATCAGCGACCGCAAGCGCATGGAGGAGGCGCAGCGGGGCAGCGAGGCGCGCCTGCGCCAGCTCCTGTACCGCCTGCCGGTGGGGGTGTGCCTCGTCACGGCCGATGGAGCGCTGGGGTTCCGCAACGAGCGCTTCGCGCAGATCTGCGGCCACGGAGAGGACGCGGCCGGCACGATGCAGGCATGGTGGGAACTGGTGCTGCCCGAGCCCGCGCAACGCGTGCACGCGGTGGCGCAGTGGAAGGCGGCCTGCGAGGCCGCGCAGGCCGGCGACGGCACGATACCGCCGCGCGAATACCTCTTCACCTGCGGGGACGGCTCGGGGCGGCCGGTGGACATGGCCGGCGTGCTGATCGACGGAACCTGCCTGGTCACCCTGGTGGACCTGAGCCAGCACAAGGCCGCGGAGCAGGAGATCCACTACCTCGCCTACTACGATCCGCTCACCCAGTTGCCCAACCGCCGGCTGCTCGTGGACCGGCTGCAGAAGGCGCTGGCCGAAAGCGTGCGGCGGAGCCGCTGCGGCGCGGTGCTGATGCTGGACCTGGACAACTTCAAGACGCTCAACGAGACCCAGGGGCACGAGCGCGGCGACATGCTGCTGCGCCAGGTGGCGCAGCGGCTCTGCGGCTGCGTGCAGGGAGAGGACACCGTGGCGCGGCACGGCGGCGACGAATTCGTGGTGGTGCTGGAAGACCTGGGGCAGAGCCTGGAGGGCGCGGCCGCGCGTGCCGAGGAGATGGGCCAGAAGATCCTCGCGGCGATGCGGCACCCCTTCCTGCTGGAGGGCGAACCGCGGCACACGACGCTCAGCATGGGCGTGACGATTTTCCAGGGTGCCCGCGAAACCGTGGACGAGTTGCTGCAGCGCGCGGACCTGGCCATGTACCAGGCCAAGGCCGGTGGCCGCAACGCGCTGCGTTTCTATGATCCGCAGATGCAGGCCTCGGTGGCGGCGCGGGCCGCGCTGGAGTCGGACCTGCGCGACGGGCTGGGCCAGGGCGAGTTCGAACTCTTCTACCAGCCGCAGGTCGACCACGGCCGCATCGTGGGGGCCGAGGCGCTGCTGCGCTGGCGGCACCCGGTCCGCGGGTTCGTCTCGCCGGCGGAGTTCATCCCCCTGGCGGAGGAGACCGGCCTGATCCTGCCCATCGGGGAATGGGTGCTGCGCGCCGCCTGCGAGCGGCTGGCCCGCTGGGCGCGCGATCCGGTGCTGGCGCAATTGAAGCTGTCGGTGAACGTCAGCGCGCGGCAGTTCCGCCAGGGCGGCTTCGTGGGGCAGGTGCTGGCGGCGATCGCCGGATCGGGCGCGGAGGGGCGCCGGCTGCAGCTCGAGATGACCGAAAGCCTGCTGCTGCAGGACCTGGAGGACACGATCGACAAGATGCAGCAGCTGCGGGCCTACGGCGTGTGTTTCTCGCTCGACGATTTCGGCACCGGCTATTCGTCGCTGGCCTACCTCAAGCGGCTGCCGCTGGACGAGCTCAAGATCGACCAGAGCTTCGTGCGCGACGTGCTGACGGACCCGAACGATGCCTCCATCGCCCGGACGATCGTGGCGCTGGGCACCAGCCTGGGGCTGCGCGTGATCGCCGAGGGGGTGGAGACCGAAGCCCAGCGCGCGTTCCTGGAGCGCAACCGGTGCCATGCCTGGCAGGGCTATCTGCTGAGCCGCCCGGTGGACGTGGAGGCCTTCGAGCGGCTGGTCGTTTCCTTTCCTTCCGCTGCCGCGCCGGCCCACGCCCCGGACGCCGGCTGAGCCAGGCCTTCCATGCCCGAGCTGAAGACGGTCGCGCTGTACGTGCTGACGGCATTGGCGGAGATCGCCGGCTGCTACCTGCCCTGGCTGTGGCTGCGGCAGGACCGCAGTGCCTGGCTGCTGTTGCCGGGCGCCGCCTGCCTGGCCCTGTTCGCCTGGCTGCTGACGCTGCATCCGGCGGCCGCCGGCCGGGTGTACGCGGCGTATGGCGGGGTGTACGTCGTCGTCGCGCTCGGCTGGCTCTGGGCGGTGGACGGCATCCGGCCCGATGCCTGGGACGTCGCCGGTGGCGCGGTGACCCTGGCGGGCATGGCCATCATCGCGTTCGCGCCGCGCGGCGGCTGACGCCTGCCGTCTCCGTCACGGACGGAGGCCGCCCGGCCGCCGGGATGCGCCGCTGCTCCTGCAGCGGCCGTGCGCCACGGTATCATCCAGCGCTGCCCGCGAAGCCCGGGACGCTCCGCCATCCGGCCGGCCCGGGCAACGCTTCGCCGCTTCCCGCCCCGCCGCTCCACGCCTGCCGCTCCCACCCGTGCGCCTCAACTCCATCAAACTCGCCGGCTTCAAGTCGTTCGCCGAGCCCACGCATTTCGTGCTGCCGGGGCAGCTCGTGGGCGTGGTGGGGCCGAACGGCTGCGGCAAGTCCAACATCATGGATGCGGTGCGCTGGGTGCTGGGGGAATCCAAGGCGAGCGAGCTGCGCGGCGAGTCGATGCAGGACGTGATCTTCAACGGCACCACGCACCGCAAGCCGGCCAGCCGCTCCAGCGTCGAGCTGGTGTTCGACAACGCCGACCACCGGGCCGGCGGCCAGTGGAACCAGTACGCTGAGATCGCCGTCAAGCGCGTGCTCACGCGCGAGGGCAACAGCAGCTATTTCATCAACAACCAACCCGTGCGCCGCCGCGACGTGCAGGACGTGTTCCTGGGCACGGGCCTGGGCCCGCGCGCCTACGCGATCATCGGGCAGGGCACGATCAGCCGCATCATCGAATCGCGCCCGGAAGAGCTGCGGCTCTTCCTGGAAGAGGCGGCCGGGGTGTCCAAATATAAAGAGCGCCGCCGCGAGACCGAGAACCGGCTGGCGGACACGCGCGAGAATCTCACCCGCGTGGAAGACATCCTGCGCGAGCTGAACGCCAACCTCGAGCGCCTGGAAAAGCAGGCCGAGGTGGCGGCGCGCTACAACGCGCTGCAGGCCGACGTCACGCTGCGCCAGCAGCAGCTCTGGTTCCTGAAGCGCGCCGATGCCGAGGCCGAGCAGAACCGGGTGCGCACGGAAGGCCTGCAGGCCGTGAACGATCTCGAATCGCGCATGGCCGACCTGCGCCACGTAGAGGCCGACCTGGAAACCATCCGCCAGGCCCACTACACGGCCGGCGACCAGGTCAACCAGGCGCAGGGCCGACTCTACGAAGCCACGGCCGAGGTCGGCAAGCTGGAGGCCGAGATCCGCTACGTCGTCGAAGGCCGCCAGCGCGTGGAGCAGCGCCTGGCGCAGCTGGCCGAGCAGATCGCGCAGTGGACCGCGCGCAAGGACGATGCCGGGGCCGAGATGGAGAACCTCGCCGGTGCCGGCGTGGATGCGGACGAGCGCGCGGAGATGCTGGCCGCCCAGGTCGAGGAGCAGGCGATGCAGATGCCCGACCTGGAGGAGGCGCTGCGCCAGGCGCAGCAGCGCTCCGAGGCGCAGCGCGCGTCCGTGGTGCAGGTGCAGCAGCAGATCCAGGTGCTGGCGGCCGAACAGCGCAGCCTGCAGGAGCAGCGCAGGCAGGCGGAGTCGCGCCACGAACGCCTGCGCGCCGACCGCAATGCGCTGGCGGCCCCGGACGAGGCGCGCCTCGCCAACCTGCGCGAACAACTGGAGGCCGCCGAAGAAACCGCCGAGATGGCGGAAGCGCGCCTCGCGGAACTGCAGGACAGCGTGCCCCAGCTCGACGAGGACCGGCGCCAGCGGCAGCAGGCGGCGAATGCGGAAGGCGCGCGGCAGGCCGATCTCTCCGCCCGCCTGGAGGCGCTCAAGGCCCTGCAGGAAAAAGTGCGGACGGACGGCAAGCTCAAGCCCTGGCTCGCGCGCCATGGGCTCGACGGGTTGCAGGGCCTCTGGAGCCGCCTGCACATCGAGCCCGGCTGGGAGAACGCGCTGGAGGCGGCGCTGCGCGAACGCCTGGGCGCGCTGGAAGTCGGCCGCCTCGACACGGTGCGGGGTTTCCTCGGTTCCGGGGCGCAGGATGCGCCGCCGGCGCGGCTCGCCTTCTACAGCACGGCGGGGGTCGGCGCTTCTGCGGCCGCGTCCTCCTCCGGCACGCCCGCGCGGCTGGCGGACCTGCTGCGCGTGCCCGACGCGGGCCTCAGGGCGGTATTGGAGGACTGGCTGCAGGGCTGCCACACGGCCGCCACGCTCGACGAGGCGCTGGACCGCCGGTCGCAGCTGCGACCCGGCGAGGCGATCTACGTGCCCGGCGGGCATGCGGTGGCGGCCCATGGCGTGACCTTCTATGCACCGGACTCGGAGCAGGCCGGTCTGCTCGCCCGCGCGCAGGAGATCGAGCACCTGGAAAAGGAATTGCGGGCGCAGGCCCTCATCCACGAGGAATCGCGCACGGCCCTGGTGCGCGCCGAGGCCGCCTACGCGGATGCGTCGCAGCGCCTGGTCGCCGCCCGGCGCGAGGCGAGCGAGGGCCAGGGCCGCCGCCACGAACTGCAGGTGGAGAACCTGCGCCTCACCCAGCTCGCGGAACAGGCACGCGCGCGCAGCGAGCAGATCGGTGCCGACCTCGCCGAGGTGGAGGCGCAACTGGACGATCTGCAGGAGCGCGCGGCGACCGCCGAAGCCCGCTTCGAAGAGCTCGACATGCAGCTCGCCGACAGCCAGGAGCGCCACGCCCAGCTGGGCGACCGCGTGATCGAGGCCGAGCGGCGCCTGGCCGAATGCCGCGAGCAGCAGCGCAGCCTGGAGCGGCAGGCGCAGGAAGCCACGTTCTCCCGCCGCAGCCTGGAGGCGCGGCGGGCCGAGCTGGCGCGCACCATCGATACCGCGCGCGTGCAGGTCACGTCGCTGGAGGACGAGCGCCAGCGCGCGCAGGACGAAATGGGCCGCCTCTCCGCCGCGGCCGCGCAGGGCGGGCTGCAGCAGGCGCTCGACTTGAAAATGGACCGCGAGAAGGCGCTGGCCGCGCAGCGCAGCGAGTACGACGACCTGACGGCCCGGCTGCGCGCGAGCGACGAACGCCGCCAGCAACTGGAGCGCGCGCTCGATCCGCTGCGCCAGCGCATCACCGATTTCCAGCTCAAGGAGCAGGCCGCCCGCCTGGGCCTGGAGCAGTACACCAGCCTGCTGGCCGACGCGCAGGCCGACCTGGAGGCCGTGGCCCGCTCCATTGAGCAGGGGGGCGTGCGCGCCGCGGGGCTGCAGGCCGAGATCGACCG
The DNA here is from genome assembly GCF_031844105.1 of Acidovorax sp. PRC11. Lineage (NCBI taxonomy): Bacteria > Pseudomonadati > Pseudomonadota > Betaproteobacteria > Burkholderiales > Comamonadaceae > Acidovorax > Acidovorax sp. PRC11. Next base: position 311,771 of record NZ_JAUZUQ010000003.1, on the reverse strand, counting down.
GCTGCACCGGGAGATCGCGGCCCTCGGCGCGGTCAACCTCGCCGCGCTGGAAGAGCTGCAACTCGCGCGCGAGCGCAAGACCTTCCTCGATGCGCAAATGGAAGACCTGACGCTCGCGATGACCACGCTGGAGGATGCGATCCGCAAGATCGACGCCGAGACGCGCACGCTGCTGTCCGGCACCTTCGATACCGTGAACGGCCATTTCGGGCGCATGTTCCCGGAACTGTTCGGGGGCGGGCAGGCGCGCCTCATCATCACCGGCGACGAGATCCTTGACTCCGGCGTGCAGGTGATGGCGCAGCCCCCCGGCAAGAAGAACCAGACCATCCACCTGCTCTCGGGCGGGGAGAAGGCGCTCACCGCCATCGCGCTGGTGTTCGCGATCTTCCAGCTGAACCCGGCGCCGTTCTGCCTGCTGGACGAGGTGGATGCCCCGCTGGACGATGCGAATACCGAGCGGTATGCCAAACTCGTCGCCAGCATGAGCCGGGGAACGCAGTTCCTCTTCATCAGCCACAACAAGATCGCGATGGAGATGGCGGAGCAGCTCATCGGCGTGACCATGCAGGAGCAGGGCGTCTCGCGCATCGTCGCCGTGGACATGGAGTCCGCGCTGTCGATGGCGGAGGCATGACGTCCTACAGAAGGTCCGCATGATGCAGCGCAACAGGCCATCGCCGTATACCGTTTCACTCTCACCATGAGCAATTTCCAACTCGGACTCATCATCGCCGGTGGCGTGGTCCTGGCCGTCGTCATCGCCTACAACGCGTGGACCGCGCACCGCAACGCGCCCCGGCGGGCCAGCCCGCCCGAAGCGGGGGAAGGCGGCGCCGACAACCTCGTGCGACAGGAGCCCGGTTTCGATCTGCCCCCCGGCGCGGTCGGCGGCCAGACCGAAGGCATGCCCATGCCGCCGGCGGGCACCGATGCGCACCATGGCGGCCACGCGGTGGACTGGCAGGATTCGCTGCAGATGCCGCTGCCGCCCGCGGAGCGCCGGGGCGGTCTGGACCCGCTGATCGACGCGATCGCGCCGATCGGCTCCGACCACGTGGTGTCCGGCGATGCGGCGCTGGCGGCGCTGCCGCCCACCCGCCGCGCCGGCAGCAAGCCCTTCGCGATCGAAGGCTTCAACGAAGCGTCGCAGCAGTGGGAGATGCCGGTGGCCGGACAGCGCTACACCCAGTTCCAGGCCGGCGTGCAGCTCGCCAACCGCGTGGGCGCGCTCAACGAGATCGAGTTCTCCGAGTTCGTGCTCAAGGCCCAGGGCTTCGCCGACGCGGTCAATGCCACGCCGGACTTCCCCGACATGCTGCACGAGGTCGCCCGCGCCCGCGAACTGGACCAGTTCGCCAGCGACCACGACGCCCAGCTGGCGTTCTGCCTGCGCGCGCGCCACGCGGCCTGGAGCCCCGGCTACCTGCAGCAGAACGCCGCGCGGCTGGGTTTCGTCGCCGGCGCCATGCCGGGGCGCTTGGTGCTGCCGGCCTCGGGGCTGGGGCTTCCGCCGGTGCTCACGCTCTCCTACGACACCCAGGCCGCGCTGTCCGACGATCCGGAGCAGTCGGCCATCCGCGAACTCACGCTGAGCCTGGACGTGGCCCAGGTGCACCGCAGCGAGCAGCCTTTCGCGCGGCTGCGCGAGATCGCCGCATCCCTCGGGCAGGCGATGGACGGCGTGCTGTGCGACCAGAACGGCACGCCGCTGCCGGCCATGACCATGGACCCGATCGCAGCCGATCTGGAACTGCTCTACGACAAGCTCGACAGCCGCGAACTGTCCGCCGGCTCGGTGCTCGCGCGGCGGTTGTTCAGCTGACAAAAGTCCGGCGGCCCGGCGACGGCCCGCCGGGCCTTCCCTTTGGAAAGACGAATCCCATGGCCGAGCATCCCGACCTTTTCTCCGCGCCTGCCGAGGGCGATCCCGCGGATGCAGGCCAGCGCGCCCGCGCGCTGCGGGCGCAACTGCACCAGTGGGCGCACCAGTACTACGTGCTGGACCAGCCCACCGTGCCCGATGCCGAGTACGACCGGGCCTTCCAGGCGCTGCAGGCGCTGGAGGCGGCGCACCCCGAACTGGTGACGCCGGATTCGCCCACCCAGCGCGTGATCGGCGCCGTGATGGAGGGCCTCACACCCGTGCGGCACCGGGTGCCGATGCTGAGCATCCGCACCGAGACCGATACCGAGGCTTCCGGCGCGGAAACCTTCGATGCGCGCGTGCGGCGCGAACTCAAGCTCGCGCCCGACGCGCCTCCGGTGGAGTACGTGGCCGAACTCAAGTTCGACGGCCTGGCCATGAGCCTGCGCTACGAAGACGGCCGCCTGGTGCAGGCCGCCACGCGCGGCGACGGCGAGGTGGGCGAGGACGTCACGCACAACATCCGGACCATCCGCCAGATCCCGCTGACGCTGCCCGAGGGCGGAAAGCAGGGCGTGCCGCCCGTGCTGGAGGTGCGCGGCGAGGTCTACATGCGGCGGGCGGATTTCGAGAGGCTCAACGAACGCCAGCGCGAGGCCGGCGGCAAGACCTTCGTGAACCCGCGCAACGCGGCCGCGGGCGCCGTGCGCCAGCTGGACTCGAACATCGCGGCCCAGCGGCCGCTGAGCTTCTTCGCCTACGGGCTGGGGGACGTGACGCCCGCCGCGGACGGCGGGCCGGACTTCGCGACGCATTTCGCGATGCTCCAGCAGCTCAAGGCATGGGGCTTCCCGGTGGCCGCCCAGGTGCGGACGGCGAAGGGGGCCGCCGAATTGGTGGCTTTCCACCAGGAGGTGGGCGCAAGCCGCGACCAGTTGCCCTACGACATCGACGGCGTGGTCTACAAGGTCAACAGCCTGGCGCTGCAGAAGCAACTGGGCTTCGTCACGCGCGAGCCGCGCTGGGCGGTGGCGCACAAGTACCCCGCGCAGGAGATGGTGACGCGGGTGGAGGGCATCGACGTGCAGGTCGGCCGCACCGGCAAGCTCACGCCCGTGGCGCGGCTGGCCCCCGTGTTCGTGGGCGGCGTCACCGTGACCAATGCCACGCTGCACAACCTGTTCGAGATCCGCAAGAAAGGCGTGCGCGTGGGCGACCAGGTCATCGTGCGCCGTGCGGGCGACGTGATTCCCGAGGTGGTGGGCACGGTGCCTGCCGCCATCGCGCCGGTGGCGGGTGCGCTGCAGGGATCGGACGCGCTGCTCGATGCGGCATCGTCCGCCGACGGCACGCTGCCGGGCGCGGATGCGGCCCGCGCCGCGCCGCGTTCGCCCTACGTTCCGAATTTCCGCATGCCACGCCAATGCCCCATCTGCGGCAGCGCGGTGGTGCGCGAGAAGGGCGAGGCCAACCACCGCTGCACGGGCGGGCTGTTCTGCCCGGCGCAGCGCAAGGAGGCGATCCTGCATTTCGCGCAGCGCCGCGCGATGGACATCGAGGGCCTGGGCGAGAAACTGGTCGACCAGCTGGTGGAAGGCAAGGTCATCCGCACGCTGCCGGACCTGTACCGGCTCGGCCTGTCGGCACTCAGCAGCCTGGACCGCATGGCGGACAAATCCGCGCAGAACGTGCTGGCCGCGCTGGAGAAATCCAAGCAGACCACATTGCCGCGCTTCCTGTTCGGCCTGGGGCTGCGCCACGTGGGCGAGGCCACGGCCAAGGACCTGGCACGCCACTTCGGCAGCCTGGACGCCATCATGGACGCCAGCGTGGAGCAGTTGCTGGAAGTGAACGACGTCGGCCCGATCGTGGCCGAGGCGATCCGCACCTTCTTCGACCAGCCGCACAACCGCGAGGTGGTCGAGCAGTTGCGGGCCTGCGGCGTGCACTGGGAAGAGGGGCCGCCGGCCGAGCGCGCCACGCTGCCGCTGGCGGGGCGCACCTTCGTCATCACGGGCACATTGCCCACCTTGAGCCGCGAGGACGCCAAGGAGCGGCTGGAGGCCGCGGGCGCCAAGGTGGCCGGCTCCGTCAGCAAGAAGACGCATTACGTGGTCGCCGGTGCAGAGGCCGGCAGCAAGCTGACGAAGGCGCAGGAGCTGGGTGTGCCGGTGCTGGACGAGGCGGGGATGCTGGAGCTGCTCCAGGGCGGTTGAAGGCCCGGCGCGCCGGCGCGTCCTGCGATGGGAGGTGGCCGTATGGCGCCTGCACGGCAGCGCGGTTCTATCAAATCCGCTGCCGGTATTTCAATAATGCCACCGGGTATTGATTCGCATATTTGACGATTTGCGAATGGCTGAATCACGGCTATGATTCGCCGTTCGGCACTACCGTGCAACGCGAAGATAAATAATACCTTTAATACGTTTGGTTGCATTATGACACGTCGCGTCACCATTCAAACGCCATTGGGCGACACGCTGCATTTCCGGGAACTCAAGGGCCGGGAGGAATTGAGCCGGACCTACAGCCTCGACATCGAATTGCTGAGCGAGGACAAGAACGTCGATCCCAAGGCGCTGCTGGGCAAGAACGCGACGCTGGTGGTGGAGACCGAGGGCGGCGGCCGGCGCTACATCGACGGGATCGTGACGCGCTTCGGCATGCAGGGGCAGGACCACCGCTTCTACGCCTATCGCCTGCGGTTGCAGCCGTGGGTGTGGCTGGCCTCGCGCAAGAGCGATTTCCGGATTTTCCAGAACAAGACGGTGCCGGACATCATCGACGAAGTGCTCGGTGTTTACGGATACCCGCTGGAGAAGAAACTCAACCGCAGCTACCGCACGTGGGAATACTGCGTGCAATATGACGAGAGCGATCTGCAGTTCGTCTCGCGGCTGATGGAGCACGAGGGCATCTATTACTACCACCAGCATGCCGCGGGCCAGCACACGCTCACGCTGGCCGACGACATCCTGGCCTCGCACCAGCCGCTGCCCGGGGCGGCCACCATCCCGTTCTACCCGCCCGAAAAGTCCGCGGTGGCCGACCGCGAGAACATCCATGCGTGGGAGCTGCACGAGGAGATCAAGCCCGGGCGCTTCTACAACGACGATTACGACTTCAAGAAGCCCAAGGCCGACCTGGCGAACATGCGCCAGATGCCGCCCGGCCACAGCCACGACGCGCACGAGACCTACGAATGGCCGGGGGGCTACACCGAACTGGGCGACGGCGAGGCCTATGCGCGGGTGCGGCTGCAGGAGAACCTGAGCGGCCGTGCGACGGTGCGCGGCCAGTCGCGGCACCGCGCGATCGCGCCGGGATACACGTTCACGCTCGAGAACTACCCGCGCGGCGACCAGAACCAGCCTTACCTGATCACGGGCGTGGATTACCATTTCCGCGAGAACCCGCGCGTGAGTTCGGTGAACCCGGGCGCCAAGGGCACCGAGCAGGAGGAAGGCTCGTTCCAGCGCTTCGCCTTCGATGCGCAGCCCACCAGCCTGCCGTATACCCCCGCGCGCGTGACCCGCAAGCCCAAGACCACGGGCCCCCAGACGGCCGTGGTGGTCGGCCCGCCCGGCGAGGAGATCTGGCCGGACCAGTACGGCCGCGTGAAGGTCCAGTTCCACTGGGACCGGCTCGGAAAATTCGACGAGCAGTCCAGCTGCTGGATCCGCGTGTCGCAGGGCTGGGCGGGGCAGAACTACGGCAGCATCTACCTGCCGCGCATCGGCCAGGAAGTGATCGTGGATTTCCTCTCCGGCGATCCGGACCAGCCGATCATCACCGGCCGCGTCTACAACGCCGAACAGATGCCGCCCTGGAAGCTGCCGCAGCACAAGACGCAGTCCGGCACGCTCACGCACTGGAGCAAGGGCGGCGGAGGGGCCAGCATGCTGCGCTTCGAGGACCAGAAGGGCATCGAGCACCTGGAGCTGTCGAACACCTACGGCAACACGTACCTCAACATGGGGTACCTGATGCACCAGGGCTCGGGCTCGCAACGCGGCTACGGCTTCGAACTGCGTACCGATCTGTGGGGCTCGATCCGCGCGGACAAGGGCCTGCTGATCACCACCTACAACCAGGACTTCACCTCCCGCGTGTCGGTGAACAACCCCGACGGGTTCGAGCACATGGGCGCGACGCTCGCCAACACCGCCTCGCTCATGCAGGAGGCCGGGCAGGCGGTGTCGTCGGCGCAATCCACGATCGGCGCGCTCAACCAGGCGAAGTCCTCGCAGATCGCCAGCCTGGGTTCCGCCATCGCGGCCATCACCGGCGGGGGCGCGGGCGGTGCGGCGTCGCTCGCCAAGATGGCCTCGGCGCTGTCGGGCAGCGGTGGCGGCGGTGCGGAGACGGCCATGCCGACCGACACCGATCCCGCGATGGCCGACGCGCGCAGCCTCATGGACCTGTCGCGCGACATCACCAAGCCGGTCGTCTCCATCGTGAGCCCGGAAGGCCAGAGCCTCATCAGCCCCAAGCCGATCGTCGTCAGCTCGGGCCAGAGCACCTCGGTGCGCGCGCAGCAGCACGTCACGGTGTCGAGCGGCGCGCAGCTCACCCAACTCGCCAAGAGCGGCATGTTCACGCACGTCACCGAAGGCGGGCAGACCAACATCGTCTCGGCCGGCGACGTGGCCTCGGTCGCCAAGACCGGGCACATGAACCTCGTGGCCGAGCAGAACGTCACCATGTCGTCTACCGCGCTCAACGCGCACGTGCTCGCGAAGGAGAACGTGGTGGTGAGCGCCGAGAGTGACACCGTGTTCGTGAGCGCGGGCAAGCACATCACCGAGGCGGCCGGCGAGAGCATCACGCTGGTCTGCGGCAAGGCGTCCATCACGCTCAAGGCGGACGGCACCATCGTGCTCAACGGGGTCAAGGGGGTCTTCAACTTCCAGGACGACCTCGACCAGTTCGGCAAGAAGATCAACCTCAACTGCTAGTCCCGCATGCGCTACCACTTCAACGAGGGCCACATCGAAGCCCCGGACCACGTCACCGACCGCACCGTGCACCTGCTCGCGCCCACGCCGGGCACGGGCGAGATGACCGTCGCGATTTCCAAGGACCTGCTCGAAGCCGGCGAAACCCCGCCGCAGTTCCTGCAGCGCCAACTGGGCGATCTGTCGCGGCAGGTGGCCAAATTCAGCCGCAGCGAGGTGCAGCCGGCCACGCTCGGTGCGCCGGAGCAGAAGATCGGCGGATCGAAGTTCACCGTGAGCTACAAGCAGCAGGGCCGCATGGTGCACCACGTGCAGTCGCTGTTCCTGCTGCCCGACGGCCGTACCGTGCTCAACCTCACCTTCTCGCTGCCCGTGCCCTTCACCGATGAGCACCACCGGCAGGTGGACCGGGTGCTGGGCAGCTTCGTGCTGCGCGCGTGAGCGGCGGCACCGGCGGCATGCGACCGACCGACGGAACACCACGATAGAGGAGCAGGCCAATGGGAGGCATGGAGGCGGCGCGGCAGGCGGACGAGATCGGCCACGTCTCGGTATGGGCGCGGCTGGCGCGCGTGGGCCTGCGGCTGGCCTCGGGCATGGTCGAGACGCTGCTGGTGGCAGGTGCCGTGGCGCTCGTCACCGGCGTGTCGGTGGCCACGATGGGATGCGGCGCGATCATCGCGTGCGGCCTGCTGGCGGGCTTCATCGGAGGCGCCACCGGCTGGAGCGACTACAAGGAAAAAAAGATACAGGAGATGACCGAGGGCATCGGGGACCTCGACATTACGGGCACCCTCGGCATCCGGGGCGCGGCGACGGTGCGCATCAACGGGCGCGCGGCCATGCGCGCCGTGGCCGATGCGGCCGTGTGCAGCAAGCACGGCGAGCCCAACCCGAACTTCATCGCGGAAGGCTCCGATTCCGTCTTCATCGAGACCTACCCGGCCGCGCGCAAGGGTGACAAGCTCATGTGCTCGGCGCAGATCGCGAGCGGCTCCGACGACGTGCGCGTGGGCGGCAACAAGACCGCCTACCTGGAGATCGCGGACGACCGCGAATGGTGGGAGACGGCGCTGGAGATCGGCGTGGGCCTCGCGATGGGGCGCGGCAATTTCCTCGGCAAGCTCGGCTGCCTGGCGATGGGCGCGGTGGTGGGCATGGCCGGCGACGCGCTGGGCCGGGGCTTCCGCTCGCTGATCGGCTACCCGGTGCATCCGGCCACCGGCGGCAAGGTGCTGGACGGCAGCGAAGACACCGACTTCGTGCTGCCGGGCCCGCTGCCGATCGCGTGGCGGCGCTTCTACAGCAACCACGACCACCGGCACGGCACGGTGCACGGCACCGGCTGGTGCGTGCCCTACGAGATCGAACTGCACGTGGAGCGGCCGGCAGCCGGCGCGCCGCCTTCTCGCATCACCTTCGTCAACCCGCAGGGCCGGCACATCGATCTGCCAGACGTCGCGCCCGGCACGGCGCTCTTCAACGTGGGGGAGGGCTTCACCCTGGGGTGCACCGCGGGCGGGCACTACGAGGTGGCCGAGCCTGACCAGGTGAGCTACCAGTTCGGCCCCGCGCCGCAGGATGCGGGCACGCACGTGCTGCGGCTGCTGCGCATCCGCGACCGCTTCGGGCACTGGGTGGGAATGCGGTACGACGCCGAGCGGCGGCTCTCGGGCATCGCCGACCACCTTGGGCGGCTGCTGCGGCTGGACTACCCGGCGGAGAGCCGGCGCGTCGCCGCGATCCACCTCGTGCAGGCGGCGCCCGGTGAACAGCTGGGCCTGCTGGCCGCCTATGGATACGACCACGGCAGCCAGCTCGCGCGCGTGCAGGACCGCACACGCGCCGACGTGCGCCGCTTCGCCTATGGCGAAGGCCTGATGGTGCGCCAGGAAGATGCCGCCGGCTTCGCCTGCCACTACGCCTGGGAGGGCGAAGCCGACGCGAGCGGCCCGCCGCGGCAGGACGGCGCACGCGGCCCCGCGGGAGAGCCGCTGCGCGACCGCCGCGTGGTGCGCCACTGGACGGACGACGGCGAAAGCTACGCCATCGCCTACGGCAGCGCAGGCGGTGGCCCGGAGGAGGCCGGCGGCTGGACGCGCTCCATCGACCAGCTCGGCCGCGAGGAGCGCTGGCAGTGGGACCGCTGGCACAACCTCACCGCCTACACCAACCCGCTCGGCGAAACCTGGCGCCTCGCCTGGAACGAGCGGCGCGAACTGCTGGCCTGCTCCCGTCCTTCGGGCGCCACCACCACCTTCCAGTACGACGACAACGGCCTGCAGACCGGCATCGTCGATCCACTCGGCCGGCTCACGCGCATGCTCTGGGACAGCCAGTGGTTCGAGCCGCTGCGCATCACCGGCCCGGATGGCGCCACCTGGCGCTACGAATACGACCGCCAGGGCCTGCTCGTGCAGGAGACGGCGCCCGACGGCAGCACCACCGCCTATGCCTATGACGCGGACGGCCAGCTGGTGCAGATCCGCGATGCGCTGGGCGGCGCCAAGACGCTGCAGTGGAACGAGCGCGGCCTGCTGCTGCGCTACACCGACTGCTCCGGGCGTTCGACGCGCTACGCATGGGACGGCTGGGGCCAGCTGCAATCCGTGACCGACGCGCTCGGGCAACAGACGCAGGGCACCGTGGATGCGCGCGGGCAACTGGTCTCGCTGCGGCTGGCCGACGGCAGCAGCCAGGGATTCGCCTACGACGCGGGCGGACGGCTCGTGGAGCACACCGATGCGCTCTCGCGCGCCACGCGCTACGGCCACAACGCGCGCGGGCAACTGCTCTGGCGGCGTGACGCGCAGGGCCGGGAGATCGGCGCAGCGCACGATGCGGCCCACCGGCTCTCCGCGCTCGCGACCGAGAACGGCGGCGTCTACCGCTTCCGCTACGACGATGCGGACCGGCTCATCGAGGAAGAGCGGCTGGACGGCACGCGCGTGGGACTTGAATACAACGTCGACGGCCATGTGGTGGCGGTGGTGCACCACCCCGCTCGGGGCGACGACGTATTCCACGAACTGGAGACGCAGGCGCAGGATGGCACGCTGGCGGACGGCCCGGCCGCGCGCAGCCCGCTGCAGCCGCGGCGCACCGAACTGCTGCGCGACACGCTCGGCCGCCTCGTGGAAAAGCGCGTGGGCGCCAGCGTGCTGCGCTACCGCTACGACGTGGGCGGCCGCATGGTGGAAGCCACGCGTTGGCGGCGCAGCGCCGAGGCGGGGGCAGGGGACGTCGCTCAACAGCCGACCCTGACCCTCCAGCACACCACGCGGTTCGAATACGACACGCTGGGCCGCATCGTGGCCGAGCATGCGGAAGATGCGGTCAGCGGGCAGACGCACACCCTGCGGCACGAACACGACGCGCTGGACAACCGCACGCGCACCGAACTGCCCCTGGTGGCCGGCGCCGCCGGACAGCCGGGACTGCGCCGCAGCCTGAACTACCTGCATTACGGCTCCGGCCACCTGCACCAGATCAATCTGGGGCTGAGCGAGGAGGGCGGGCGAGACGGCGAAGGCACCGAACCCCCGATGCGCGGCGAATCGCCGGTGGACGGCATGCTGCCCGAAGCCGCGCGCGAAGTGCACCGGCTGATCGCCGACATCGAACGCGATGCGCTGCACCGCGAGGTGCTGCGCACCCAGGGCACCCTGTCCACGCGCTACCTGCTGGACCCGCTGGACCGGCGCACGGGCAGCTGGACGCGCTCGGGCGCCGGCATGCAGGACGCCACGACGGAGGGCTGGCAGGCAGCCTGGCAGCAACAGGTCGATGCCCTGGCCCAGCGCGGCCCCTCGGCCGCCGTCGGCCTGCTCAAGCAGTACCGCTACGACGCCGTGGGCGAACTGCGCGAGAGCGTGCACAGCCACAAGGGCCGCACCAGCTGGCGCTACGACGCCACAGGCCGCGTCGAACAGACCCTGCGCGCAGGCCCGGGCGCGCTGCCCGGCGCGGGCCTGCAGGGCCGCTCGGAGGAAGTGTTCCGCTATGACCCGGCCGGCAACCTGCTGGACGCGGGCGGCACCGCGGGACGCATCGCCGCGCAGGCCGCCAACGACGGCGCGGCCCATGCAGCAGCGGGGGCAGGCGGCTCCACCGGCTACCTGCGCGACAACCTCGTGCGCGTCTACGAAGACAAACGCTTCGCCTACGACGGCTTCGCCCGCCTGCGCGAAAAGCGCATCGGCCGGCACACGCTGCAGCGCTTCACCTGGGACGACGAAGACCAGCTGGTGGCCGTGGAAACCACGCGCCATCCCGGCACGGCCCAGGAGACGCGCCAGACGGTCGAATTCCGCTACGACGCGCTGGGACGGCGCATCGCCAAGCAGGACGCCTTCGGCCAGACCCTCTTCATCTGGGAGGGCATGCGGCTCATCGAAGAGCGGCGCGGTGCGCGCGTGGTGAGCTACGTCTACGAGCCGGGAAGCTATGTGCCGCTTGCGCGCATCGATGCGGACGGCCTGCGGCTGGACGACGGAAGCCATGGAGGCCTGGTGGGCGGCGGAGGCGCGGTGCCGGCATCTTCACAGGGCGATCCCTTCCGATCCCCTACCCTGAATCCCATGGCCGCGCCCGGCAGTTCGGCGATGATGCCTGCGGCCGAGTCCGAAGCGCGTTTGCGCGCCAGCGCCCAGGTAAGTTACTTCCACACCGACCCCTCCGGCTTGCCGGAGGAAGTGACCGACGCATCCGGAGAGGTGCGCTGGCGTGCGAGTTACCGCACCTGGGGCAGCGCACTGGAAGAGCGCTGGGACGCGGTGCGCATCGACGGCAGCGCGGTGCCCCCTGCGCAGCAACGGCACGCGCGCGAGGAGGCGTTGGAGCAGAACCTGCGGCTGCAGGGGCAGTACCTGGACCGTGAGACGGGGTTGCACTACAACACGTTCCGGTACTATGACCCGGATGTGGGGAGGTTTGTTTCGCCGGATCCGATTGGATTGGACGGTGGGCTTAATCTTCAAGAGTACGCTCCCAACCCGATCGCCTGGATTGACCCTCTGGGATGGGCTCGGGAGGGAACTTACGGCCATGAGCGCGCCACGCACACTGGCGGTGAGACCAACCATTCTCCCGCTTACGCTTCCTATAAGAATGAGGCAGGGGCACCATCTAAGTATTCCGGTCCAGCTTTCCATATGGATAAGACCGACCACCGGGCGATGACAAGTACGGGCTCGTCCCATGCCGCGCAGGCCTGGAGGGCCCGGCAAAATGCGCTCATTCGTCAAGGCCGCTGGGACAAGGCGATGGAGATGGATATTCGTGAGGCCAAGCAAAAATATGGATCGAAATACTCGGTCCGTATGAAACGCATGGTAAAGGAAGCATTCTTGCAAGGACGAATTACTGCTGCTCAAAAGAAGAGCTTATTGAGGAAATGCTGATGAAATATGTAGTTGAACCTTATGTTTCTGTGAATAATTTTGCCTTCGGGGACAGCCAATCTCAGGTTAAAAAGTCGAATGGTGCTCCTTTCACATCCACCAAGGATAATATACAAGGGATCGTCACCGAGACACGAGAAGGATGTGAGTTGGTGTATGAGGAAAAGAAGCTTGCTTATGTGACAATGAATAAGCATGTCCAGCCAGTGGTGCGTGGTGTTGAGATATATTCAGAGGGATCGATTGAAAAACTTAAGAAAATAGATCCTGATCACTTGGTTGGTCCGAAATATATAATTTTTCGTGGATTGGGAGTATGCATTGGCGGGATGTCCATAAAAAAAATACCAGAGGGGAAAATTGTCAGTGCTTTCTCCAAGGATAAGGTGGATTTTTTTGAATTCTTCGTTACCGATTATTGATTAACTGATCGTTGGTGGGGAAGCGGCACGCGCCACCCCGGCACGCCGCAGGAGACGCGCCAGACCGTCGAATTCCGCTACGACGCGCTGGGGCGGCGCATCGCCAAGCAGGACGCCTTCGGCCAGACCCTCTTCATCTGGGAGGGCATGCGCCTCATCGAAGAGCGGCGCGGTGCGCGCGTGGTGAGCTACGTCTACGAGCCGGGAAGCTACGTGCCGCTCGCGCGCATCGATGCGGACGGCCTGCGCCTGGACGACGACGGCCATGGAGGCTTGGTGGGTAGCGGGGGCACGTCGCCGGGATCTTCACAGGGCGATCCCTTCCGATCCCCCACCCTGAATCCCATGGCCGCGCCCGGCAGTTCGGCGATGACGCCTGCGGCCGAGTCCGAAGCGCGTTTGCGCGCCAGCGCCCAGGTGAGTTACTTCCACACCGACCCCTCCGGCTTGCCGGAAGAAGTGACCGACGCATCCGGCGAAGTGCGCTGGCGCGCGAGTTACCGCACCTGGGGCAGCGCGCTGGAAGAGCGCTGGGACGCGGTGCATCGACGGCAGTGCGGTGCCGCCTGCACAGCAGCGGCATGCGCGCGAGGAGGCGCTGGAGCAGAACCTGCGGTTGCAGGGGCAGTACCTGGACCGTGAGACGGGGTTGCACTACAACACGTTCCGGTACTATGACCCGGATGTGGGGAGGTTCATCAGTCCGGATCCAGTCGGATTGGAAGGTGGCTTGCACCTGCAGCGTTATGCGCCAAACCCCGTTTCTTGGATTGATCCGTGGGGACTTGACGACGATGATCTCAAGCGGATGAATGGCCAGGATTCTGGACACCATGCTCCGGCTGTTAGAAAAGCAAAGGGTCGGCCCTTTGAGATGAGTCGATCTGATAAGTCGTGGCCCACTATTTTCCCTCGAGGAAGTGATCCGGAGCATGACCATTGGAGGTTACATAATGCAGAGAGAAAACATATTGGACCCAGAAAAGGGGATTTCCACGGAACTGATGAGGAGCTGTTCAAGGCCTACGAGAAAGCATACTGCGATAAGGCATTGAAAGGAATGAGGTTTATCTGAAGTCTCCCAATGGAAAGGTGGTTTTAGGGCTTAATATCACTCCTAAGACAGCTATAAGGCGCATGAAGAGTTGTTTGAAAAAGACCGGAAGGTGTTAAATGCAAGAGATTTTTGATGAAATTTCCGAGGTTTTTAAATCGGCTTTGGGTGATGTTGGCGAACAAAAGTCGTTCTCTATAGACGAATACCTCGATCAGCGTGATGAAGCGAATTTTGATGCCAAGTGGGTCAATACGTATAATTTGATCGAGCAAGAAAAGAAAAAATTTAGCTCGGGCGAAAGGAAGAAAGTTGATGAATGGTCAGAAAGGATTAGAGAAATTATTTTCAAAAATGTGATGAAAAAATTCGCCAATTCAGATTTGGCTGGATATATATCAGACGACGCTGGAATGATATTTGAAGCGAATTTTGTAAAGATACAGAGCTAAAAAGTTATGAAATAAAATTATATGGATTTTACAAGAATGGAAAATTTCCGGTTGGTGATTTTTAAGAATCTGCTTATTTTTCGCGCTCAAATTGCAAGTCTATACGGATATCCTCAGTGACGATGTGCATACAAATAACTCCGTCTTTGTGGCATCGGTGACCGGCGAGCTCTGCAAAGTGCTGGGCTCAGTGGGAATTTGCGTTGCAGCAGTTTGTTGGGGTGCAGCCTCCCTTACCCCGCATTAGGGCGATGATGTACTGCCGCAGACTTGCGAGTAAAGGGCTTTTTCTGCGCTGCAACCAGGGCCGCATTCCGACACATGCCGATAGGTATGGGAACGTATCTCCCTCACCAATTGAAATCTCAGAAGCCTCAGTAAACGCTCGCTTGAAGTAACAGAATATTTGAATGCTGAGCCGTGGAAATATTGATTTTACAGATCCATAGTATTGATTTCCACTATGATGAAATTGACACCAATGCGGTCCATTTCATTGTTACAGACGGCTATCTGTCTTTGCAAACCTGTGTATATTTTGATCCTTCTGAGGATCCGCCGTCAATTGAACCTCATATAGAGTTTAACTCTGAAGAACAAGCTCAGTACGGAGGAATAGATTCGATAGTCTCCATCCGGAAAAGCTAACAATCAAATTTTCAAAAAAAGGTGGAAATTTTGGTGGAATCCAAAGTAGATGAAAAGATTGTTGATTTCTTTGTTAAGCATTTATTTATGGGTAATAGGGTCAAATACTCGAGTGAATTTCCTGGGGAACTGCATGTTGAACAGACAGAGTTCCAAGAGTGACTAGATGAAGAGTAGTTGAAAGTTGCCTGATTCCGTAGGGCAAGCCTGCATTTATAAAGTGTTCCGCTAGGAGCCCGCCAGAAACCCGCTGAACGCCGGCGGCACTGCGGGACGCATCGCTGCGCAGGCCGCCAGCGACCGCGCGGTTTACACGTGCAAGGTACCGCGCTTGGCGCAGCGCAATGGAAGAGCGCTGGGATGCGGTGCGGATAGACGGCAATGCGGTGCCGCCTGCGGAGCGGCGGCACGCGCGCGAGTGACCGGCAGGGCAAAGATGGGACGTGTAAAGACAGAAGTCACCTATGGTGAGGCGCGCTGCATTGAACGGGCGCACATAGAGAGGTACGGGACCAATACAGGCACCCGAGGAGCAGGATATCCGGCTGCTGGCAGTGATGATTTTTATTCTGGCCGAGGAAATAGAAACCTTGGTTTTGATGTCAACAGTGCAACTAGGCCGGAAGCAAGGCAGAGTTATTTTCAGGCGGCTTATGAGGCTGAAGGTGGTACAGCTCGGCGTACCGCGGGAAAGAAAAGTTGTTGAGGATTATGATGAAGAAAAAGGTAAAAGTAGACGCTATTCGCCGAGGCGATATCTTTTCATTTCAGTTGAAGCCGGGTATTTATGGCTTCGGAGTCATTGTGTCGAAGATCATGGATGGCCATGTGTCGGAGATATTTAATTATTTCTCCGGTGAGAGCTCCATAGATACTTCAAAGCTCTATGAAACTTTCTACCCGCCATTGATCCTGGATTCTTATTCTCTTTTCCAGAAATCAAGCGAAGGGGATTGGGGCATTGTTGGTCATCAAGACAGCTATGCCCCAAGCGAAAGGGTGAGTTCGACAAGATTTGCTTGGGGTATTCGAGGAGACCAGAGCGTGACCACCATAGACAATCAACATATTCATGTGTCTGACGACGAAGCTGCGAAGTGGCCTCGTTGTCAGCCCTGGGGTGATTACGACGTCAAGGAATACATGGCGGACAAAATTGATAATCTGAAAATCGTTTGATTTTATTTTTTGTCTTTGGGTGTATATGGGGTGATATGAAGATAGAAACCTACAAGCCATTTTTTGTAAATTATGACGATGGCGATGAGGGTACGCTGAATCTCTATGACTGGGACATGGAGTCACGTGTTTCGGTCTTCGAATCGTTGGGCCGAGAGGGAAGCGGGTACGACTGGGATGCGATCGCCAGACTATTGGCATCTAAAATGGGTTCGGAAAAAAGTCGTTCGCTTCATTTCAACTCTGAAGCGGGAATGCTTTCCGTCTATGGTCCTCCGGAAATTCTTCTTGTATTGGCGGAGAAATTACACAATGTTTTCTGCGACGAGCAGGAGATTGCAAGTTGTGTCTCTGCAATGGGTGCTGCCTAAGGTTGAGGTTGGATCATCACGATGATGGAGTGGCGAAGGTGTTTTAGATGAAGTATATGATAGAGCCTTATGTTTCTATTAATGGATTTTTTCTTGGAGAAAGCCAGTCAAATATAAAGAAGAAAAATGGCGCGCCTTACATTTCTAAAAAAGACAACATCCAAGGCATAGTCACCGAAGACAGAGAAGGTTGCGAACTGGTCTACGAAGAGAAGAAGCTCGCGTATGTGTCCATGAACAAGCATGTTCATCCGGTGGTGGTAGGCATTGAAATCTATGCGGATGGAGCAATTGAAGCGCTCAAGAAGTTGGATCCAGACCACATGGTTGGACCGCGATACATGATTTTTAGAGGTCTGGGCGTATGTATTGGCGGGCTCTCCTCCAAAAAAATTCCTGAGGGCAGAATTGTTACCGCTTTCGCAAAGCACAAGGTAGAGTTTTTCGAGTTCTTTGTGACCGATTATTGAGGTTTTTTCGGCGCTGAATTGCTCGTAGGGCCAACGCTGCTCTAAAAGCTCGCTGTAAAAAGCATACTGCTTCAAGACCCTGAGGTATCCGCTTCTTCATCGAATAGCAGACATTTGGAGCCCGGTGATATGTCTTTGCAGCCGAGTGGCCATCCAGGCGATTCGGGCATCGACACCGGTGGCGCAAAGTGTTTCAGGGGACTAGCAGAGTCTCAGGCGTGCGCAGTTACCTGCTTGCCTCGCCGAGACGTGCCTTCAGAAAATCGACGAACACGCGCACCTTGGGCGAGAGGTGGCGGCTGGTGGGCCAGACGGCGCGGAACCGGCCGGTCGTGCGCGGAGCCTGGCGGGGGAGGACGATGCACAACTCGCCCTCTCGCAGCGGCCCTTCCACCAGGAAGTCCGGCATGCAGCCGATCCCCAGCCCGCCGAGGGCGGCGCCCCGCACGGCTTCCATGTTGTTGAAGACGATTGCGCGGCGCAGGCGGGGCACGGAGGCTTCTGCGCTGCTGGTTGCCTCGGCTGCCACGGGCCACTCCATCATCTGCCCGGAGTTGGGGTAGCGGAAGCAGATGCCGTCGTGGTCCGCGAGGTCGAGGGCGGTGGCGGGCGTACCCCGTGCCGCGAGGTAGCCGGGCGATGCGCACAGGATCGAGCGGTAGTGCCGCAGGGGCACGCTCACGAGCCGCGAATCGGGCAGGTCGCCGCTGCGCACCGCGACGTCCACGCCGTCCCCGATGAGGTCCACCACGCGGTCGTTGAAGTCGATGTCGAGTTCGACGCCCGGGTAGCGGTCCAGGAATTCCGGCAGCACGGGCAGCAGCAGGTGGTAGGCAACGATGGGCACGCTGACGCGCAGGCGGCCGCGCGGTGTGCCGGCCGCCTCCGACAGCATGGCGCGCGCATCGTCGAGGTCGTCCAGGATGCGCCGGCAGCGCTCATGGAATTGCCGGCCTTCCTCCGTCAGCGCGATGCGGCGCGTGCTGCGCTGCAGGAGACGCACGCCGAGTTCCTGCTCCAGCCGAGCCACGGCCTTGCCCACGGCCGAGGCGGAGATGCCGAGCGCACGCCCGGCCGCCACGAAGCTGCCGAGGTCGGCGGTGCGCACGAAGGCGGCGAGGCCGGGGAGGTTGGCAGCGGTATCCATGCAGAGCCTCCGGTAAGGGCAGAGCCAAAAGAGAAGCAGATTCCGGAAATTTCTTCCGGAGTCAGTGGAACCGCAGGTGGTTTTTCGCGGACTGCGGAAATCTTATCTTCCATGGCATGCGGTTCTCCGGTGCCGCCGCTTTGCTTCTTCTCCTTATTGGTGGAACCCCATGACCTCTTCTTCTCTGGATTCCAGACCCGATCATCACGCCCCGCGCTCACTGCTCGCCGCCGTCTGCATCGCATCGGCCACCATGCCCATGGTGTTCACCGGCCCGGCGGTGGCCCTGGGCGGCATCGCGGATGCGCTGCATGCCTCCGCGGGCGGTCTGGCCTGGGTGACCAATGCGTTCATGCTGGCGTTCGGCAGCTGCCTGCTGGCCGCCGGTGCGCTGGCTGACCGGATCGGACGCCGCCGCGTGTTCCTGGCCGGAGCGTGGCTGTTCATCGCGGCATCGGCTGCATTGCCGTTCGCGCCCGGCATGGCGGTGTTCAACCTGCTGCGCGGGCTGCAGGGGCTGGCGGGCGCGGCCATCTTCGCAGGCGGGGCCGCTGCGCTGGCGCAGGCGTTCTCGGGGTCGGAGCAGCCGCGCGCGTTCAGCTGGCTGGGCACGGCGTTCGGCATCGGGCTCGTGCTCGGTCCCATGACGGCCGGTGTCCTGGCGGACGCTTTCGGTTGGCGGGCGATCTTCGGGCTGGTGATCGCCGCGATGGCGCTCGCGCTGGCCCTGGCGATGCGGGCGATGCCCGAGACGCGCAGTCCGGCGCAGGCGGGTTTCGACTGGCAGGGCGCGGGAGCTTTCACCCTGGCGCTGACGTTGCTCACCTGCGCCGTCCTGGCCGCGGCGCAGCGGGGCTGGAGCGATGGGTGGGTGGCGGCGGGGCTCGTCGCCGCAGTGCTGCTGTTCGCGGCCTTCGCGTGGATCGAGCGCCGCTCTCCCGCGCCGCTGCTCGATCTCTCGCTGCTGCGCTATCGGCGCTTTCTCGGCATCCAGCTGCTGGCCGCTGCTCCGGCTTATGGCTTCGTCGTGCTGCTGGTGCTGCTGCCGATCCGTTTCGCCGGCATCGAAGGCATGGATGCGCGCACCACCGGCGGATGGATGGCGGCCTTGTCGGCGCCGCTGCTGGTGTTGCCGTTGATGGCGGGCCGCCTGGCGCGCCGCGTCTCGCCCGCCGTGCTGTGCTGCGCCGGGGTGGTGGCCTGCGCCGTCGGGTTGCTGTGGCTGTCGGTGTCACCTTCCGGCAGCGGGGCGGTGCCCGCGATGGTGCTGATCGGCTGCGGGATCAGCCTGCCCTGGGGACTGATGGACGGCTTGGCCGTGAGCATCGTGCCGCCGGAGCGCGCGGGCATGGCGGCAGGCATTTTCAGCACGACGCGGGTGGCGGGGGAGGGTGTGGCGCTCGCACTGGTGGGTTCGGTGCTCGTGGGGCTCATCCAGGCGAGGCTGCCGGCCATGCCCGATGCGACCGCAGCGGCGCAGTTGCTGGGCGCGGGACGCCTGGAAGAAGCGGCGGCATTGTCGACCGGCGCCACGGCCCACCAGCTGGCGGCCGCTTACGAGGGCGCGTTCGTGCTGCTCCTGCAAGGGCTGGCGGGCGTCACGGCCATGACGGCGGCGGTGCTCTGGTGGCTGCTCGGGAAGGGAGAGAGGCGTGTGCTGCGGGACGGAGCGGTGCCGAACCCGGTTCAGTGAGAGGACTGGCGCAGCGCACATGCGGCATCGGAAATCGCCAGCATGCTCACGGCATGAGGACAGCCTGAAGTGGAGCGGGTGAAGGGAATCGAACCCTCGTATGAAGCTTGGGAAGCTGCCGTTCTACCATTGAACTACACCCGCGTGGGGCACGCCATGTCGGCGGCCGGACGGGATTCTATCCCTAGTTGGCGGTGCCATGGGCGTCCGTGCGTTCAGCAGGACGGATGCGCACGCACCGCTTCGCATTCCGAGACCGTCACACCGGCCAGCACAACGACAGCACGGCGCCTCCGCCCGGCGAGGGTTCGCAGGCCGCTCGCCCGCCGTGGGCTTCGGCAATCGCCCGGACCACGGCCAGACCCAGGCCGCTACCACCGGCACTCTGCGGCCGGCCGGCATCTCCGCGGTGAAAGGCGTCGAAGACCTGTCCCGCGAGTTCGGGCGGAATGCCGGGGCCTGCGTCTTCGACGCCGAGCCGGCACGTGCCTTCGACGACCCGTGCAAGCACATGCACTTCGCCCGGAGTGGCGTGCTTGTGCACGTTCTCCAGCAGGGCCATCAGGGCCTGGCGGATGCGCACCGGGTCGCAGGCGACTCTATCGGGCAGATCGACTTGCGTGCGCAGGGTGAAGCCGCGCTGCTGCAGGCGCGGCTCGAACGCATGCACCACGGAGGCGATCTCCTGCGCGAGGTCCGCCGGCACCCGTTCGAGTTCCAGGTGCCCACTGTCGCGCAGGCTCAGCATGCGCAGGTCTTCGATCAGGCGGCTCAGGCCCTGCACCTGGCGCAGCAGGCCCTGGAACAGCTCGGGTCGCGGTTCGAACACGCCTTCCGTGAGGCCCTGCAGGCGTCCGGTCAGGATGGTGACGGGCGTGCGCAGCTCGTGGGCGATGGCGGCGTTCCAGAAGGCGCGTTCTTTTTCCGTGGCCTGCAGGCGTTCCGCCATCGCGTTGAAGTCGCGCACCAGTTGCGCGGTTTCGCCGAGTGATTCATCGTCGGCCGCTGCGCGTGCCTGCAGATCGCCCTGCGCCATCTGCCGCAGGCTCTCGGCCACCGAGTTGAGCGGCGTGAGGATGCGGCGGGAGAGCCGCACGGCCACGGCGACGGCGATCGCCAGCGCGGCCAGCATGGTCGCGAGCATCCATACCCATTCCACGTGGGACGGCACCCAGCTGTCGGAAATGCTCGATGGGGAATACGCCATGAGCAGGGCGTAGAAGGCGTAGGAGCCGAGCACCGAGATCAGGATGATCCCCAAGGCCATGACGGCCAATGACTGCATCACCTGGCGGCGCAGCCCGGAGCCCGGCCTCACTCCCCGCTCCCGAGCCGGTAGCCCACGCCGCGCACGCTCACGGGCAGGCCTGTCGCGCCGATCGCCTCGAGCTTCTTGCGCAGCTTGCTGATGTGGCTGTCCACCGTGCGCTCCAGCGTGTCGCCTTCGGGCAGGCAGGATTCCAGCAGTTCGAGCCGGCTGAAGACGCGCCGCGGCGAGCGCATCAGGCAGGCGAGCAGCTTGAATTCCGTGAGCGTGAGATCGAGCAGGTGGGATTGCCCGCCCATGTGCACGGTGGCCTCGTGGGTTTCCGGGTCGATCTGAAAAATGCCGGCGCGCAGCACCTGCGGCGTTCCGGGCTGGGGGCCCGCAGCCCGGCTGCGGCGCAGCACGGCCTGCACGCGGGCCACGACCTCGGCGGCGTTGAAGGGTTTGACGACGTAGTCGTCCGCCCCGATGCGCAGCCCCATCAGCTTGTCGATGTCCTGGTCCATGGCCGTCAGCATGATGACGGGCGTCTCACCGCGGTGGCGGATCTCGCTGAGCACCTTCCAGCCGTCCACCCGGGGCATCTGCACGTCGAGCAGAACCAGGTCCGGCTTGAGCGCGAGGTGCAGCGAGAGGGCCGCCTGGCCGTCGGGCGCATGCACCGTGCGCAGCCCGTCGCGGGCCAGGTAGGCCGCGAGGATTTCCGCGATCTCGGGCTCGTCTTCGGCGATGAGCACGAGCGCATGGGAGGCGGATTCCGGAAAGAGGCGCAGGGGTGGTGTGGACACGGGTCGCACTCTATCCAAGTTTTTCCGCTCCATCGCATCTCCACACAACGCCGAACGCATCGCAGCGGCCGAACGCCACAGTCGCACCTTTTTCACGGGCCGCTGGCGCTCCGCGCGGCGGTCGGACAGGGAAAGGACCCTTTCGAGATGCAGATACCGATGCGACGCTGCCGCGCGATCGCGGCCCCGGCCGCCGCGGCCATCGCTGCGCTGGCGCTGGCCGGATGCGGCCGCACGGAGGCGCCCGAGGCTGCCGCGCCACCGCCCCGGGTGTCGGTCGTCGCCCTGGTGCCCGCCGATGTCACCGTGGCCGACGTGCTGTCCGGCCGCGTCGCGGCGGTGCGCACCGCTGAAATCAGGCCGCAGGTGGGCGGCATCGTGCGGCGCCGGCTGTTCGAGCAGGGCGCCGAGATCCGGCAGGGGGCGGCGCTGTTCCAGATCGATCCCGCACCGTTCCAGGCCGACGCCGACATGGCACGGGCCGCGCTGCAGCGCGCCGAGGCGGTGGCGGCCCAGGCCCGCCTGCAGGCCGGGCGGCTCGAACCTTTGGTGCAAGCGCAGGCCGTGAGCCGCCAGGCCTACGACGACGCCGTGTCGCTGCGCGACCAGGCCCTGGCGGAGGTCGCGCAGGCCCGTGCCACGCTCGCCCGCCGGGAGCTGGACCTGCGGTTCGCCACCGTGACGGCGCCGATCGCCGGCCGCGTGGAGCAGGCCCTGGTGACCGAGGGCGCACTGGTGGCGTCCACGGACGCATCGCCAATGGCGCGCATCCAGCAGATCGATCAGGTGTACGTGGACGTGCGGCAGCCGGCGTCGGCGCTGGAGGCGCTGCGTACCGCGGCGGCAGCGGGCACCCCGCCGCCCCGCCCGGGCCGCGCCGGCGGCGAGGGCCTGGCGGTGCAGATCCTGGGCACGGGAGGCCGCGCCGGCCAGGGCGGCGGCACCGCACCAGCGGCCCTCGAAGGGCGTGTGCTGTTCTCCGGCATCAGCGTCGATGCCGGCACCGGCGACGTGCTGGTGCGGATCCTGGTGGACAACCCCCGCCGGCAGCTGCTGCCGGGCCTGTTCGTGCAGGCGCGCGTGCCGCGGGCGACCTACTCCGGAGCGCTCTCGGTGCCGCAGCAGGCCGTGGTGCGCGCGGGCGGGCGGGCGAGTCTGTGGGTGGTCGACGATGCCCAGCGCGCGCACGCGGTGCCGGTGGCGCTCGGCGAAATGGTGCAGGGAAGCTACCGCATCGCCGAGGGTGTGCAGGCGGGCCAGCGGGTGGTGGTGGAAGGCACGGAGCGCCTGAGCGAAGGCCTCGTGGTGGAGGCGCGCGAGGTGCCTGCTCCGGGCGTGGCGGCCCAAGGCGCCTCCGCTTCCGCTTCCGCATCCATGGCCACGGCGTGGTCGCCCGCCCAGGCGGCCCTGGCGGCCGACCGCTGAACGGAGCAACGCATGCCGCAATTCTTCATCCGACGCCCGGTGTTCGCCTGGGTGATCGCGCTGTTCATCGTGCTCTTCGGTGCCCTGGCCATTCCGCGGTTGCCGATCGCCCGCTATCCGTCCGTGGCCCCGCCTGCCGTCAGCATGGCCGCGACCTACCCCGGCGCCACGCCGCAGACGTTGAACGATTCGGTGGTCAGCCTGATCGAGCGCGAACTCTCGGGCGTCAAGAACCTGCTGTATTTCGAATCGTCGGTCGATACCTCGGGCAGCGCGCAGATCACCGCGACCTTCAAGCCCGGAACCGATGCGGAACTCGCCCAGGTGGACGTGCAGAACCGCATCAAGGCGGTGGAACCGCGGCTGCCGCAGGCGGTACGCCAGAACGGCCTGCAGGTCGAGTCCGCGACGTCCAGTTTCCTGATGCTGATCGGCCTCACGTCGCAGGGCGGCCGCCACGACGAGGTGGCACTGAACGACTACATGGCGCGCCACATCGTGCAGGAGCTGCGGCGTGTCGAGGGCGTGGGCCGCGTGCAGCTGTTCGGCGCCGAGCAGGCGATGCGCGTCTGGGTGGACCCGCAGCGGCTGCTGGCCTACGGCCTGGCGATCGGCGACGTGATCCAGGCGATCGAGCAGCAGAACGCACAGGTGGCGCCCGGACGCATCGGCGATGCGCCCGCGGTACCGGGGCAGCGCGCCACCGTGCCGCTGACGGTGCAGGGGCAGCTCTCCACGCCGGAGCAGTTCGCCGCCATCGTGGTGCGGGCGCGTCCGGACGGCGCGAAGGTGGTGGTGGGCGACGTGGCGCGCGTGGAGCTCGGGGCGCAGTCGTATGCGTTCTCCAACCGCGAGGACGGCCGCCCCGCGACCAGCGCCGCGGTGCAGCTCTCGCCCGGTGCCAACGCCGTGCGCACCGCCGAGGCCGTGAAGGCGCGGCTGGCGGAGCTGGCGCGGGCGATGCCGGCGGGCATGCAGGTGTCCGTGCCGTTCGACACCGCGCCGTTCGTGAAGATCTCGATCGAGAAAGTGCTGCACACGCTGGCCGAGGCCATGGTGCTGGTGTTCCTGGTGATGTTCCTCTTCCTGCAGAACGTGCGCTATACGCTCATTCCCGCGATCGTGGCGCCGATCGCGCTGCTGGGCACGTTCGCCGTGATGCTGGTGGCGGGGTTTTCGATCAACGTGCTCACGATGTTCGGCATGGTGCTCGCGATCGGCATCATCGTGGACGATGCCATCGTGGTGGTGGAGAACGTCGAGCGGCTGATGGCCACGGAGGGCCTCTCGCCGCGCGAGGCGACGTCCCGGGCCATGCGCGAGATCACCGGCGCGGTGGTCGGCATCACGCTGGTGCTGACGGCCGTGTTCATCCCGATGGCGTTCGCGGCGGGTTCGGTCGGCGTCATCTACCGGCAGTTCACGCTGTCGATGGCGGTGTCGATCCTGTTCTCCGCCTTCCTGGCGCTCACGCTCACCCCGGCGCTGTGCGCCACGCTGCTGCGCCCGGTCGATCCCGGGCACCACGCGCAGCGCGGCTTCTTCGGCGCGTTCAACCGCGGCTTCGACCGCATGGCGCAGGGCTACGCATCGCGCGTGGCGCGCATGGCGGGGCGCACCGGCCGCACGATGGCGGCCTTCGCCGCCGTCTGCGCAGTGCTGGTGGTTGCTGCACATCGGCTGCCGTCGTCGTTCCTGCCGGAGGAGGACCAGGGTTACTTCATGGCGTCCATCCAGCTGCCGACAGGCGCCAACAGCGAGCGCACGCTGGACGTCGCCAGGGCGTACGAGGCGCATGTCGCCTCGCGCCCGGGCCTGGCGTCCAACCTCGTGATCCAGGGCTTCAGCTTCTCGGGATCGGGCTCGAACGCGGCGATGGCCTTCACCATGCTGCGGGACTGGGGCGAGCGCCGCGGCGCGACCGCGCGCGAGGAAGCGTCGCTGGCCCAGCAGGCCATGCAGCGCACCGCCGAAGGTACGGTGACGACCCTGTTGCCGCCGGCGATCGACGAACTCGGAACATCTTCAGGCTTCACGCTGTTCCTGCAGGACCGCGCCGGCAGGGGCCCCGCGGCGCTGGCGGCGGCGCAGGCGCGGCTCATGGAGCTGGCCGCGCGGAGCACGGTGGTGCGCGGCGTCTATCCCGACGGACTGCCCCCCGGCGCCAGCATCCGCCTGGACATCGACCGGCAGAAGGCCGAGGCCCTGGGGCTGTCGTTCAACGCCGTGAGCAGCACGCTGTCGTCGGCCATGGGTTCTACCTATGTCAACGATTTTCCCAACGCGGGACGCATGCAGCAGGTGATCGTGCAGGCCGATGCGCCCGCCCGCATGCAGCTGGACGACGTGCTGCGGCTGCGCGTGCGCAACGCCTCGGGCGGTCTGGTGCCGCTGCGCGAGGTGGTGAACGCGGAGTGGACCGAATCGCCGCAGCAGATGATGCGCTTCCAGGGGTACCCGGCCATGCGCATCGCCGGCAGTGCAGCGCCCGGCGTCTCCAGCGGCGATGCGATGGCCGAGATGGAGCGCCTCGTGGCCCAACTGCCGCCGGGCTTCGCGGTGGCGTGGACGGGCCAGTCCCTGCAGGAGCGGCAGTCGGCCGCGCAGGCGCCCATGCTCATGCTGCTGTCCGCGCTCGTGGTGTTCCTCGTGCTGGCGGCGCTGTACGAGAGCTGGTCGATCCCGCTGTCGGTCATGCTGGTCGTGCCCCTGGGCCTGATCGGGGCCGTGGCGGCGGTGATGCTGCGCGGGTTGCCGAACGACGTGTTTTTCAAGGTCGGAATGGTCACCATCATCGGCCTGTCGGCCAAGAACGCGATCCTGATCGTGGAGTTCGCGCGGCAGTTGCATGCGCAAGGGCAGGGCCTCGTCGACGCGGCAGTGAACGCCGCGCGCCTGCGCCTGCGGCCGATCCTGATGACCTCGCTGGCGTTCGCGCTGGGCGTGGTGCCGCTGATGCTCGCCTCCGGCGCCAGCGCGGAGACGCAGCATGCCATCGGCACCGGCGTGTTCGGCGGCATGCTGAGCGGCACGCTGCTGGCGGTGTTCTTCGTGCCGGTGTTCTTCGTGGTCGTGACCGGGCTGCAGGAGCGGGCGCAGGGTTGGCGCGCGCGGCGCCGCCCGGCTCCCGGATCCCGTGCAACGGAAGGAGAGGGCGCATGACCGCGGGCCATGATGTTTCCGTGCCGGAGCATGCGGGCCCGGCGCACCCGGGGCGTGCCTGGGGCTGGCGCTACGGCTGCATCTTCGCCGGGCAGGCCCTGTCCCTGCTCGGCTCGGCGGTGACGCAGTTCGTGCTGCTCTGGTGGATCACCGACACCACGGGCAGCGTTCAGGCCCTGGCGACGGCCGGGCTCGCTGCGCTGCTGCCGCAGGCCGTGGTGGGACCGCTGGGCGGCGTCCTGGCCGACCGCTGGAGCCGCCGGGCGCTCATGATCACGGCCGATGCGGTCAGCGCCGCCTGCATGCTGGCGATGATGGCCCTCCTCGCGCGCGGTGAAGCACAGCTGTGGCATGCCTACACGATTCTCGCCGTGCGCAGCGCGATGCAGGCGTTCCAGATGCCGGCGGCCGAAGCCAGCGTCGCCATGCTGGTGCCGGCCGGCTTTCTGCCGCGGGCGGCGGGCATGAACCAGACGCTGGTCAGCCTCTCGCTGGTGGGCGCGGCACCGCTCGGGGCGCTCGCGCTCGGCGCCATGCCGCTGGCGTGGGCCCTGGGCATCGACGTGGCCACGGCCCTGCTGGGCATCGTGCCGCTGCTGGTCTACCGTATTCCGCAGCCGGTGCAGGAAGATGGATGGGGGACGGGCGCGCGTGCAAGCATGTGGGGCGATTTCCGGGAAGGGCTGCGATTCGTCTGGCGCGATCCGGGACTGCGCCGGCTCTACCTGCTGCTCGGCGCGCTGATGCTGGCGGTGATGCCGGCGTTCACCCTGGCGCCGTTGCTGGTCAAGACGCATTTCGCGGGCGGCCCGCCCGAAGTGGCATGGATGGAAGCGCTCGCGGGCATCGGCATGGTGGCCGGCGGTATGCTGGCCGCGGTGCTGGCCCCGCGCCGCCAGGTGCCATGGGTATTGGGTGGGCTGGCTGTGTCCTGCCTCGCGCTGGCGCTCACCGGGCTGGCACCGCAGCGGCTTTTCACCGTCGCCGTGGCGTGGTGGACGGTGAGCGGTGCCGCCTTCGCCCTCGGCAATGCGCCGCTCGTCGCACTGCTGCAAACCGTGATCCCGCATGGAATGCAGGGCCGGGCGCTGGCCTTGCTCAATGCCTTGATGGGGCTGGCGGCCCCGCTGGGCCTGTTGGCGGCGGCGCCGCTCGGCGAAGCGATCGGCGTGCGGTGGCTGTTCGTCGCGGTGGGCCTGCTGGGGATGGGGGTGGGGCTGCTCGGGTTCGCCTCCCCGGCGCTGCGGGCATTGGACGCGCGGGGCCACAGCCTGCCGCGCTGACCCGGCCGCACCGGGGCCGTCAGCGCCGTGCCCGCATGCCGGCCAATGACGGAACGGCCAGCCGCATCGCCTCCAGGAAGGCGCGCAGCCGCGCCGGCTGGTGCCGCGCCGGCGGGTAGACCAGATGCACCGGCAAGGGCGAGGCATGCCAGCCGGGCACGAGGTGCACGAGGCGGCCCGAACGCAGATCGTCCTGCACCACCCAGGCCGAGACCACGGCCGTGCCCAGGCCCGCCAGGGCCGCGTGCCGCAGGGCGTGGAGGCTGTCGGTGCGCATGCGCGGCTCGATCGCGATGGTCTCGGGGGCCGGCCCGGCACCGACGCCGGGCGCCCCCTCGGCGCCGCTGCCGTCCGCGCCTTCCGCATACAGCACCACTTCGCGCACGTAGTAGGTGCGCAGCGCCAGCCAGGGCAGGTTCCGCAACCCCTGCGGATGCGTGGGCGGGCCGCCATGCGCCTGCAGCAGTTGCGGCGCGGCCACCGCGATGCGGGGCACCTCGGCGATGCGCACGGCCACCACCGACGGGTCGAGCACGGGGCCCACCTGGATCGCGCAGTCGATGCCCTCGGCGATGAAATCCGGCTGGCGGTCGTGCAGCAGCCATTCCACCGACACCTCGGGATGGCGGCGCAGGAAATCTGCCAGCGGCGCGATCAGCTGGTCCTGCCCGAAGGCATGCGGCGCCTGCACGCGCAGCAGGCCGCGCGGCGTGTCGTGGGCGCCGCGCAGGTCGGATTCCATGGCCAGCCAGTGCGCCAGCAGTTCGCTCGCGTGCGCGAAGCAGCGCTCGCCGTCCTCGGTGAGTTTCATCGCGTGCGTGGACCGCTGCAGCAGGCGCAGGCCGAGGCTGCGCTCCAGTGCCTGCAGGCGGCGGCTGACCGTGGGCTGGGTGGTGCCCAGCTGCTGCGCGGCGGCGGACAGGCTGCCGCTCTCCACGATACGCACGAAGGTCCGCAGCAACTCGATGCGGTCGCTGCCCGCGCCGGACGGCGGCGGGGCAGGGCGGGTTGGCGAGGGCTTGGTCATGCGCATCGCGTATATCGTATCTGCGCCGGTGCCCTCTACCGTGCCCCGCCAGCGCGGAGGACACTCCAGGCATCGTTTTCCTTGCGCACTCGACACCATGACCACCATTCATTCGACGCATGCCACGGCGCACCTTGCGCCAGACGCAGCCGTTCCGGCCCCGCTTGTGTTCCTGCTCGCCACGACGGCCGGCGTGAGCGTGGCCTCGCTCTACTACAGCCAGCCGATGCTGGGCGTGCTGGCACCGGACATCCACGCAGCCGAGCGTGCCGTGGGATTCGTGCCCACGCTCACCCAGCTCGGCTACGCCCTGGGCATCCTGCTGCTGGCGCCGCTGGGCGACCGTTTCGACCGCCGCCGCATCATCCTCGCCAAGGCGGCCGTGCTGGCTGCCGCGCTGCTGGCGAGCGCTGCGGCCCCGGGCATCGGCGCGCTACTGGCGGCGAGCCTCGCCGTCGGGCTGGCGGCGACGCTCGCGCAGGACGTGGTGCCCGCGGCCGCCACGCTGGCGCCCGCGCAGGCGCGCGGCAAGGTGGTCGGCACGGTGATGACCGGGCTGCTGCTGGGCATCCTGCTGTCGCGGGTCGTGAGCGGCCTCGGGGCCGAAGCCTTCGGATGGCGCGCGGTGTATGCCGCGGCCGCCGTCGCGGTCGCTCTGCTCGCCGGGGCGGCGTGGCGCTGGCTGCCGCGTTTCGCGCCGACCACGCAGCTCGGCTACGGTGCGCTGATCGCGTCCATGGCATCGCTCTGGCGGGCGCAGCGCCCGCTGCGCCGCGCGACGCTGGCGCAGGGCCTGCTGTCGGTGGCCTTCAGCGCCTTCTGGTCGACGCTGGCCGTGATGCTGCACAGCGAATTCCACTGGGGCAGCGCGGTCGCGGGCGCCTTCGGGCTCGCCGGCGCGGCGGGAGCGCTGGCCGCGCCGCTGGCCGGCCGCCTGGCCGACCGCCGGGGTCCGGACCTCGTCACGCGGCTGGGCGCCGGCCTGGCGCTGGCCTCGTTCGCGGCGCTGCTGCTGGCGCAGTGGCTGCCGGCCTGGGCGCAGATCGCCTTGCTCGTGGCCTGCGCCATCGGGTTCGACTTCGGCATCCAGGCGGCACTGGTCGCCCACCAGACGCTGGTCTACGGCCTGGAGCCCGCTGCCCGCAGCCGCCTGAACGCGCTGCTCTTCACGGGCATCTTCATCGGCATGGCGACGGGATCGGCGCTCGGCGCCCTGGCCATGGCCCACTGGGGCTGGCCGGGCGTGGCGGCGCTGGCCACGGCCGCGTCCGCCGCAGCGCTGGCGGTGCGGATGGTGGGCGGTGCGCGGCCCCCAGTTGCCTGAAGCCGTTCCGGACGGTGGGGCGCGACCGTGGTTCCAGGCCACGGAACACGCCCTGCGGGGGAAGGGGTTCCGCGGCGCGATGGCGAAGCGGGGCCCGTGTCATGTCATCATCCGGGGCCCATGACCGCTCCGCTCCTTCCGCACTCCAGTTTTCTGAAGACCGACAGCGAAATGGGTGAGCGCGTCCGCCGCCACGACTGGGCGGCCACCCCGCTGGGGCCGATGGACGCCTGGCCCGAAGCGTTGCGCGTGGCCGCGCAGATGGTGCTCGCATCCAAGTTCCCCAAATGCCTGGCCTGGGGGCCGCAGATGACGTCGATCTACAACGATGCCTTCGGCATCATCCTGGGCGGCAAGCGGTACGCGCTCGGCCGGCCCTTCTATGAAGTCTGGGCCGAGGCGTGGGACACGCTCGGCCCCATCGCCGAGCGGGCGCTGGCGGGCGAATCGTTGTTCCTCGAGGATTTTCCCGTCACCGTACGCCGGCACGGCTACGACGAGCAGGCCTATTTCACCTTCTGCTACAGCCCGGTGTGCGACGGGGCCGGCAAGGTGCAGGGCTTCATGGACACGGTCGTCGAGACCACCAGCAAGTTCCTGGCGCACCAGCGGCTGCAGGAGCTGGCCGCCTCGCTGGACCAGCAGGTCGCCGACCGCACGGCCGACCGCAACCGCCTGTGGCTGCTGTCCGATGCCATGCTGGTGGTGACGCGGCTCGACGGCACGATCGCCGCCGTCAACCCGGCCTGGCAGGCCACGCTCGGCTATTCCGAAGACGAAACCATCGGCCAGCGCCTGCTGTCGTTCCTGCACGCCGACGAGCCGGAGCGCGTGCCGGGCGACGTGCAGCGCCTGGCGGAGGCGGTGCGGCACCAGGGCACGCTGCGCTTTCGCCACCGCAGCGGGGCGGACCGCTGGATCGACTGGACCGCCGTGCCGGGCGACGGCTTCGTGCAGGCCGTGGGGCGCGACGTGACCGACGAGCGCGTCCGCACGGAGGCGTTGCTGCAATCGCAGGAGCGGGTGCGGCACAGCCAGAAGATGGAAGCGATCGGCCAGCTCACGGGCGGCATCGCGCACGATTTCAACAACATGCTGCAGGGCGTCGTGCTGCCGCTGCAGCTGATCGGGCAGCGCCACGCGCGCGGCCAGCTGGACGACATTCCGCGCTACGTGGAGGCGGGCCTTTCCTCGGCGCGCCGCGCCGCCGCGCTCACGCAGCGGCTGCTGGCGTTCTCGCGCCGCCAGCCGCTGGACGTGCGGCCCGTCGACGTCGCGGGGTCCATCCGCGATCTGGAACCCATGCTGCGCAACACCTGCGGCGAGAACATCGAGCTGGCGGTCGACATTCCCGCAGAACTCTGGCCCGTGCTCACCGACGCCCACCAGCTCGAGAGCGCGGTGCTGAATCTCGCGATCAACGCGCGCGACGCGATGCCCGACGGCGGCGAGCTGCGCATCTCCGGCACCAACCTGCCGGCCGGCTCGCAGGCGCTGCCGGCCGCGGAGCGGGAAGCGCTGGGCCTGCCGGCCGGCGACCTGGTGGTGGTGCGGGTCTGCGACACCGGGCATGGCATGTCCCGCGAGGTGATGGACCTCGCGTTCGATCCCTTCTTCACCACCAAGCCGATCGGGCAGGGCACGGGCCTGGGGCTGTCGATGATCTACGGCTACATGCGCCAGTCCGGCGGCGCCGTCGCGCTCGACAGCGCGGTGGGAAGCGGCACCTGCGCATCGCTGTACTTCCCGCGGTCGCTGGAGCGCGCGGTGGATGGGGCCGCGGGCGGGCTCGACAGCGCCGAAGGCGGCAAGCGGCCGGACTCCATCCTCGTGGTGGAGGACGACGCGACGGTGCGCGAATTCGTCTGCGAACTGCTGCGCGACCTGGGCTTCCAGGTGATGTCCGCCGCCTCGGGCGCGGAGGGCATGGCGATGCTCTCCGGCGCCATCCATTTCGACCTGCTGGTCTCCGACGTCGGGCTGCCGGGCCCCAACGGCCGGCAGGTGGCGGATTACGCGCGCGAGCGGCTGCCGCACATCCTCGTGCTGCTCATGACCGGCTATGCCGAGCAGGCGGCGATGGATCCGGGCTTCCTCGCCGCGCACCGCATGGAGCTGATCGTCAAGCCGTTCGATGCGCAGGCGTTGGTGCACAAGGTGCTCGACATGGTGGGGACCGCGCCCGGGCCTTGAGAAATGCGGGAGAATCCGGGGCTGCGCGCGGCGGGGCACGCGGGCCTGCGGGTGCCGCTCATAACCGGAAGCTCTTTGCATCCAATCGCTGGATCGTTGGCTTCCGGCCACCCTGCACGTACAGTCCCGCTCTTGCCGCATGTGCCGCATTGCGGCGGCCGCGGCGCCTTCCGCGCTTTTCCGACGTCCTTTCCTTCCCATCAAAAACAGATCCTGCTCCGCGCCGCGGCCCCGTGCCCGGCGGCCGGACGCGGGAACGCATTGCCATGATCGACTTACGGGGCATCACCCAGATTTACCAGGGCCCGACCGGGCCCGTGGAAGCCTTGCGGGGCATCGACCTGCAGATCCAGCCGGGCGAAGTGTTCGGCATCATCGGGCGCAGCGGCGCGGGCAAGAGCTCGCTCGTGCGCGTCATCAACCTGCTGAACCGCCCCACGGCCGGCGAGGTGATCGTGGCCGGCCGCGACCTGACGAAGCTCGGCGACGCCGACCTGCGCGCCGCGCGCCGCGACATCGGCATGGTGTTCCAGCATTTCAACCTGCTGTCGTCCCGCACCGTCTGGGACAACGCGGCGCTGCCGCTGGAGCTCGCGGGCATGGACCGGGCCGCGATCCGCGAACGCGTGAACCCGCTGCTCGAACTGGTGGGCCTGTCGCACCTGGCCGACCGCTATCCCGCCCAGATCAGCGGCGGGCAGAAGCAGCGCGTGGGCATCGCCCGGGCGCTCGCCAGCCGGCCCAAGGTGCTGCTCTCGGACGAGGCCACCTCGGCGCTGGACCCGGAGACGACGCGCTCCATCCTCGCGCTCCTGCGCCAGGTGAACCAGGAGCTGGGCCTCACCGTGGTGCTCATCACCCACCAAATGCAGGTCATCAAGCAGGTGGCCGACCGCGTCGCCGTGATCGACGCGGGCCGCATCGTTGAACAGGGGCCGGTGCTCGACGTCTTCACCCGCCCGCGCGAGGCCATCACCAAGAGCCTGATCGACGAGATCGTGCCGCAGGAGCTGCCCGCCAGCGTGCTGGAGCACGTGCGCCAGCTCGCCGCGCAGCTGCCGGCGAGCGAGACCGGCGAACTGCTGCGCCTGTCGTATTCGGGCGAGCGCGCCTACCATCCGATCCTGTCGCGGCTGATCCGCGAGCACCGGCTGGACCTGTCCATCCTGCACGGGCAGATCGACGAGATCCAGGGCCAGACCTTCGGCTCGCTGGCGGTGTACGTGAGCGGCGAGGCGGAGCGGCTGTCGGCCGCGGTGGCGCAACTGCGCGCGCAGGGCGTGCTGGTGGATGAAGTGAAGGTGTCCGCCCATGCGGGCACGGGTGCCCCGGTGCCGGGCGTGGAGGGTTGAGGCGATGTTCGAGAATTTTTCGGAAATGATGCTGGAGCTGTTCGCCACCTCGCTGTGGGAGACGCTCATCATGGTGGGCATCTCGGGCGTCGTCGGCGCGCTGATCGGGGTTCCGCTGGGCGTGTTCCTGCGCCTCACCGACAAGGGCGGGGTGCTGGAGAACGGCGTGGTCAACAAGACCGTGGGCTGGATCGTGAACGCCGTGCGCTCCACGCCTTTCATCATCCTGCTGGTGGCGATCATTCCGTTCACGCGCTTCATCACCGGATCGTCCATCGGCACGGCCGCCGCCGTGGTGCCGCTCACCATCGCCGCCGCGCCCTTCGTGGCCCGGCTGGTGGAAGCCTCGCTGCGCGAGGTGGACAACGGCCTCATCGAAGCCGCGCAGGCCATGGGCGCCACCACCGGGCAGATCGTCTGGAAGGTGCTGCTGCCGGAAGCGCTGCCCGGCATCGTCGCGGGCCTGACCATCACCTTCGTGAGCCTGACCGGCTACTCGGCCATGGCGGGCGCCATCGGCGGCGGCGGCCTGGGCGACCTGGGCATCCGCTACGGCTACCAGCGCTTCCTGCCGGACATCATGCTGGCCGTGGTGGTGGTGCTGATCTTCTTCGTGCAGGCCGTGCAGAGCCTGGGCGACTGGGCGGTGCGCCGCCTGAGCCACCGCTGACCGGCGCAGCCCGGCCCGGCCCGCGCCACCGGGTGCGCGATAGCCCTGCTGGATGGCGCAGATAGGAAGTGTCCTACCCCCATGGAGGTTCCGCGCACGTAAGATCGTGTCACATTTATTTACACGGACGGGTGCGCGCAATGGGGTTTTCTCGCATGACGGTGGCCAGGCGCCTTGCGGCGGCTTTCGGCCTGGTGGTCGGGCTGCTGGTGGTCGTGGTGGTCATCGCGTTGTTCAAGGTGTTCGCGATCGATCACGCGCTGGGCGCCAACGCCACCGAGCACGTGCCGATCCAGCGGTACGCCATCAATTTCCGCGGCTCCGCGCACGACCGCTCCATCGCGGTGCGTGATGTCGTGCTCTCGGCCACCCCGCAGCAGCGGCAGCACGAGGTGGAGGTCATCGCATCGCTCGCGGCGTTCTACGCGCAGTCGGCGGAGCCGCTGGAAAAGATCATCGGCCAGCCCGGCGCGGCGCCGGAGCTAGGCGCCCTGTATGCCGACATCCGCCGCGCCGAGGCACAGGCCGTGGCGACGACGCAGCGCATCGTGGCGCTGGCCGGCACGGACGACGCCGCGGCGCGCGCGGCGCTCTGGAATGAAGCCAAGCCCCAGTACGTGCAGTGGCTGGCGGCCATCAACCGGCTGATCGACTTCGAGGAAAAGCGCATCCAGGCGGAGAACGCCACGGCGATGCAGCAGGCGAGCGGCTTCCGCGCGGTGATGCTCTCGGCGCTGGTGCTGGCGGTGGCCGTGAGCGTGCTGGTCGCCTGGGCGGTGTCGCGCAGCCTGCTCGACCAGCTGGGCGCGGAGCCCCAGGCGCTGGCGGAAGTGGCGCACCGCGTGGCCTCCGGCGAGCTCGGCCCCGTGCCGGGCGCTGCCGCGGCGCGCACCGGCAGCGTGCTTGCCTCGCTGGGCAGCATGCAGCAGAACCTGGCGGCGGTGGTGGCGCGCGTGCGCAACGCCTCCGAATCGATGGCGCGTGGTTCGCTGGAGATCGCCGAGGGCAATGCCGGCCTGCTGCAGCGCACCGAGGTCCAGGCGCAGCACCTGGAGCACACGACCGCATCGATGGAGCGCATGACGCTCTCCGTCAATGGCAATGCCGAATCCGCGCAGCAGGCGGCCCAGCTCGCCGGCTCGGCCAGCGCCGCGGCGGGCAAGGGCGGCGAGGTGGTGGGCCAGGTGGTGGCGACCATGGATGCGATCACCGAAAGCTCCAACCGGATCGCGGACATCATCGGCGTGATCGACGGCATCGCCTTCCAGACCAACATCCTGGCACTCAACGCGGCCGTCGAGGCGGCGCGGGCTGGCGAGCAGGGCCGCGGCTTCGCGGTGGTCGCGGGCGAGGTGCGCAGCCTCGCGCAGCGCAGCGCCACGGCCGCCAGGGAGATCAAGGCCCTGATCGACGACAGCGTGGCGCGCGTCGGCCAGGGCTCGCGCCTCGCGGCCGAGGCGGGTTCGAGCATGGCCGACATCGTGGGCGAGGTGGAGCGCGTGGCGCAGCTCATCGCCGAGATCAGCGCCTCCACGGGGCAGCAGACCGGCGGCATCGCCTCGGTGGGCGTCGCCGTGGCGGAGCTGGACCAGTCCACCCGCCAGAACGCGGCGCTGGTGGAGCAGGGTGCATCGGCCGCGCGCGGCCTCGAGCAGCAGGCGGCCCACCTGGCGGAAGTCGTGAGCGTCTTCAAGCTCGGCGGCTCCGGCGCGGTCGCGCTGCGCGCCTCATAAGCTTTCCGAGCTTAGAAAATGACGATCTATTCTTTGAAGTCCGGCGCCACGGCCGATACCATCGCTGCCTCTCTCCCCAAAGGTATGACCCTGTGAACAAGCGCTCCCTTCTCCGTTCCACCCTGGCCCTGTCGGTGGCCGCCATCCTGTCGCAGGGCGCTCTGGCCCAGGACAAGCCGATCAAGGTCGGCGTCACCGCCGGCCCGCATGCGCAGATAATGGAACAGGTCAAGAAGACCGCCGAGAAAGACGGCCTGAAGATCCAGATCGTCGAATTCAGCGACTACGTGCAGCCCAATGCGGCGCTCTCCGCCGGCGACCTGGACGCCAACAGCTACCAGCACAAGCCCTACCTGGATGCGCAGGTGAAGGACCGCGGCTACAAACTGGTGTCCGCCGGCTACACGGTCAACTTCCCGATCGGCCTGTATTCGAAGAAGGTCAAGAAGCTCGAAGACCTGAAGGAAGGCGCGCGCTTCGGCATCCCCAACGACCCGACCAACGGCGGCCGCGTGCTGCTGGTGCTGCAGGACAAGGGCCTCATCAAGCTCAAGGACGGTGCCGGCCTCAAGGCGACGCCGCTCGACGTGACCTCCAATCCCAAGAAGCTTAAGTTCGTGGAGCTCGACGCCGCCCAGCTCGCGCGCTCGCTCGACGACCTGGACGCCGCCGCGATCAACACGAACTTCGCGCTGTCGGCCGGCCTCAACCCCAAGACCGACGCCATCGCCCAGGAAAGCGCCAAGAGCCCCTACGTGAACATCATCGCGGTGCGCGAGGCCGACAAGGACAAGCCCTGGGTGGCCAAGCTCGTGAAGGCCTACCACTCCGACGAGACGCGCCAGTTCATCGAGACGCAGTTCAAGGGCGCGGTGCTGGCCGGCTGGTAAGCGATACCCGGGGGCCGGGTGTGCCCGGCTCCTTCGGCCGGTGCTTCCGCAGGGCCTCGCGGAGCCCGATGCCCCATGGCCTGCATGCCTGCGCGCGTGCGGCTACGATGGACTGCGCATCCGCCGCCCGGCCGATCCGGCCGGCCGCCCGGACAGAACCGGAGAACCCCCATGGCCACTTTCGACATCGCCGGCCTCGGCCGCCAGCTCCATGCCGCCCGCAGCGAGTGGCGCAGGGCGCAGAACCGCGAGCAGGAGCCCGCCGGCCGCGAGTTTCCCTCGCGCGATGCGGTCGCGCGCATCGTGGAGCAGCTGAAGGGCGCGCTCTTCCCGCTGCGGCTCGGGCCGCACGACCTGCGCCCCGAGAGCGAGGACATCTTCGTCGCCCATGAGCTCGATGCCGCGCTGCAGGCGCTGCACCAGCAGATCGGGCTGGAACTGCGCCACGTCGCGCGGCGCACGGGCTCCGTCCCCACGCCGGAACAGTCCGGCGCCACGGCCCTGGAGGCGGCGCGCGGCTTCGCCGACGCGTTGCCCGGCATCCGCCGGATGCTGGATTCGGACGTGCTCGCGGCCTTCCACGGCGACCCTGCCGCGCGCAGCGTGGACGAGGTGCTGCTGTGCTATCCAGGCGTGCTGGCAATGATCCACCACCGCCTCGCCCACGTGCTCTACGGGCTGGAGCTGCCGCTGCTGGCGCGCATGGTGTCCGAGCTGGCGCATGCGCAGACCGGCATCGACATCCACCCCGGCGCACGCATCGGCGCAGGCTTCTTCATCGACCACGGCACCGGCGTGGTGATCGGCGAAACCGCCGTGATCGGCGAGCAGGTGCGGCTCTACCAGGCCGTGACGCTGGGCGCCAAGCGGTTCCCGTCCGATACGGACGGCCGGCCGAAGAAGGGGCTGGCGCGCCATCCGATCGTGGAGGACGGCGTGGTGATCTATGCGGGCGCGACCATCCTGGGCCGCGTGACGCTGGGGCGCGGCGCGGTGATCGGCGGCAACGTGTGGGTGACCACGGACGTGCCGGCGGGCGCGCACATCACGCAGGCCACGGCACGCGAGAGCGCCGCCGGGCACGAATCCCCGCGGGCCGCGGGCGGCTGAGCCGGCTCCGAATGCGCACTTGCCTGACAGCCGGCTCCGCAGTGCGCAGGGATCATGGGCATCCTGTCGTGCAGCGCGGCACTGCCGCCTGCGTGCCTTCCCGCCATTCCCGCCAAAGGAGTTCCCGTGAGCCAATACACCATCGCCGTCTTCGTGGGCAGCCTGCGCAAGGATTCGTTCAACCGCCGCCTGGCCGACGCCCTGGCCCGACTGGCACCGCCTGATTTCACGCTGGTGCAGGTGCGGATCGACGATCTGCCGCTCTACAACCAGGACGAGGATGACCACCAGAGCGAGCCCGTGCGGCGCCTCAAGTCGGACATCTCCAAGGCGCAGGGCCTGCTGTTCGTCACGCCGGAATACAACCGCTCCGTCCCGGGCGTGCTCAAGAACGCGATCGACCATGCCTCCCGCCCCTACGGGCAGAGCGTGTGGAGCGGCAAGCCCGGCGGCGTGATCGGCGTATCGATCGGCGCCATCGGCACCGCGCTCGCGCAACAGCACCTTCGCAACATCCTCGCCTACCTCGACGTGCCCACCCTGGGCCAGCCCGAGGCATTCATCCAGGCCAAGGAGGGCCTGTTCGGCGACGACGGCAACATCGGCGAATCCAGCCGCCAGTTCGTGCAGACCTGGATGGACAAGTACGCGGCCTGGGTGCGCCGCCACGCACAGGCCTGATCCGGGCCTCTGGCATCCGAGCCCGCATGGCCTTGAGCCGCCGCGGGTCTTGCACCGGCGTCGCTACAATTTCCGGCCATGCGCCGCTGGTTGCTCCTCCTTCTGCTGACTCTGCTGCCGATCCAGTGGACCTGGGCGGAAGCGGCCGGCTATTGCGCGCATGAGCCGGCCGCTGCGCTGCAACACTTCGGGCACCACGCGCACCAGCATGCCGAGGCCTCGGGCAGCGGCGACGCTTCCGTCTCCTCCCTGGCGGGCATTGACCAGGACTGCGGCGCATGCCACGCCGGCTGCGCCCTCGCGCTCATCGATCTCTCGCTGCCGTGCGTGTCGCCGGTGATGGAGGCCCTCCCTCCACGGACTGCGGGCGCGCTGCGCGCTCCGCCGCCTGCCTTGCCCGACCGGCCCAATTGGCCGCGCCTCGCCTGATCGGCGAGGCCCGAGCGGTTTTCCCTTCCCGTCCCTGACCGCCGTCATGGTGCGCGTTCTGCGCCCATGCCCGTGCGCGTGCCCGTGCCCAGGCGCGTCTCCCGCGTGCTCCCTGGGAGCGGCGCACGGGCATGGCCCTGCAGGGCACGGTTCGACGGCCCGCGCGCCTCTCCGATCCATCGTTTCCGATCACGACATGGATGGAGAGAAATCGAATGCAGAGAACGATGTTTCGCTGGGGCGTCCTGGGCGCCCTGGCGGGTCTTGCCGCCGGCATGGCGCCGGCGCAGACCGTTTCCGGCCGCGAGACAGCAGCCACGGCGTCTCGGGCCGTACCCGGAATGCAGGCGCCGGTACCCGGAGCCCTGCCCATTCCGATGGAGCAGGGCACGGAACTGGCCCGCCTCGTCGAAGCCGCCTGGGCGCTGCAGCCCGAAGCGCTCGCGGCCGGCGCGCGCGCCCGGGCCGGCGCGGCCCGGCGGGAGATCGCGGGGCAGTGGACGGCAGAGCCGCCTGCGGTGTCGCTGTCGGCCAAGACCGACCGCTTCAACGGCCGGGAGGGAGCGCGCGAGTACGAAGCGGGCATCGCACTGCCGTTGTGGCTGCCGGGCGAGCGCGCACACACTGCACGGCTGGCCGACGCGGAAGAGGGTGCGGAGCAGGGGCGGCTCGCGGCTGCACGGCTGCGGACGGCAGGGCAGGTCCGCGAGGCATGGTGGCAGTGGCTGCGCGCCGAGGCCGTGCTCGCGCAGGCGCAAGAGCGCCTGACGAGCGCCGAGGCCCTGGCGGCCGATGTGGCGCGCCGGGTGCGGGCGGGTGACCTGGCGCTGGTGGACCGCCACCAGGCGGATGGCGCCATGGCCTCCGCGCAGGCCGGCGTGGCCGAGGCGGAAGGGGCGCTCGAGGGCGTCCGGCTCGCCCTCGGTGCCCTCGTGGCCACCGAGGACCTGCGGCCCGCTCCGGCGGCGCAGGCCCGGCGCCGCGAAGGTGTGCCTGAGCCTGTGCCCACGGCCTCCGAAGCCGTGGCCGCCGTGGACGCCCATCCTGAACTGATCGCGCTGCGCCGGAAGGCGGAGGTGGCACGGCGGGCGGCGGAACTCGCTTCGGTGCAGGAGCGCGCCAACCCGGAGTTGGCCCTGCTCACCACCCGCGACCGCGGCGCCCGCGGCGAGGCCTATCGGCAGAGTGCCACCGTGGCGCTGCGCATTCCCTTCGGCGGCGGCAGCCGGCACGAGGCACGCGTGGCCTCGGCGCTGGCCGAGGCGATGGAAGCCGAGGCCCAGCTGGAGCGGGAGCAGGCCCGCGTGCGCGCGCAGGCCGCTGCTGCCCGCGCCCGCCATTCCGCGGCGCAGGCCCAGTGGGAGGCCGCCCAAAAGCGCGAGGCGCTGGCGGCCGCCACGCGCGGGTTCGTGCAGAAGTCCTTCGCGCTGGGCGAGACCGATCTGCCCACCCGCCTGCGCATCGAGCAGGAAGCCGCCGATGCCGCGCGGGACGCCGTGCGCGCGCGTCTGGACCGCGATGCGGCGGTGTCCGGCCTGCGCCAGGCCCTGGGCCTGCTGCCGCCCGGATCGCCGCTGGATACCGCTGCCGCGCCCGAGGCCCCGCCGCGCTGAGCGCAGCCACGCTGCATCCCTATTTCCGATTTTCCCGAACACCCCATGCAAAAATTCTTCTCATTCCACCGGGCCTGCTGCCTGGTTGCCGCGATGGCGGTACCGGCTGGCAGCGCGCTCGCGCACGAGGGCCACGACGACGCGGCGCCCGCGGCCACCGCAGGTGCCGAGGCTTCGCCCCGCTTTGCCGCCCGGTCCGATGCCTTCGAACTCGTGGGCATCTTCCAAGGCCCGCATCTGGCGCTGTACCTGGACCATGCGGGCGACAACCGGCCCACGCGGGACGCGACTCTGGCTCTCGACATCGGCGGCAAGCCGGTTCCCGTGCATGCCGAGGGCGAAGGTCTTTTCGAAGCCGAACTGGCTGAACCGCCGGAAGGCGAACTGGCCATCGTCGCGACCGTGTCCGCCGGTGGGTCGACCGACCGGCTCGCGGCCACGCTCGACGTGCATGGGCACGCCGAGACGGCTGCTGCGCAGAAATCCGGCCGCTGGCGTCCTTCCAGGGCCTGGGCCGCCGGCGTGGCGCTGGCGGTCGCGGTGGCGGTTGCACTGGCCGTTGCCGTGGCCCGGGGCCGCCGCCAGCGGCGCAGCCACGCGCGCCGCATGGCCGTGACCGGAGGTGCCGCATGAACGCGCCGCAACGATTCGAACGGCCTGTCCCCTCCACGGAGTTCACCGCAGCCGCCGCAGCCGCGAGACTGCCGTACCGCGTGCGTGCCGGGATGGTGGCCATGGCCGTGGCCTGGTGCGCAGCGCTGCCGGCCGCCGCGGATTCCGGGCATGACCATGGCGACGCCCCCACAGCCACGGTGGCGGACGGCCCGCGGCGCCTGCCCGATGGCAGCGTGTTCCTGCCGAAGCCCGCCCAGCGGCAATGGCAGTTGCGCACGCTGCCGGTGGTGCAGGAACCGCTGGCGCGCAGCCATGAGCTGGCGGGCCGGGTGGTGATGGACCCGAACGCGGGCGGCAAGGTCCAGGCCCTCGCGGCGGGCAGGCTGGAGCCCGGGCCCAAGGGCTTTCCCCACGTCGGGCAGGCGGTGCGCCGCGGCGAGGTGCTTGCGCACGTCCAGCCGGCCAGCGGCGCCATCGAGCGCTCGGCCCAAGTGGCGCAGGTCGCGGAGCTGCGGGCCGCGAAGGGCCTGGCCGACAAGCGGCTGGAGCGCCTGCGCGCCCTGAGCGAAACCGTGCCGCGCAAGGAGATCGAGGCGCTGGAGAGCGAATCCGCGGGGTTGTCGGCGCGCATCGCCGCGCTCGGCGGCGGCCTGTCGGGGCGCGATGCGCTCGTCTCCCCGGTGGACGGGGTGATCGCGTCCAGCAATGCCGTGGCGGGGCAGGTGGTGGATGCACGCGAACTGGTGTTCGAAGTCGTCGATCCGAGGCGCCTGCGCATCGAAGCCCTGGCCTACGATCCCGCCGTCGCGCGCGACGTGGCCGGAGCCGCCATCGCAGTGAATGGCGCGCAGGTACCGCTGGCCTTCCTGGGGGCCGCGCGCAGCCTGCGCGAGCAGGCCCTGCCGATGCTCTTCGCAGCGTCGGGCAGCGCGGTGGCCGGTCTGGCGGTGGGCCAGCCGGTCGCCGTGTTCGTGCGCGGCCGCGCGACCGTCCAGGGCCTGCGCGTGCCGGCCGATGCCGTGGTCCGCAATCCGGCCAACCAGCCGGTGGTGTGGATCAAGACAGCGCCCGAGGCGTTCGCGCCGCGCGTGGTCACGCTGGAGCCGCTGGACGGCGCCACGGTGGCGGTGACGTCGGGCCTGGCCGGGGGCGACCGCGTCGTCACCCGGGCCGCGGCGCTGCTCAACCAGATCCGCTGAACGCAAGGAGGCACATCCCATGTTCAAGTGGCTTCTGGACAACAGCCTGGCCCACCGCCTGCTCGTGCTCATCGCGGCGCTGGTGGCCATGGCCTACGGCGCCTTCACGCTGTCGCGCACGCCGGTCGACGTGTTCCCCGATCTCAACAAGCCCACCGTCACCCTGATGACGGAGGCGGGCGGCATGGCAGCGGAAGAGGTCGAACAGCTCATCACCTTCCCGCTGGAAACGACCATGAACGGCCTGCCGGGGGTGGAGAGCGTGCGCTCCGTCTCCAGCGCCGGGCTGTCGTTCATCTACGTCACCTTCGACTGGAGCACGGAGATCTTCCGTGCCCGGCAGATGGTGTCCGAGCGCCTCGGCGCGATGGAGGAGGGCCTTCCGCCCGGCATCACGCCGCGCATGGGCCCGGTCAGCTCCGTCATGGGCGAGATCCTGCAGATCGCGATCCCCATCGGCGCCCGCCCGGATGCGCCGCCCGGCGCGCCCGCGCTGTCGGCCATGGAGGTGCGCGAATATGCCGACTGGGTGCTGCGCCCGCGGCTCATGGCGATCGCGGGCGTGGCCCAGGTGATCCCGATCGGCGGGGAGGTCCGGCAGTTCCAGGTGCAGCCGGACACGGCCCGCATGGCCGAGCTGGGCATCACGCTGGCGGATCTGGACGCCGCGCTCAGGGGCTTCTCGGCCAACACCTCCGGCGGCTTCCTCGAGCTCAACGGACGGGAATATCTGATCCGGCATCTGGGCCGCACCTCGCGCCTGGAAGACCTGCAGAACCTCGCCCTCACCGCGCGCGGCGGGCAGGCCATCCTGCTGCGCCAGGTCGCGTCGGTGCGCTTCGCTCCGGCGATCCGGCGCGGCGACGCGGGATTCGAAGGAGCGCCGGCCGTCATCCTGGGCGTGCAGAAGCAGCCCACGGCGGACACAATCCAGCTCACGCGTGCCATCGAAGGCGCTTTGGAAGGCATGCAGGCCTCGCTGCCCGCAGGGCTGAACGCACCCCGCATCACCTTCCGGCAGGCGAGCTTCATCGAGGCATCGATCGACACCCTGCAGGGCAAGCTGATCGGCGCGTCGGTGTTCGTCGCGGTGATCCTCTTCTTCTTCCTCGGCACCCTGCGGCCCACGCTGATCGCGCTCACGGCGATACCGGTGTCGATCTGCATCACCGCGCTGGTGTTCAAGTGGTTCGGCATGTCGATCAACACGATGACGCTCGGCGGGCTGGCGATCGCCATCGGCGGGCTCGTGGACGACGCCGTGGTGGACGTGGAGAACATCATGCGCCGCCTGAAGGACGACCGTGCGCGGCACCCGCAGCACCGATTGCACCCGCTGGAGGTGGTGGCCCGTGCGTCGATGGAGGTGCGCTCGGCCATCCTCTACGCCACGGTGATCATCGTGCTGGTGTTCCTGCCGCTCTTCGCGCTGCCGGGCATGGAGGGCCGGTTGTTCGTGCCGCTGGGCGTGGCCTTCATCGTCTCCACGCTGGCGTCGCTGCTGGTGTCGGTGACCGTGACGCCGGTGCTGGCCTACTACCTGCTGCCGCGCATGAAAACGCTGGACCATGGCGACACGCGGCTGCTGGCCTGGCTCAAGGCGCGCTACCGCACGAGCCTGGCCGCGGTGCTCGACCGGCCGCGCGCGGCCATGGCGCTGGCCGGCGCCGCGGTGCTCGCCGCCGCGGTGGCGGTGCCGTTCTTCCCGCGCACCTTCCTGCCGCCCTTCAACGAAGGCACGCTGCT
Source organism: Acidovorax sp. PRC11 (assembly GCF_031844105.1). NCBI lineage: Bacteria > Pseudomonadati > Pseudomonadota > Betaproteobacteria > Burkholderiales > Comamonadaceae > Acidovorax > Acidovorax sp. PRC11. The sequence continues at coordinate 267,601 of NZ_JAUZUQ010000003.1, read as the reverse complement.
GGTCGGCCTGCGGCTGAATCCCGGCGTGACGCTGGCGGAATCCTCCGCGATCGCCCGCCAGGCCGAGGTGCTGGTGCGGCAGGTGCCGGAGGTCACGCACGTCGGGCGGCGCAGCGGGCGGGCGGAACTGGACGAACATGCCGAAGGCGTGCACGTGAGCGAGCTGGACGTGGGCCTGCGGCCCGCGGCGGAACTCACGCGGCCGATGGAGGCGATCACCGGCGACATCCGCGCCCGGCTGGCGCCGCTGCCCGCGGCGGTCGGCATCGGCCAGCCGATCTCGCACCGTATCGACCACATGCTCTCCGGCGTGCGCTCGCAGATCGCCATCAAGATCTTCGGCGAAGACCTGGACGCGCTGCGCGCCCAGGCCGATGCGCTGCGGTCGCGCCTGGCGGGCATTCCCGGCCTCGCCGATCTGGAGATCGAAAAGCAGGTGCTGGCCCCGCAGATCAAGCTGCGGGTGGATGCGGCGGCGGCGGCCCGCTACGGCGTGCCGACACCGCAGGTGCTGGCCGCGCTGCAGAACCTCGTGGAGGGGGAGCGCGTCACCCAGATCGTCGAGGGCAATCGGCGTTTCGCGCTGGTGGTGCGCCTGCCGGAGACGGCGCGCTCGCTGGAGGGCCTGGGCCGCGTGCTCATCGAAACGCCCACGGGGCGGGTGCCGCTGTCGCGGCTGGCGCAGATCGAAGAGAGCGACGGGCCCAACCAGATCAGCCGCGACGATGGCCGGCGCCGCATCGTGCTGTCGGCCAACGCGCAGGGCCGTGCGCTGTCCGACGTGGTGGCCGACATCCGCCGCGAGGTGGCGGGCACGCGCCTGCCGGAGGGCATGTTCATCACCCTGGGCGGCCAGTTCCAGGCCCAGGAGGAAGCCTCGCGGCTCGTGGGCGGGCTCTCCGCCGTGTCGCTGGTGCTGATGTTCGTCGTGCTCTACAGCCGCTACCGCTCGGCGGCGCTGTCGGCGCTCATCATGGCGAACATCCCGCTGGCGCTCGTCGGTGCGGTGCTGGGGCTGTGGCTGTCCGGCCAGCCGCTGTCCGTCGCGGCGCTGGTCGGCTTCGTCACGCTGGCCGGCATCTCGGTGCGCAACGGCATCCTGAAGGTGAGCCACTACCTCAACCTGATGCGGGAGGAGGGCGAGGATTTCGGCGTGCCGATGATCCTGCGCGGCTCGCTGGAGCGATTGAGCCCCGTGCTCATGACCGCGCTGGTCACCGCCTTCGCGCTCGCGCCGCTGCTGTTCGAGGCGGAGCGGCCCGGCACCGAGATCCTGCATCCCGTGGCGGTGGTGATCTTCTCGGGCCTGATCAGCTCGACCCTGCTGGACACCTACCTGACGCCGGTGCTGTTCCGCCGCTTCGGCCGCAAGCCGGCAGAGCGCCTGCTGGCCGACCGCGGCACGGGCGCCTTCTGAGGCGCGGCGCCCCCACGGCGGGGGCGCCTGCCGTTCAGGCCGCTTCGGCGACCGCGGCGGCCGGGGTGGAGGCCGACACATGCGCCTGGATGTCGGCTTCCGCGCTGGCGAGCGCCTTCGCCCGGGCGTCGGGGCCCATCGCCACGCCTTCCGCCCGCACGAAGCGCACGTCGGTGATGCCGAAGAAGCCGAACACGGTCTGCAGGTAGCTCTCCTGGTGTTCCAGGGCACGGCCGCCTTCGCTGGTGGAGTACACGCCGCCGCGCGACGAGGCCACGATCACGGTCTTGCCCCGGGCGAGCCCCTCGGGGCCGTTCGCCGTGTAGCGGAAGGTGCGGCCCGGCTGCGCGATGCGGTCGATCCACGCCTTGAGCTGCGAGGGAATGCCGAAGTTGTAGAAGGGCGCGCCCACCACCACCACGTCGGCCGCGAGGAACTGGCTCACCAGCCGTTCCGACACGGCGTTTTCGTGACGCTGTGCGTCGCTCAAGGCCTCCGTCTGACCGGTGCGCGGCGCCATGGCATCCATGGTGAAGTGGCCGGGGGCTTCCGCCACCAGGTCGAGGTACTGCACCTGCGCGCCGGGGTGGGCCGCCACCCAGGCCGCCACGGTCTGGGCGGTGAGCTGGCGGGAAACGGAGGCGGCGCCGGTGATGGCCGAGTCGATGTGCAGCACTTGCATGGAATTCTCCTGGGTTGAAAGGCCACGGCATGTGGCGTTGATTGGATTGTGCTGCCGCCATGATCCCTTGATAAGCGGGCACGGCTGCGATAGATTGTTCCATTGTTGGAACAATGGGCACACCGTATGCAGGACCTGAACGACATGCTGTACTTCGCCGAAGTGGTGGAGCGGGGAGGCTTCGCGGCGGCCGGCCGCGCCCTGGGCATCCCGAAATCGCGGCTGTCGCGCCGCGTGTCGGAGCTGGAAACGCAGCTGGGCGTGCGCCTGCTGCAGCGCACCACCCGCAAGCTGTCGCTCACCGAGGTGGGCGAGTCGTACCTGCGGCACTGCCAGGCGATGCGCGAGGCCGCCCAGGCCGCGGCCGACACGGTGGCGCAGGTGCAGACCGAGCCGCGCGGCACGGTGCGCGTGAGCTGCCCCGTGACGCTCGCGCAGACGGTGCTGGGCGAATTGATGCCGCTCTTCCTGGAGCGCCACCCCGCGGTGCGCATCGAGATGCAGGTCACCAACCGCGCCGTCGATCTGCTGGAAGAGGGGGTGGACGTGGCCCTGCGTGTGCGTCCCAGCCTGGACGACAGCGGCAGCATGGTGGTCAAGCGGCTCGACGACGCGCGGCAGGTGCTGGTGGCGAGCCCCGCGCTGCTGGAGCGCCAGGGCACGCCGGCCACGCTCGACGACCTGGCCCGGCTCGACAGCCTGGCGATGTCGGCGGCGGAAGGGCGCACCCACCTGCGGCTGGTCGGCCCGGACGGCCGCGAAGAGACCGTGCAACTGGCGCCGCGCTACGTGGCGGACGACCTGCTCACCCTCAAGTTCGCCGCGCTGGCCGGCACCGGCATGTGCTGGCTGCCCGACTACATGTGCCAGGCAGAACTGCACGAAGGCCGCCTGGTGCGCCTGCTGCCCGGATGGTCCACACCGCGGGGCGTGGTGCATGCAGTCTTTCCCTCCCGGCGCGGGCTCGCGCCCGCAGTGCGGCGCTTCCTGGATTTCCTGGGCGAAACGGTGCCCGGTCACGGCGACGTCGTCTGCCGGCGGGAAGCCACGCGCCTGTCCACGTAAATAGGAGCGCAAATACATACCGTTTACACAATCGGCGTAGACTGAAGGGGAGTGACTGGTTGGTTTTTCTCCGACCAATCAGTTCTGTTTCGCACCTGCAGCCCCATCCAAGGTACGTTGCCGTGTCGCCGCAGCACCCGTGTGCCGTGCGTGAGACAGCGCTTTCCCGCTTTCCTTGCAGGCATCCCACCCGCCGTGCCGTTCCGCCCATGCATTCCGCTTCTCCCGGTTCTCCCGCTTCGCTGACCTTCCATGTTCCGCCCCGCGCCGTCCGATGGCGCTGGTGGCTGTTGTCGCTGATGCTGGTCGGCCTGGCGATCGGCTACTGGGTGGCGGCGCGCCTGCCGGCGTCGGCCGGTTGGGAGAACGGCTGGCTGGAGAATCTGCAGGTGGTGGTGTTGCTGGGCGGCGCCGCCATGGCCGTCGCAGTCGCGCGCCAGGGCACGGCATCGGGCGATTGGGGGCGAGCTGCCTTGAAAGGGCTCGCGGTGGCCGTGGTTCCGCTGTGGTGCCTGATGGCCGCGCGGGAGCTGAGCTGGGGCGCCGCGTTCCTGCCGCCCATGGGGTTCGGGGAAGACGGGCCCACCTATTCCTCGTCCACGCTCTGGTACAAGCCCGCGGTGGCTCCGCTGGCACTGCTGGTCCTCGCGTGGTGCGGCTGGATGGCGGCCCGTTCGGGCGCACTGCGCGTCGTGCTGCGGCTGCTGCGCTCGCCCCGGTTCGTCTGGGCGGAACTCGCCGTGATGGTGCTGGCCGGCGTGCTCAGCACCTACGCGGAAGGGCATCTCGGCTTTCCCGCGCCCCAGTCGCTCGGTCACCACGCGGTGGTGATGGAGGAATGGTCGGAAATGTTCGCCTACGTCGCGCTGGTGATGGCCCAGTGGCAGATCTTCGTGCTGCTGCGCAATGCGCGGCGGTCGTCACAGACTCCTCGATAGACGAGATTCTTATAAATTCAGAACCAGATATTCGTTTGGGTTTTAAGCTGGACTGAACAAAAATCGCTCCATTCGTGCATGCAAAGGAGCGATGTCCATGGCCGCTGCGATTTCCCTGAACGACGTCTCGCGCCGCTGCGGCCACCGTCCTGCCGTGCCCCGTGCCGGAGAGCCCCGTGCCGGAGAGCCCCGTGGCTGTTGAAACCTCCATCGTCGTGGTGCCCGGCTGGCGCGATTCCGGGCCCGGCCATTGGCAGAGCCTCTGGGCCGACCGCCTGCCGAACGCGGTGCGCGTGGTGCAGGACGACTGGATCACGCCCTCGCGCGAGGCCTGGGTCCGGACGCTGGAGCGCACCGTGCTGCAGGCGCCGCACCCGGTCGTTCTCGTCGCCCACAGCCTGGGCTGCATCGCCTCCACCCACATGGGCCCCGACGCCCAGGCCCGCGTCGCCGGTGCGCTGCTGGTGGCGCCGGCCGACCCGGAACGGCGCGCGGTGCTGAGCGACTTCGCCCCCGTCCCCTATGCGCCGCTGCCCTACCGCAGCATCCTGGTGGCCAGCAGCAACGATCCGTACTGCCCCGTGCGCCTGGCGGGCGCCTACGCCCGGGCCTGGGGTTCGGAGTTCGTGCGGCTGCAGCAGGCGGGGCACATCAACATCGATTCCGGCCACGGCGAGTGGCCGCTCGGCTGGGCCTTGCTGCACTCGCTCACCGATCCCGACACCGGCGCGGAGCCCGTCCGGTCGGCCGCCTGACCGCCGTGCCGCAGGGGTGCCCGGGGGCTGGGCGCGCCGCCCGACAGTGGCTTCCTTATGCCCGATCCTGATTAATTAACAAGAATCTATTCTTTTGAGTTGGAAGCGGTCGCATTCACAATAGGTTGCATCCATGACAACCTGGGCGACACGCACATGAATTCCCGGACGAGACTCAAGACCCTCCTGGCCGCGCTGGTCCTGGCCGCCACCGCCGGCACCGCAGCGGCGCAGACCGCCACGCTGCTGAACGTCTCGTACGACGTCGCCCGCGAGTTCTACAAGGACTACAACCAGGCCTTCGTCGCCCACTACAAGAAGACCACCGGCAAGGACGTGCGCATCGACCAGGCCCACGGCGGCTCCAGCGCCCAGGCCCGCGCCGTGAACGACGGCCTCGCGGCCGACGTGGTCACGTTCAACACCACCACCGACATCGATTTCCTCGCCGGCAACGGCGTGGTCGCGAAGGACTGGGCGAAGAAGTTCCCCAACGACGCCTCGCCCACCACCTCCACCATGCTGTTCCTGGTGCGCAAGGGCAACCCGAAGAACATCAAGGACTGGGACGACCTCGTCAAGCCCGGCGTGCAGGTGGTCGTGGTGAACCCCAAGACCGGCGGCAACGGCCGCTATGCCTACCTGGCCGCCTGGGGCGCCGTGCGCGAGAAGGGCGGCACCGACGCCCAGGCCGCCGAATTCGTCGGCAAGCTCTACAAGAACGTTCCGGTGCTGGGCAAGGGCGGCCGCGATGCGACCAGCATCTTCCTGCAGCGCAACACGGGCGACGTGCTGATCACCTTCGAATCCGAGGTGCTGTCGATCGAGCGCGAATTCGGCAAGGGCAAGGTCGATGCCGTCTATCCGTCCGTTAGCGTGGTGGCCGAGAACCCCGTGGCCGTGGTGGAACGCACCGTCGCCAAGAAGGGCACGGGCGACCTGGCCAAGGCCTATCTGGACTACCTCTACTCCGACGAAGGCCAGGAGATCGCGGCCCAGCATGCGCTGCGCCCGCGTTCCGAGGCGGTGCTGAAGAAGCACGCCGACCTCTTCAAGCCGGTCAAGCAGTTCACCGTCGCCAAGTACTTCGGCTCGCTCGGCGAGGCGCAGAAGGTGCATTTCAACGACGGCGGCCAGTTCGACAAGCTCTACACGCCCGGCGGCCGCTGATCCATGGGTGCGGCCATCTCCTCCGCGGGTGCTGCGGCACCCGTGCCGGGCCGCGCCCGACGCGGTGCCCGGCGCGTGCTGCCCGGCTTCGGGCTCACGCTCGGCTACACGCTGTTCTACCTGAGCGTGATCGTCCTCATCCCGCTCTCCGCGCTGCTCTTCAAGACCTTCACCCTGACCTGGGAGCAGTTCTGGACGGCCGTCAGCGCGCCGCGCGTGCTCGCGTCCTACCGGCTGACGTTCGGTGCGTCGTTCCTTGCGGCCCTGGTGAACCTCGTCTTCGGGCTGCTGATCGCGTGGGTGCTGGTGCGCTACCGCTTCCCCGGCAAGAAGATCGTGGATGCGCTGGTGGACCTGCCGTTCGCGCTGCCCACGGCCGTGGCCGGCATCTCGCTCACCGCGCTGCTTGCCGGCAACGGCTGGGTGGGGCAGTACCTGGAGCCGCTCGGCATCCAGCTCGCCTTCAAGCCGGCGGGCGTGGTCATCGCCCTCATCTTCATCGGCCTGCCGTTCGTGGTGCGCACGGTGCAGCCGGTGCTGGAAGACGCCGAGAAGGAACTCGAGGAAGCCGCCACCAGCCTGGGCGCGACGCGCTGGCAGATCTTCACCAAGGTGATCCTGCCGGCCATCACGCCGGCGCTGCTCACGGGCTTCGCGATGGCCTTCGCGCGCGCGGTGGGCGAATACGGCTCGGTGATCTTCATCGCGGGCAACATGCCGATGGTCTCGGAGATCACGCCGCTCATCATCATCGGCAAGCTGGAGCAGTACGACTATGCGGGCGCGACCGCCGTGGCCGTGGTCATGCTGGTGATTTCCTTCGTGCTGCTGCTCGTGATCAACGCGCTGCAGGCCTGGCAGCGCAAGCAGTCATGATGATGTCCCCCCTGAGTCGCTCCGCGCCTTCCCCCCGAGGGGGACGCAGCCAGTGGCCGGGCAAAGCCCGTTCCACGGCTGCCCTGGCCTGTGCCGCACCTGCAACGGGTGCCGTGCGCTTTGGAAAGTCCCTATGAACAACCACCCGACACGCGCCGTCCGCCGCGCCCAGGCCGGCACCACCGAGGCACCCTGGGTCCGCTGGACGCTGATCATGATCGCGATGGTCTTCCTGCTGCTGTTCCTGGTGCTGCCGCTCGCCGCGGTGTTCACCGAGGCGCTGCGCAAGGGCGTCGGCGCCTACCTGGACGCGCTGCGCGAGCCCGATGCCTGGTCGGCCATCCGGCTCACGCTGATCACCGCGGCCATCGCGGTGCCGTTCAACCTCGTGTTCGGCGTGGCGGCCGCCTGGGCCATCGCCAAGTACGAGTTCCGCGGCAAGGCCTTCCTCACCACGCTGGTGGACCTGCCGTTCTCGGTGTCGCCCGTGGTGGCGGGCCTGGTCTACGTGCTGATGTTCGGCGCCAACGGCTGGCTCGGCCCCTGGCTCGCCGCGCACGACATCAAGATCATCTTCGCGGTGCCCGGCATCGTGCTCGCGACCGTGTTCGTGACGTTCCCCTTCATCGCCCGCGAGCTGATTCCGCTCATGCAGGCGCAGGGCAGCGACGAGGAGCAGGCCGCGATCGTGCTGGGCGCGAGCGGCTGGCAGACCTTCTGGCATGTGACGCTGCCCAACATCAAGTGGGGCCTGCTGTACGGCGTGATCCTCTGCAACGCGCGCGCCATGGGCGAGTTCGGCGCGGTGTCGGTGGTGTCGGGCCACATCCGCGGCCAGACGAACACGATCCCGCTGCACGTCGAGATCCTCTACAACGAATACCAGTCCGTCGCCGCCTTCGCCGCCGCCTCGCTGCTGGCGCTGCTGGCCCTGGTCACGCTGGTGATCAAGACCTTCGCCGAATGGCGCAGCGAGCAGGAGCGCAAGGCCGCCGCCAACCTGCCGCCCGAGCGGCCGGCTCCCGCCGCGGCAGTGCCGCGCTGAACCAGCACAGGACAGGACAACGACATGAGCATCGAAATCCGCAACATCAGCAAGCAGTTCGGCGATTTCCAGGCGCTGCGCGACGTGAGCCTCGACATCCAGTCCGGCGAACTCATCGCGCTGCTCGGCCCCTCGGGCTGCGGCAAGACCACGCTGCTGCGCATCATCGCGGGGCTGGAGACGCCCGACACCGGCACCATCCATTTCTCCGGCGAGGACACAACCGACGTGCACGTGCGCGACCGGGGCGTGGGCTTCGTGTTCCAGCACTACGCGCTGTTCCGCCACATGACGGTGTTCGAGAACGTCGCCTTCGGCCTGCGCGTGAAGCCCCGCAACGAGCGGCCTTCGGAGAGCGCGATCCGCCAGAAGGTGACCGACCTGCTCAAGCTCGTGCAGCTCGACTGGCTGGCCGACCGCTACCCGTCGCAGCTGTCGGGCGGCCAGCGCCAGCGCATCGCCCTGGCGCGCGCGCTGGCCGTCGAGCCCAAGGTGCTGCTGCTCGACGAGCCCTTCGGCGCGCTCGACGCCAAGGTGCGCAAGGAGCTGCGCCGCTGGCTGCGGCGCCTGCATGACGAGCTGCACGTCACCTCGATCTTCGTCACGCACGACCAGGAAGAGGCGCTGGAGGTGGCCGACCGCGTGGTGGTCATCAACCAGGGCCGCATCGAGCAGAGCGGCTCGCCGCAGGAGGTGTGGGACCAGCCGGCCAGCCCCTTCGTCTACGGCTTCCTGGGCGACGTGAACCTGTTCCGCGGCCGCGCGCACGAAGGGCTGGTGCACGTGCAGGGCATGTCCATCGATTCTCCCGAGCATGCCGCGGCGCAGAACGCCGACGCCTTCGCCTACGTGCGCCCGCACGACCTCGACGTGGAGCGCTATTCGCCGGGGCAGGGCGTGGACGCCGAAGGCCGCCCGCGCGGCATCGTGGCCCAGCTCTCGCGCGCGATCGTGGTCGGCCCGATCGCGCGGCTGGAACTTATCCCCGATCGCGATCACAAATCAGCGGACAATGCGGAGCCCGAAGCCCTGATCGAAGCGCAGATACCCGCGCAGCAGTTCCGGGAGGCGGGTTTCAGGGAGGGTGAAACGCTGGTGGTGACGCCGCGCCGCGCCCGCGTTTTTCTGGACCACGCCGCGGGCATCTGACGCGCAGCGCCCTTGCCGGGTGCCGCGTGCGGTGCCCGGGTTTTCAAGGACAAGGATTCCATGGTTTCGAACTGGTTGGATGCCGCGCCGCGCCGCGTGCTGGGCCTCATCTGCGCCGCCTGCATCGCGATGCTGGCCTTCGGCATGTACCTGCAGCACGTCGTGGGCCTGGAGCCGTGCCCGATGTGCATCGTGCAGCGCTACGCGCTCATCGCCGTGGCGGTGTTCACGGGCCTGGGCGCGCTGCGCAGCGGCCGGGGCTGGTGGATGGCGTGGGGCGTGCTCGCACTGCTGTTCTCGGGCTTCGGCGCCTTCGTGGCCGCGCGCCAGAGCTGGCTGCAGTGGTATCCGCCCGAGTTCGCGACCTGCGGCCGCGACTTCTACGGGATGATCGAGAACTTTCCGATCAGCCGCGCCGTTCCCATGATCTTCCGCGGCTCGGGCGACTGCGCCGCGATCGACTGGACCTTCCTGGGCGGCAGCATCGCCAACTGGTCGTTCGTCTGCTTCGCCCTGATGGCCCTGGTGCTGCTCGTGGTGCTGGTGCGTGCGCCGCGCGGCCGCCGCGGGGGCTTCTCCGCGGCCTGACCGCAGCGTTCAATCGCCGGAGGATCGCTGCAGGCTCGCCTGCGGGCCGTCCGTCAACCGGCGGGCCCGAACGACCCTGGCGAGGCGCCGCGGTCGGGGTCGGGCGGAAAGCACAGCGTCTCCTGCCCCTCGCGCCACGCGGGGGCCTTGTGCATCACCCGCTCCCAGAGCGCTCCGCCTTCCCACGCCGCCAGCCAGGCCTGCAGATGCGGCCACGGCTGCGCTGCCCAGGCGGCCCGGTCGATGGCCGCGTACTGGCGCACGAAGGGCATGAGGGCCACGTCGGCCAGCGAAGCCGCGTTCCCGCACAGATGGCGGCTGCGTGCCAACCGCTCTTCCAGCCCGCGCAGCCACGCGCCGGCCTGCGACTGCGCCTCGCCGGGCGGCAGTCCGGGATGGCGTTCGGGGTATTTGCAGCGGTCCAGCGCCTGCTTGAACGGGCCGTCGCACGAGGCGATCAGCGCCTGCACCTCGTCCTGGGCGCCCGCCCGCAGCCAGCCCTGCGGATCGCCCTGCCCGAGCGCCCAGCGCATGATGTCCAGGCTCTGCTCCAGCACGTGTCCTTCCGGCAGCACGAGCACGGGCACGGTGCCCTTGGGTGAGGCGCCCAGCAGCGCGGCGGGCTTGTCGCGCAGCACCACTTCGCGCCATTCGCAGCGCTGGCCGCTCGCTGCGATCGCCATGCGTGCGCGGATCGCGTAGGGGCAGCGACGGAAGGTGTAGAGCACGGGCAGGGAAGCGGCTGGTGCCGCACCTGTCTGCGCGGAGTGCCCGGAGACACTTTGCGAGCCTGAGCCTGAGCCTGAGCCGCCCGGCGCGGCCAGGCGCGCGCCCAGGTGCTCCGTGCCGCGTTGCCGGGCCAGCGCCATCTGCCGCTCCCGCTCGGCCAGCGCGCGCTCCTGCTCGGGCGGCCGGCTGCCGTGGCAGTGCGGGCAGCGCACCCCGGCCACGTAATCGGGCGATGCCAGGTCCTGCGGACTCAGCGGCATGCGGCAGGAACGGCAGAGATCCTGGTGCGTGCCGGGCGCCAAACCGTGCGCCACGGAGACGCGCTCGTCGAACACGAAGCAGTCGCCCTCCCAGCGGCTGCCGTCCGCGGGCACGTCCTCCAGGTACTGCAGGATGCCGCCCTCCAAATGGTAGACCTCGCCGAAGCCCTGCATGCGCAGCAGCGCGGTCGATTTCTCGCAGCGGATGCCGCCGGTGCAGAACATGGCCACCCGCGGCCTGCCTTCCAGCAGCCCTCCGGGGGCGGACTGGGCCTCGACCCAGGCGGGGAACTCGGTGAAGCTGCGCGTGTCCGGCCGCACCGCGCCGGCGAAGCTGCCGATGGCGCTCTCGTAGCCGTTGCGCACGTCGATCACCACCACGTCCGGATCGTCGATGAGGGCGTTCCACTGCGCCGGTTTCACGTAGGTGCCGGCGTCGCGTGCCGCGTTCAGGCCGGGCACGCCCAGGGTGACGATCTCGCGCTTCACGCGCACCCGCATGCGGTAGAAGGGCATGCGGTCGCCCCAGGCCTCCTTGTGCCGCAGCGCCGCCAGCGGCGGTTGCGCGCGCAGCATGTCCAGCACCGCCCGCACTCCCGCGCTGCTGCCCGCGATGGTGCCGTTGACGCCTTCCGGCGCCAGCAGCAGCAGGCCGCGCACGCCCTGGCGATCGCATTCGGCCTGCAGCGGATCGCGCAGCGCCGCGCAATCGGGCAGGTCGGCGAAATGGTAGAGCGCGGCGGTGAGGATCTCGGGCATGGGGCGGGGATGATAAGGCGGCGGGGGGCATCGCCGTGGGGCGTGCGGCATGGAGCGGGGCGGCGGTACGGCTTCAGGGCATGGCCGGCGCGGTATCCACTGCCGGCCGGTTCTCCGCGCAGGTAGCGAGCAGCCAGTCGCGGAATGCCGCCAGGCCCGCCGAGGGCGCGCGCGAGCGCAGGCGCGTGAGCCAGTAGGCGCCCAGCGCGATCTCGGCCCGGAAGGGCCGCACCAGCCGCCCCTGGCGCAGTTCGCGCTCGAACAGCAGCGCCGGCAGCAGCGCCACGCCCGCACCCTGGGCCGCCGCTTCCGCCAGCGCCAGGGACGAATCGAAGACCGTGCCGCGCACCACCGGGCAGGGCACGCCGGCCGCGCCGAACCAGGCCGCCCATTCATCGGCGCGGTAGGAGCGCAGCAGCGCCTCGCGGGCCAGGCCGGCCGGCGCGCGCAGGCGGGCGGCGAGGGCGGGCGAGCACATGGCCGTCAGCGGCGCTTCCAGCAGGTGGTCGGCCTCGGTCCCGTGCCAGGCGCCATCGCCGAAGCGGATCGCGCAGTCCAGTCCTTCGCCCGCCAGGTCCACGCGGTTGTTGTTGGTGAGCAGGCGCAGGTCCACGAACGGGCACTGCTGCTGGAACGCCTGCAGCCGCGGCAGCAGCCAGCCCACGGCGAAGGTGCCGACCGCGCCCACGGTGAGCACCTCGCGCGGACGCGTGTCGCCGCACTGCGCCAGCGCGCGCTCGATGCGGCCGAAGGCGTCCGCCAGCGCCGGCAGCAGCGCCAGCCCTTCGTCGGTCAGCGCCAGTCCGCGCGGCAGCCGGCGAAAGAGCGGCTTGCCCAGGCGGTCTTCCAGGTTGCGGATGTGCTGGCTTACCGCGGTCTGCGTGACGTGCAGCTCCTCGGCGGCCCGCGTGAGGTTCAGGTGCCGGGCCGACACTTCGAAGGCGCGCAGGGCGTTGAGCGGCAGATGCATGGGGAAACGGCCAGCGGGCGAGGGTGAAGTTTTTCTTGGGGGAGTGCGCAATTATCGTCGGTGGTCAGTGCGGCGGCCCGGCGGTATCGTCCCCCCATTCACAACCTCGATGGAGCAATACCGAATGGCGATGCAGAGAAGAACCTGGATGGTGTCCGCAGTGGCGGGCGCGCTCGTGCCCTGGGCGGGCGGCAGCTGGGCCGGGACCAAGAATTCCAGGGGGTCGGGTTCCGAAGCCGGTGCGCTGGCCGCCGCGTTGCAGGAGATCGAATCCTCCGTCGGCGGCCGCCTGGGCGTGGCGCTGCTCGACATGTCCACCGGGCGGCAGGCCGCCCACCGCGGCGACGAGCGCTTCCCGATGTGCAGCACCTTCAAGATGCTGCTGGCGGCCCATGTGCTGCGGCGGGCGGACCAGGGGCAGGAACGGCTGGACCGCCGCATCACCTACCGCAAGAGCGACCTGGTGGAGTATTCGCCAGCCACGGAACGCCATGCGGATGGCGACGGCATGACGGTGGAGCAGCTCTGCGAAGCCGCCGTCACGCTGAGCGACAACACCGCGGCCAACCTGCTGCTCGGCACCCAGGGCGGGCCGCTCGAACTCACCGCCTGGCTGCGTTCGCTGGGAGACACCCACACGCGGCTGGACCGCAAAGAGCCCGAACTCAACGACGTGCCGCCCGGCGAGGTGCGCGACACCACCACGCCGCGCGCCATGGCGCGCACCACCTGGGCGGTCACGCAGGGCGAGGCGCTGTCCACCGCAGCGCGCGCGCGGCTGCTCGCCTGGCTCGTCGGCAACCGCACGGGCGACAAGCGCCTGCGGGCCGGCATGCCCGAGGGCTGGCGCGTCGGAGAGAAGACCGGCACGGGGCCGCGCGGCACCAGCAACGACGTGGGCCTGTTCTGGCCGCCGGACCGCGCTCCGGTGATGGTGAGCTGCTATCTGACCGGCAGCCCGGCCGCGGCGGACGCGCGCGACGCGGCCATCGCCCGGGTAGGTGCCCTGGCCTCCCGCTGGGCTTCGAAATCCCCGTGACGGCGGATCGGCCGGAGGACCGGCGGTGCGCCCTTATGGCCGCTGCCGTCCCAGCCGCGACGGGCCCAGCGAGCGGTTGGCCCGGAGCGGCTTACAGGTTCTTCACCAGCACCTGGCTGCGCCGGTCCCAGTTGTATTTCTTCTTGCGCGCTTCCGGCAGCCACTCGGGATCGACCGGCTGGAAGCCGCGCTTGATGAACCAGTGCATCGTGCGGGTGGTGAGCACGAACAGGCTCTTCAGGCCCATGGCGCGGGCGCGCTGCTCGATGCGCTTGAGCAGCTTCTCTCCGTCGCCCGTGCCCTGGCTCTGCGGCGACACCGTGACGGCGGCCATCTCGGCGGTGCCGGCCTCGGGGTAGGGGTAGAGCGCGGCGCAGCCGAAGATCACGCCGTCGTGCTCGATGATGGTGTAGTTGGCGATGTCGCGCTCGATCTCGGTGCGATCGCGCTTGACGAGGGTGCCGTCCTTCTCGAACGGCTCGATGAGCTGCAGGATGCCGCCCACGTCGTCCGGCGTGGCCTCGCGCAGCTCCTCGAGCTTCTCGTCCACCACCATGGTGCCGATGCCGTCGTGCACGTAGATCTCCAGCAGCAGCGCGCCGTCCACCGCGAAGGGGATGATGTGGCTGCGCTCCACGCCGTTCTGGCAGGCCTTCACGCAGTGCTGCAGGTAGAACGCCGTGTCGGTGGGCTTCTGGCCCGGCGGCACGCGCGCGAGCATCTGGCGCGCCTGGGCGAGCGGCAGCTCGGTGTCGATCGGGTTGTCCTCGCTCTCGGGCTGCTCCGGGTCGGTGCGGATGCCGGGCACCTCGCAGACGAAGACGAGCTTGTCCGCCTTGAGCGCGATCGCCACCGAGGTTGCCACTTCTTCCATCGTGAGATTGAAGGCCTCGCCCGTCGGCGAGAAGCCGAAGGGCGAGAGCAGCACCAGCGCATCCATCTCCAGCGAACGGCGGATGCCCGCCACATCCACCTTGCGCACCAGGCCCGAATGCTTGAAATCCACGCCGTCCACGATGCCCACGGGGCGCGCGGTGATGAAGTTGCCCGAGATCACGCGCACGGTGGAACCCGCCATCGGCGTGTTGGGCAGACCCTGGCTGAACGCGGCCTCGATCTCGTAGCGCAACTGTCCGGCCGCTTCCTGCGCGCAGTCCAGCGCCACCGAATCGGTGATGCGGATGCCGTGCGAATAGCGCGCCGCATGGCCCTTGGCTGCGAGCTGCTCGTTCACCTGCGGACGGAAGCCGTGCACCAGCACGATCTTCACGCCCATGGCCTGGATCATCGCGAGGTCCTGCGCGATCGACTGCAGCTTGCCGGCCGCGATCGCCTCGCCGGTCAGGGCGATCACGAAGGTCTGGTGGCGGAACTTGTGGATGTACGGAGCCACCGATCGGAACCAGGGAACGAAGGTGAAATTGAAGACTGCGGACATGGAAGGATGCGGGAGGGAGGCGGGACCCGGAGCCTGCCCGGAGGCAGGGGTTGCGTGGGAAGGAGAGCGTTTTCCGGTGCGCGCCGGATTATCGTCGCCAGCGCTGCGGGCTGAAGGGCGCCAGGTCGATTTCGGGCGTTCGCCCGTCCAGCAGCTGCGCGACCAGGCGGCCCGTGCGGGCCGAGGACCCGAGGCCCACGTGTCCGTGCCCGTAGGCATGGACCACGTCCGCGCTGGAAGATGCGGGACCGATGCAGGGCAGACCGTCGCTGGTGCTCGGGCGCCGGCCCATCCAGAGTCTCGCGCCCTCTTCGAGCGGCGCGCGCGGCAGCGCCGGGTACAGATCGAGCAGATGCCGCAGCAGGATGCGTGCGCGGCGCCAGTCGGGTTCGGCCTGCAGCCCCGCGATCTCCACCTGGCCGGCCACGCGCAGGCCGTGCGCCATCTGGTGCACGATGAGCTTGCGGTCCATCACCATGGTCGAGGTGCGCGGGCCGGGCGGCGGCGCACCGGGGCCGGCGCGCACGTCCAGCATCGCGTGGTAGCCGCGTTCGGTGTCCAGCCACACGCGGTCGCCGGCATCGCGGGCCAGGGCCTTCGAATACGCGCCCGCCGCGATCACCGCCGCATCGCACGGCAGGTCGCCCTGGCCGGTGCGCACCGCGACGAGCCGGCCGGCCTCGATCCGCAGCCCCGTCGCCTCGCCCGTCACCCAGCGCGCTCCCAGCGTCTGTGCATGGGCCAGCAGGGCGGCCAGATAGCTACCCGGATCGGCGCAGTGGCCCGCCTCGTCGACGCGCACACCGAAGCGGTACGCGGGCAGCAGGTCCGGCTCCTGCGCGCGCAGATCGCCGCCTTCCAGCGTCTCGAAGGCGATGCCTTCCTGCGCCCGCAAGCGCCAGCCCGGCGCATCCGCCTCGAAACCCTCGCGCGAGGGATACACGTGCAGCAGGCCGCGCCGGGCGACGAGGTGCGGCACGCCGGCGTCTGCCGCCAGGCGTGCATGCAATGCGGGTGCATCGCGCAACAGCTGCCGCAGCGCATGCGCGGTGCGCGCGACGCGGTCCGGCGTGCCCCCGGCATGCAGGAAGCGCGACAGCCAGGGCAGGGCGCGCGGCAGGTAGCCCCAGCGCACGGCGAGCGGCCCGTCCGGGTCCGTGAGGAGGGCAGGAATCTGCTTCCACATGCCCGGGCCGGAGGGCGGCAGGATCGAATGCGATGACAGCCAGCCGGCATTGCCGTAGCTGGTCGCCTCCGGGCCGGCGGCGGGATGCGGGTTCAGCAGCGTCACGCTGCGGCCGGTCCGCAGGATCTCCACCGCACACACGGCGCCCACGATGCCGGCGCCAATCACCACCACGTGCCGGCGGCGCTCGGCGGCAGGGGAAGACGGCAGAACGGCGGGGGCGGGAACAGGAGTGGGGCCTGGAATTGGAACGGCGGAGGGCATCGGGCGGGCCGGTCGCAGGGTGACCGGGAAGGCCTCCATTGCACCACGCCAACGGATCGTTCGGATAATGCGGGTCTCTATGACCGGTTCCGCGCCCCCGAAATCCCCCCTCCCCACATCCGCCCCGACCGCACCGCCGCGCCGCGAGGCCCCGGCCGCGCCCCTGCGCATCGAGTTCCCGCCGGGCCTGCCGGTCTCGGGCAAGCGCGAAGAGATCATGGCCGCCATGCAGGCGCACCAGGTCATCATCGTCTGCGGCGAAACCGGCTCCGGCAAGACCACGCAGCTGCCCAAGATCGCGCTGGCGCTCGGCCGCGGCAAATGCCATGCCAAACCGGGCGAGAAGGGCCGCCTGATCGGCCACACGCAGCCGCGCCGGATCGCGGCGAGCAGCGTCGCCAAGCGCATCGCCGAAGAGCTGCACACGCCGCTGGGCGACGTGGTGGGCTACAAGGTCCGCTTCCAGGACCGGCTGTCGCGCGACGCCTCCGTCAAGCTGATGACGGACGGCATCCTGCTGGCCGAGACGCAGACCGATCCGCTGCTGACCGCCTACGACACGATCATCATCGACGAGGCCCACGAGCGCAGCCTGAACATCGACTTCCTGCTGGGCTACCTCCGACAGATCCTGCCGCGCCGTCCCGACCTGAAGATCGTGGTCACCTCGGCCACGATCGATGCCGAGCGGTTCGCGAAGCATTTCGAATCCGCCAAGGGGCCTGCACCCGTCATCTACGTGTCGGGACGCACCTTTCCGGTGGAGCAGCGCTACCGGCCCTTCGAGGAAAGCCGCGACTATGGCCTGAACGAAGCGATCGCGGACGGCGTGGACGAGCTCTGGTCCGGCAATGCGGCGGGCGACATCCTCGTCTTCCTGCCGGGCGAGCGCGAGATCCGCGAGGCCGCGGACCACCTGCGCAAGCACCTCTCGCACCAGCCCGTGATGCGCGGCGCCGAAGTGCTGCCGCTGTTCGCGCGCCTCTCCCAGGCCGAGCAGGACCGCATCTTCGAAGGCCACACCGGCCGCCGCATCGTGCTGGCGACCAACGTGGCCGAAACCTCGCTCACGGTGCCGGGGGTCCGCTACGTGATCGACGCCGGTACCGCGCGCGTGAAGCGCTACAGCTTCCGCAGCAAGGTCGAGCAACTGCTGATCGAGCCCGTGAGCCAGGCGGCGGCCAACCAGCGGGCGGGCCGTTGCGGCCGGGTGGCCAACGGCATCTGCATCCGGCTCTACGACGAACCCGACTTCAACGGTCGGCCGCGCTTCACCGATCCGGAAATCCTGCGCTCCTCGCTCGCGGGCGTGATCCTGCGCATGAAGTCGCTGCACCTGGGCGACGTGGCGCAGTTTCCGTTCATCGAGGCGCCCTCGGGCCGCGCGATCGCCGACGGCTACCAGTTGCTGGCCGAACTCGGCGCGGTGGACGATGCCAACGAACTCACGCCCATGGGCGTGGAGCTCTCGCGCCTGCCGCTCGACCCGCGCGTGGGCCGCATGATCCTGGAGGCGCGCGACCGCCAGGCGCTGGACGAAGTACTGGTGATCGCCTCGGCCCTGTCGGTGCAGGACGTGCGCGACCGGCCGCTCGAGGCGCAGCAGCAGGCCGACCAGGCCCACGCCAAGTTCGACGACGAGAAGAGCGAATTCAGCGGCTACCTCAAGCTCTGGAAATGGATCAACGAGGCCCGCGGCGGCGCGCCGAGCCTGCCGTCCGCGCGGGCGCAGCGCGACGCCGCGCGCAAGGGCGCTCCCTCGCAGGCGGTGCTGCCGGTGGCGCAGCGCCAGTTGCGCGGCAGCGCCGAGGCGGCGGCCTCCGCGGCAGCCACCGCGTCCGTGCCGGCTGCGGCGCCCACCCACAAGTTGAGCAACCGGCAGTACGAATCGCTGCTGCGCCAGAACTTCATCAGCATCCGGCGCCTGCGCGAGTGGCGCGACATCCACACGCAGCTGCTCACCGTGGTCACCGAGCACCGCTGGCGCATCAATCCGCAGCCGGCCAGCTACGAGCAGATCCACCGCTCCATGCTCGCCGGCCTGCTCGGCAACATCGGCGTGAAGAGCGAGGAAGAGGACTGGTACCTCGGCGCGCGCGGCATCAAGTTCTACAAGCATCCCGGTGCCCACCTGTCGAAAAAGCCCGGGCGCTGGATCGTGGCGGCGGAACTGGTCGAGACCACGCGCCTCTTCGGTCGCGGCATCGCGGCCATCGAGCCCCAGTGGATCGAGGAGATGGGCGGCCACCTGCTCAAGAAGCAGATGCTGGACCCGCACTGGGAGCGCAAGGCCGCGCAGGTGACGGCGCTGGAGCGCGCCACGCTCTACGGCATCGTCATCTACAACAACCGGCGCGTGAACTTCGGAAAGGTGGACCCGCGCACCGCGCGCGATATCTTCCTGCGCGAGGCGCTGGTCGGCGACCAGTGGCCGCAGGACTGGGAGCGCCGGCTGCCGTTCCTGCCCGCCAACCGCAAGCTCATCGCCAAGGTGGAGGAGCTGGAGCACAAGTCGCGCCGCCAGGACGTGCTGGTGGACGAAGAGCTCATCTATGCCTTCTACGACCAGCAGGTGCCTGCCGACATCTGCACCGGCGCGGATTTCGAAACCTGGTACCGCGAGGCCAGCCGGGCGAAGCCGGACCTGCTCAAGCTCACCCGCGACGAGCTGATGCGGCACGAGGCCGCGGGCATCACCACCAGCGCCTTCCCGCGCATGGTGCGGCTGGGCGGGGTGGACTGCGCGGCCACCTACCTGCACGAACCCGGAGACCCGCGCGACGGCGTCACCGTCACGGTGCCGCTCTTCGTGCTCAACCAGGTGAGCGAGGACCGCTGCGAATGGCTGGTGCCCGGCATGCTCAAGGACAAGATCCAGGCGCTGCTCAAAAGCCTGCCGCAGCGCCCGCGCAGCCGCTTCGTGCCGCTGCCGGACAACGCCGCGCGCCTGGCCGAGCTGCTCGGCACGCCCGAGCGCTTCGGGCAGGGCAGCCTGGTGGACGTGCTGCTCAAGCAGGTGCGTGACGAGACCTCGCTCGATGTGAAGCGCGCGGACTTCAAGCTCGACATGCTGAGCCCGCACCTGTTCATGAACTTCCGCGTGGTGCACGAGGACGGACGGCAGTTGGGCCAGGGCCGCAACCTGGGCGCACTCAAGGCCGAATGGGGCGCCAGGGCCCGGGGGGCCTTCCAGGCCCTGGCGGGGCTCAAGCTCGCGGGCGCCGCTCCAGAGCCCGAGCCCGACGTGGCCCCTGCGGAGACGCCCGCTTCTGAACGCTCCCGCAAGGGCGGAGGAGCGCACGGCAGGCCCGGAGACGGGCGTGCGGCTTCCGCCGCCGCAATACCGGCCAGCGCCGGCCCGGTGGCCGCTCCCGCACCCGCGCCGGCCGCCGTGCCGGCGGGCCAGCGCTACACGGCCTGGACCTTCGGCGAATTGCCAGAGCTCATGGAGATCCGCAAGGGCGGGCAGACGCTGATCGGCTTCCCGGCGCTCATCGATGGCGGCGATGCCGTGACCATCGAGGTGTTCGACGAACCCGGGGTGGCCGCGGCGCGCCACCGCGCGGGCCTGCGCCGGCTGTTCGCGCTGCAGATCAAGGATGCGCTCAAGTACCTTGAAAAGAACATCCCGGACCTGCAGAAGATGGCGGTGGCCTATATGCCGCTGGGTACGCAGGAGGAACTGCGCGCGCAGATCATCGACGTGGCGCTGGACCGGGCCTTCCTGGTCGAACCCCTGCCGACGACGGACGCGGACTTCCAGCGCCGGGTGCAGGAAGGCCGGGGCCGGCTCACGCTGATCGCCAACGAGGTCGCCCGGCTGGCCGGTGCGATCCTGCTCGAATACGCCGCGGCGGCCCGCAAGATCAAGGACACGAAAGCCGCGCCCGATGCCACGCAGGACGCCCAACAGCAACTGCAGCGGCTCATGCCGAAGAACTTCCTGGCCGCCGCGCCCTGGTCGCAGCTCGCGCACTTCGCGCGTTATTTGAAGGCCATCACGCTGCGCCTGGACAAGGTGCGCACCGATGCCGCGCGCGACGCCACCCGGCTCGCGGAACTGCGTCCGCAGGAGCAGCGCTACTGGCGCCTGGTGGCGGAGCGCAAGGGCCAGGTGGATGCGCGCATGCAGGAGCTGCGCTGGCTGCTGGAGGAACTGCGGGTGAGCTTCTTCGCGCAGGAGCTGCGCACGCCGCAGCCGGTGAGCGTGAAGCGGCTGGACAAGCTCTGGGCGCAGATCAACAGCTGAGAAGCGGAAACCTTTCTGCTGGGCCGTGAAGACGCTCGGCAAGAGCGCCTTGCCCCCATCAGTTCAGCACCGCCTCGGCAGCGGCCCAGCGTTCCAGCTCCGCCCGCACGTCGGCCATGCGGCCGGAGATCACGAAACGCTCCGGCGTCCCCGCATGGCGGCGCTGGACCACCCGCACCGGCCCCGGGACCCGGGCCGTGCAGCCGCGCCCCGAGGCGGCTGCGTGGCGCGCGCCCCGCTCGGCGGGAGCCGGGAGTGCGAGAACGGGGGTTGTGGAGGTGAAAATGCCGCCGAGGTGGCTGGCCGGTTGACCGGCAGCGGTCGAACCAGCTGCGGCCGGACCTTCGCCTTCGATGTTCTCGTCACGGTGGGCACGCGGGCGCATCGGCTCGTCCACCGCGCCATGCACGGTGCAGGCCGGACGGTGCGGCCAGCGCGACCAGGCCGGGGCCGCGGCCTCGCTGCGGGCCGCCGGAGCGCCCCGCAGCCACCGGAAGAGCCCGCGCAGCGGACGGAACGAAGAGAGGGCCGTGAAATCGAGCAGAGCCTTTGCCATGAAAAAATCTCCAGCGGTCAGGATGGGTTGAACACTGGCAGGATTGGCCTCGAACAGGCAGGGCGATGCCGCAGGGTTGGCCATCCACGCGAAGGGGAGGGCCAGCGCCCGCCACCTGGGCAACGCTGGAAGGAGGGGTGCAGGGAATGCGGCAGCCTGGCCCGGCACCCGAGAGATGCCGTGCGACCGCCGTTCCGAGCGGAGCCCGCTGCGGTTACATCAGCATCGTGTTGCGGATGAGCCCGACGGCCAGGCCTTCGATCTCGAAGGCTTCGCCCGGCTGCACGGTGATGATCGGGTAGTCGGGGTTCTCCGGCAGCAGCTCGATGGAGCCCGCCGTGCGGCGCAGGCGCTTCACCGTGACCTCATCACCCAGGCGGGCCACGATGATCTGCCCGTTGCGTGCATCGCGCGTGGACTGCACGGCGAGCAGGTCGCCGTCCATGATGCCGGCATCGCGCATCGACATGCCGCGCACCTTGAGCAGGTAGTCGGGCTTGTGCTGGAACAGGCTGCCTTCGACGCTGTAGGTCTGGTCCACATGTTCCTCGGCGAGAATCGGCGAGCCGGCTGCGACGCGGCCGATCAGCGGCAGCATGAGCTGCGAGATGCCGGGAATGGGCAGGTGGAACTGGGTGCCGCGGGCGGCATTGATGGACCGCACGGCCTCGCCCCGCAGGCGGATGCCGCGGGACGTGCCGCTCACCAGTTCGATGACGCCCTTGCGCGCGAGCGCCTGCAGGTGCTCTTCGGCCGCGTTGGCGGACTTGAAACCGAACTCCGCAGCGATCTCGGCCCGCGTGGGCGGCGCGCCGGTGCGGGCGATGGCCGTCTGGATGAGGTCGAGGATCTGCTGCTGGCGGGCGGTGAGCTTGGGGCTGTCGAGCATGCGGGCACTCCGGTGAAGGATATTGGCGCCGGACCGGCGCTGGAAGGGGCGGATCGGCCAACCCTGTGGTTCGATCCAGTCACTGTATTTTTAAACAGTTTCTAAAGGCAATGCAAGTGGGTGCAGAAAAAATCGTGGTGCTCGGCACCGGCGGAACCATCGCCGGAACGGCTGCCAGCGCGGAAGACACCATCGGCTACACGGCCGCGCAGGTGGGCATCGGCGCGCTTCTGGACGCCGTGCCCGGGCTGGCGCAGGCCGCCGGCGCGGCGCAGCTCGTGTCGGAGCAGGTGGCCCAGATCGACAGCAAGGACATGGACGAGGACGTCTGGAAGGCGCTGGCGCTGCGGTGTGCCGCGCACCTGGCCGACCCCGGCGTGCGCGCGGTCGTGGTGACGCACGGCACCGACACGCTGGAGGAGACCGCGTGGTTCCTGCACCGGGTGCTGGCTGGCGCGCGGCACAAGCCGGTGGTGCTGGTGTCCGCCATGCGCCCGGCCACCGCCACAGCCCCGGACGGGCCGCAGAACCTGCTCGACGGCGTGGCCGTGGCCGCCACGCCCGGCGCGCACGGCGTGGTGGCGGTGGCGGCCGGTGAGATCCATGGTGCCCGGGGCGTGCGCAAGGTGCATCCCCAGCGGCTGCATGCGTTCGATTCGGGCGAAGCCGGCCCTCTCGGCTGGGTGGAGCAGGGGGCCGTGCGGCTGGCCGGAGGCTGGCCCGCGGCCGCGGAGTCGGCGGACTCCGCCCTGCAGGCCGTCGCGCAGGCCGCCGCCTGGCCGCGCGTGGAGATCGTGCTGTCCCATGCGGGCGCCACCGGTCGCGCCGTGGAACTGCTGGCCGCGGACGGTGTGGACGGCATCGTGGTGGCCGCCACGGGCAACGGGACGCTGCACCACCGCCTGCAGTCCGCGCTGGAGCGGGCGCAGGCGGGGGGAACGGCGGTCCGTGTGAGCACGCGCTGCCCCCTGGGCCGCGTGCTGCCGCGCCCGGACGACACGCTGCCCGACGCGCGAGGCATGGGCCCGGTGAAGGCGCGCGTGGATCTGCTCCTGGAATTGCTGGCGCGCGCCTGACTGCGGCGTGGACCGGAGGCCGGGGGCCGCCTGCCGGCCGCTGCCGGCGGCAGCACGAGCGGGGATCGGCCCCGCACGCAAAAACGCCGCCCGAAGGCGGCGTCGTCTTGGTGCTGGACCCTGGCCGGGCCGCGTGCCCCGGCCCGGGCCCCGCCAGGCGGATGTCAGTCCGCGAGCGCGGCGAGTGCCCGCTGCGTGATCTCTTCGACCGAACCCGTGCCGCTGATGGCGCGGTACTTCGGTGCGTTGGCGGGATCGGCCTTGGCCCAGCTGGAGTAGTACTCCACGAGCGGGCGCGTCTGGGCGCTGTACACCTCCAGGCGCTTCTTCACGGTCTCTTCCTTGTCGTCCTCGCGCTGGATCAGCTCCTCGCCGGTGACGTCGTCCTTGCCTTCCACCTTCGGCGGGTTGAAGCGCACGTGGTAGGTGCGCCCGCTGGCGGGGTGCGAACGGCGGCCGCTCATGCGCTCGACGATGGCCTCGAACGGCACGTCGATCTCCAGCACGTAATCGAGCTTCACGCCCGCGGCCTTCATGGCGTCGGCCTGGGGAATGGTGCGCGGAAAGCCGTCGAAGAGGAATCCCTGGGCGCAGTCGGGCTGGGCGATGCGGTCCTTCACGAGACCGATGATGAGGTCGTCGCTCACCAGCTTGCCGGCATCCATCACGGCCTTGGCCTCCAGGCCCAGCGGCGTGCCGGCCTTGACGGCGGCGCGCAGCATGTCGCCCGTCGAGATCTGCGGAATGCCGTATTTCTGGCAGATGAACGCGGCTTGCGTGCCCTTCCCGGCGCCGGGCGCGCCCAAAAGAATCAGTCTCATGGAAGTCCTCTAAGTGTTGAATTCGGCCAGCGCGCGACGCCCGGGGCTGCCGTAGGGCCCGGGGTGGCGCTTTCAATCGCGGGCAAGGATAGCATGCGTGTCCTTCCGTCTGACTGACAACTGCGACACCGTCGTGACGGCGCGGCGCAGGCGCCGTGCAGGCGGGTTCAGCCCAGCAGTGCGCGCACCCTGGCGAGGTCTTCGGGGGTGTCCACGCCCGGGCCCGGGGCGGCGTCGGCCACGTGGACGGCGATGCGGTGCCCGTGCCAGAGCGCGCGCAACTGTTCCAGCGCCTCGACGGCTTCGGTGGGGGCGGGCGGCAGGGCGGGGAAGGCCTGCAGGAAGGCTGCACGGTAGCTGTAGATGCCGACGTGCCGCAGCGGCGCGTAGCCGGCCGGCATGCCCGGGTGCCCCGGCTCCCACCAGGCGGCACCCGCATGGTCCCGCGCATGCGGGATGGAGGCACGGCTGAAGTAGTGGGCCAGGCCACGCCCGTCCAGCACCACCTTCACCACGTTCGGGTTGGCGTAGTCGGCGAGACTGTGGATCGCATGGGCGGCCGTGCCCATGGAGGCCTCGGGGCGCGCGGGCAGCAGGGCGGCCACGGCATCGATCAGCGCGGGATCGATCAGCGGCTCGTCGCCCTGCACGTTGACCACGATGTCGTCGCCCGCGAGGCCGAGCAGCGCGCAGGCCTCGGCCAGGCGGTCGCTGCCGCTCGGATGGTCCGCGCGCGTGGCGACCGCCTTGACGCCGTGCGTGGCGCACGCCTCCAGGATGCGGGGATGGTCGGCCGCGACCACCACGCGCGCGGCGCCGCTGCGTGCGGCCTGCCGCGCGACCCGCACCACCATGGGCAGGCCGCCGATGTCGGCGAGCGGTTTGTCGGGCAGCCGCGTGGAGGCCAGGCGGGCCGGGATCAGGACGGTGAAGTCGGCGGTCGGTGCAGCCGCGCCGCTCACGCTTCCAGCTCCGCGTCCGAGAGCGTGCGCGCCTCCGTCTCCAGCAGCACCGGAATGCCGTCACGCACCGGGTAGGCGAGCCGCGCGCTGCGCGACACCAGTTCGCCGCGTTCGCGGTCGTAGGTCAGCGGGCCCTTGGTGACCGGGCAGACCAGCAGTTCGAGCAGTTTGGGATCCATGGCGGTAGAGGTGGAAAAGAGGTTCAGGAATCGGGAGCCGATGATAGCGAGCGGCCCGCGATCTCCCGCAGCCGCAGATGCAACCGCTCGAAAAACGCAGGCGCGATCTCCACCACCAGCGGCACGGCCAGCGCGCCCGGGCACCGTGGCCAGAGCTTGGCGGCATCCTTTTCGGTGCAGACCACCTGCAGGCCGTCGCCGGGCACGGGTGGCCAGCCGCCGTAATCGGCATGGTCGGGCAGGGCGGTTTCCCGCTCCACCGTCAGGCCGCGGCCGCGCAGCATCGCGAAGAAGGCGGCGGGACGGGCGATGGCGGCCACCGCATGCAGCGGCTGGCCGTGCAGCCGTGCCAGGGGTACCGTGCCGCCGTCCCGGGCGACCGCATGGTCCGCCAGCGAGCGGCGGATGGGGAACGCTCCCAGCGCAGCGGTTTCGGCCCCTTCGGGCGCATCGCCGGCGTGCAGCACGGCATCGACCCGGCGCGGCCAGGGCTCCCGCAACGGGCCGGCCGGCAGCAGCCAGCCGTTGCCGGCACCTTCCTCGCTGAATACGCACAGCTCCACGTCGCGCGCCAGGGCGAGGTGCTGCAGCCCGTCGTCGCAGATGACCACGTCGGTGCGCGGGTGCTGGCGCAGCAGGGCGCGGGCGGCGTCGGCCCGGCGCGCGGCGACGAACACCGGAGCACCGGTGCTCCGCGCGAGCAGCAGCGGCTCGTCGCCCACGGCCGCGGCGTCGGCGTCCGGCAGCACTTCCCGGCAGTCCGTGGTGGCACGCCCGTAGCCGCGCGAGACCACGCCGGGATGCCAGCCGCGCTCGCGCAGCGCCCGCACCACCGCCTGGGTCACGGGGGTCTTGCCCGCACCGCCGGCCACCACGTTGCCGACCACCACCACGGGCACCGGCAGGCGCTCGGCGCGCAGCACGCCGGTCTTGTAGAGCGCGCCGCGCAGGCCCGAGAGCGCGCCATAGACTGCCGCCACCGGCAGCAGCGCCCAGGCCCCCCCTCCACGGCGGCGCCAGATGCGCTGGAAGGCCGCCTCGGCGTGCGGTGCGGCGCCGGGCGTCCGCGGGGCGCGCCGGTCGCGCAGCGGCATGCCCGGTCAGCGGCCCGCGCTGGCGGACGACTGGGTGGCGAAGGTGATCTGCGAGAGGCCCACGCGGCGCGCGGCTTCCATCACGGAGATCACGGCCTGGTGCGGCGCGTTGGCGTCGGCGCTGATGATCACCACGCTCTCGCGCCCGGCCGTGGCCGCGGCCTGGAGCGCGAGGGCGATCGCATCCACCCCCTTGCCGTCCACGGCGGTCTTGTTGACCGCGTAGCGCCCGTCCGCGGCCACGGCGACGATCACCTCCCGCGGGTGGTCGCGCTGCTGCTCTGCGTCGGCCACCGGCAGGGTGAGCTGCAGCTCGGTGAACTTGCTGTAGGTGGTCGAGAGCATCAGGAAGATGAGGATCACGAGCAGCACGTCGATGAACGGGATCAGGTTGATCTCCGGCGCTTCCTTCGGACGGGGGCGGAAGTTCATGGGGCGGACCTGCGAAAAGAGGCGTGGGCGCGGGCTGCTTCGGGAGGGGCGGGCGGCCGGTGCGACAAGTGGGCCGGCCTGCCGTTCACCTCACTTGCGCAGGCGCTGGAGATGGCGCACGAACTGCTCCGAGGCGAGTTCGAGCGTGAGGAGGTAGGCGTCCACGCGGCTGCGGAAGTAGCGCCAGAGGATCAGCGTGGGGATCGCGACGATCAGCCCGAATGCGGTGTTGTAGAGCGCGATCGAGATGCCGTGCGCCAGCTGGGCGGGGTTGCCCTGGCCCGTGGCCGAGCCGCCCTGCGATCCGAAGATCTCGATCATGCCGATCACCGTGCCGAGCAGGCCGAGCAGGGGCGCGGCCGAGGCGATGGTGGCGAGGGCGTTGAGGTATTTCTCGAGCCGCTGGGCGACCGCGCGGCCCGTGCCTTCCATGGCGGCGCGCACGTCCGCCTCGCTGCTCTGCGGGTGGCTGTTGAGCGTGCGCAGGCCGCTGGCCAGCACTTCGCCGAGGGCGGAGTTCTGCGCGAGCTGGTTGACCACGTCCGGCGTCGGCAGGTTGCGCGAAGTGACGGACATGGCCTCGTCCAGCAGCTTGGGCGGGGCGACGCGCGCGGTCTTGAGAGCGAGGAAGCGCTCCACCACGAGGGCCAGCGCCAGGACGGAGCAGGCAATCAGGGGCCAGATCGGCCAGCCTGCGGCTTGTATGATCGACAGCAATTCTCTCTCCGCGCAGATGGAAGCAGGCCGCGATTATGGCCCAGCGCCATGGCCGCCCGGCGCCGCCGGCGATGCCTTCGGCGACCTGCGTCCCGCACCCCCGCCGCCCCCCCAGCTTTCCACAACCACCCACATTTTCTGTGGATAACTTTGTGGGCAACTGGGTGTGCAACCCCCGCCGCAGCGCGCCAAATCGACACTTTGACAGATTGATGAAAAATTGCGCAGCAAAATTTCGATATGAATCAATGACTTGCACGGAAGAACATAGCTCTGGCGGGCGCCCGGTCACGTTCCGACCCATCGGTATCGCTCCTTGGGTGTTGTGGACTAGCGGGCAGGCACCGCGCGCCCGCAGCCCTGGTGGCGCCGATGTTTGAGCGGCCGAATCCAGCAATGGCGCCGCGCATCTGGGATGTCGGGGCGCTGTGCCGCGCCGTTGCTGACGCCCTGGAGGCGCGGTTCAATCCCGTCGCGGTGCGCGGCGAGATCACGGGCTTCTCGCGCGCGTCCAGCGGGCATTGCTACTTCACGCTGAAGGACGGGCAGGGCCAGATTCGCTGCGCGATGTTCCGGCGGGCGGCCATGCTGCTGGCCGACGTGCCGCGCGACGGCGAAATGGTCGAGCTGCGCGGCAAGCTCGCGGTGTACGAAGCGCGGGGGGACCTGCAGCTGATCGTCGAGAGCCTGCAGCGGGCGGGGCAGGGGGCGCTCTTCGAGCAGTTCCTGCGCCTCAAGGCGCGGCTGGAGGCCGAGGGCCTGTTCGATCCGGCGCGCAAGCGCGAGCTGCCCGTCATGCCGCGGGCGATCGGCCTCGTGACCTCGCCGGGCGCCGCCGCACTGCACGACGTGGTCACCGCCCTGCGGCGGCGGGTGCCGCACCTGCCGGTGGTGCTGGCGCCGGCGCTGGTCCAGGGAGCCGCTGCCCCGGCGTCGCTCTGCAGTGCCCTGCGGTCGCTCTACCGCCTGGCCGATCCGGCGCAAGCGGCGCCCGGCCAGCCTCCGGTGGACGTGATCCTGCTGGTGCGCGGCGGAGGCTCCATCGAGGACCTCTGGGCGTTCAACGATGAGCAGCTGGCACGCACGGTGGCCGACAGCCCGGTGCCCCTGGTCTCCGGCGTGGGCCACGAAACCGATTTCACGATGGCCGATTTCTGCGCGGACCTGCGCGCGCCCACGCCGACGGCGGCGGCCGAGCTGGTCGCGCAGCCGCGCGCCAACTGGCTGGCGGGCATGGACGCGCTCTCGGACCGCCTGGCCGACAGCCTGCAGCGCCAGCTCGACCTGCGCCACCAGCGCCTGGACACGGCCGCCCAGCGGCTGGGGCGCCCCTCGGGGCTGCTGGCCCGGCAGGACCTGCGCCTGTCGCGCCTGGCCCAGCAGCTGCGCCATGGCGCCGCCTGGACGGCCCAGCGGGCCACCCAGCGGCGGGATGGCCTCGCGGACCGGCTGCCGCGCGCTGTGGAACAGGCCGTGGCCCTGCGCGCGCGCCGGCTGGAGCACGCCGCCCTGCGCCTTGAACTGCTCGACCCCCGGCTGGTGCTCCAGCGCGGCTACGCCCTGCTCACGGACGGGCAGGGCCGGCCGGTGACCCGAACGGACCAGGTGCGCGCCGGAGACGGCGTGCGCGCCGCCGTGTCCGACGGCACGATCGAGCTGACCGTGGCGCCGCCGCGGCTGCTGTGAGCGCCTGCCCTGGCGGACCCACTGCGAAAGCGGTCTGGACCGTCGCCTACAGCGCGGCACGCGATTAACTTCCTACAATGCCGCCCTGTTGCGTCGCGCGGCCGCCGGGCGGCGCCGCATCCGAAGAATTACCAACCACCCACGAAGGAACGTCATGGAACACACCCTGCCACCGCTGCCTTACCCCATCGACTCCCTGGCTCCGCACTACAGCCAGGAAACCCTGGAGTACCACCACGGCAAGCACCACAACGCCTACGTGGTGAACCTCAACAACCTCCAGAAGGGCACCGAATTCGAGAACATGCCCCTCGAGGAGATCATCAAGAAGTCCAGCGGCGGCATCTACAACAACGCGGCCCAGATCTGGAACCACACCTTCTTCTGGAACTGCATGACCCCGGGCGGCGGCGGCGAGCCTTCGGGCGCGCTGGCCGATGCCATCAACGCCAAGTGGGGCAGCTACGCCGCCTTCAAGGAAGCGTTCGTGAAGAGCGCCGTGGGCAACTTCGGCTCCGGCTGGACCTGGCTGGTCAAGAAGGCCGACGGCAGCGTCGACATCGTGAACACCGGCGCCGCCGGCACGCCGCTCACCACCGCCGACAAGGCGCTGCTGACGGTGGACGTCTGGGAACACGCCTACTACATCGACTACCGCAACCTGCGTCCGAAGTTCGTCGAGACCTTCCTCGACAAGCTGGTGAACTGGAAGTTCGCGGAAAGCAACTTCGCCGGCTGATCCGGCCCCTGCCCAGGGAATGCGACGAAAACGGCCCCGCGGGGCCGTTTTTCATGGGCGGTACGACTGACCGGGCCGCGGTCAGCGCTGTTTCGCGAACGGGATGCCCGAGAGCTTGAAGCCCGCCTTGATGCCGCGCTTGGCGAACCAGCCCTGGTTCATCTCCAGCACGAAGCGCACGGGCTTGTCCGAGCAGTGCGAATCCAGCGTCTGCGGCTTCATGTCCGCCAGGTTGACGATGGTGCCGTCGTCCGCCACGAAGGCCGCCGTGAGCGGCAGCAGCGTGTTCTTCATCCAGAAGCACTGCACGCCGGGCACCGGGAAGGCGAACAGCATGCCCTCATTGGAGGGCATCTCCTTGCGGTGCATGAGGCCGATTTCCCGCTCCTGCGGCGTCGCGGCCACCTGGGCGTCGATGCGGTGCATGCCCGCGCTCAGGTCGACGCGCTGCAGATCGAGCTGCGGACCCTGCTGGGCCCACGCGGCGCCGGCACAGGCGGTGGCGATGGCGGCCGCGGCCGCGAGGCGGCGGACATGGCGGGTGGTGCGTCGCAGCCGGTGCGAGGGGGGGGTGGTCATGGTGCGGAGGTCATCCATCGGAAGGGAAGGGATCGGCGAAAAGCCTACCAGCCAAAAGCAAAGCCCGCGTAAAGCGGGCTTCGGGAGGCTGGGGAACGCGGTCCGTGGCGGAGCGCATTCCCGTCATCGGCACGGGGCTCGCTTCAGGCAGCGGCCTTGGAGTGCTTCTTGGTCTTCTTGTGGGCGACCTTGTGCTTGGCGTTCTTGTGGGCCTTCTTGGCATGCGCCTTGGCCGCGGGAGCCGGCGTGTAGCTGTCGGCTGCCATGGGGGCGGACGTGGTGGCCGGGGCCTGGGCAGGCGCCTGGGCGAAGGCACCGGCGGTGAACAGGCCGGCGATCAGGACAGCGAGGAGTTTTTTCATATTGCCGTTTCCTTGGAAAGTTTCGGATGGGTTGGCGGGCCCCGCGTAGGCCCGCGAAGCCCTCACACAACGATACCGCAGGCCGGGGCGTTGACAGACGGGACCTACAAATTTTTCTCGCTAGAATCATTGCGTTTTGTGCCCCCGTGCACAGTCCGCCTTGCCCGGGCGCAGCCCCTGGCGCCATTCCACCGGAGATACCCGTTCCATGACCAGTTACCAGCACATCAAGGTCCCTGCCGAAGGCCAGAAGATCACCGTCAACGCCGACATGTCCCTGAGCGTGCCGGATCAGCCGATCATTCCCTACATCGAGGGCGACGGTACGGGCCTCGACATTACCCCGGTGATGCTGAAGGTGGTGGACGCAGCCGTGGCCAAGGCCTACGGCGGCAAGCGCAAGATCCACTGGATGGAGGTCTATGCCGGTGAGAAGTCCACCAAGGTGTACGGTCCCGACGTCTGGCTGCCGGAAGAAACCCTGCACGCCGTGCGCGATTACGTCGTCTCCATCAAGGGCCCGCTGACCACCCCCGTGGGCGGCGGCATCCGCTCCCTGAACGTGGCCCTGCGCCAGGAACTCGACCTCTACGTCTGCCTGCGCCCCATCCAGTACTTCAAGGGCGTCCCCTCGCCCGTGAAGGAACCCGAGAAGACCCACATGGTGATCTTCCGCGAGAACTCGGAAGACATCTACGCCGGCATCGAGTTCGAAGCCGAGTCCGAGAAGGCGAAGAAGCTCATCAAGATCCTGCAGGAAGATTTCGGCGTCAAGAAGATCCGCTTCCCCGAAACCTCCGGCATCGGCGTGAAGCCCGTGTCGCGCGAAGGCACGCAGCGCCTGGTGCGCAAGGCGATCCAGTACGCGATCGACAACGACAAGCCCAGCGTGACCATCGTGCACAAGGGCAACATCATGAAGTTCACGGAAGGCGGCTTCCGTGACTGGGCCTACGACCTGGCTGCCAAGGAATTCGGCGCCGAACTCATCGACGGCGGCCCGTGGATGAAGTTCAAGAACCCCAAGACCGGCAAGGAAATCACGGTCAAGGACAGCATCGCCGACGCGTTCCTGCAGCAGATCCTGCTGCGCCCCGCCGAGTACAGCGTGATCGCCACGCTGAACCTGAACGGCGACTACGTCTCCGACGCGCTGGCAGCCCAGGTGGGCGGCATCGGCATCGCCCCCGGCGCCAACCTGTCCGACTCCGTCGCGATGTTCGAAGCCACCCACGGCACGGCACCGAAGTACGCCGGCAAGGACTACGTGAACCCCGGTTCCGAAATCCTCTCCGCCGAAATGATGCTGCGCCACATGGGCTGGACCGAAGCCGCCGACATCATCATCAGCTCGATGGAAAAGTCCATCCTGAGCAAGAAGGTGACGTACGACTTCGCCCGCCTGATGGAAGGCGCGACGCAGGTGAGCTGCTCGGGCTTCGGCCAGGTGATGATCGACAACATGTAAGGTTGTCCCGCGGCGGCGTCGCTCGACGCCTCGCAGCCGAGCCCTTGACCTTCGCTGGAGGTCAGGGGCTTTCTTGCTTCTGGGCGCCCTGCAGCGTGCCCTCCGGGAAGCGCTCCTCGCTGACGCCCGGCGGGAGGGGCGGCACCCCGTGGCTCACCAGCGATGCCATCCCGTGCCGTGGGCGGGCAGCCACGCGCGCACCTGCGCTCGGGCGGGCGGCCTTTCGCGCCCTGGCTTATTTCACTTCGATCAGGTACAGACCCCAGGGAGAGAGCGTGAAGCGCTCGTTCACGGGCCTGCTCTTGAATTCAGGAATGTTGTCCGCGTCGTAGACCGCCCATTGCGGCCCCAGGCCACCGACGGACAGGGGCACGCCGTCCATACGCAGGGCGACGATCATGCCGTAGCGCGCCGCGTCGGCCGCGGTGAGGGTGGCGTTGTAGCCGTCCACGGCGCGCAGCACGAGGGTGGCTTTCCGGCCGGGCGCCAGCCCTTCGGAAGCGAGCACCTCGGTGATCAACGGGCCTTCGAGGGTGTGGCGGCGTCCGTCGTACTCCACCGTGGGCGAGATCGACACGGACCGCAGCCGCTGCAGCGCGCGGGCGTCGAAGGTGCGGGCCTGGTTGAATTGCACCCCCTGCTTGGCAGCCAGCAGGTCCGTCACCGGGTTCAATGGTCCTCGGTTGGCGCGTTCGATGGCACCGGAGACGGTGAGCAGCGTGGGCTGCGGGGTGTCCGGCGCGTGGGCCAGCGCTGCGCCGGCGGGCAGCATGCCGGCAAGACCGAGCTGGGTCAGGAATTGGCGTTTGTGCATCGTGCTGTCAGATCGTGGCCGAAGGGATGCAGAGCATGGCACCGAATCCGGGCCCGTGGCCGGCCGGCCGAAAGCGATGCGGCAATGCGCCGCATGCCGGGCCCTGCATTACACGGCCGCCCGGCGTGTGCTACGGCCATCGGGGCCGCTGCGCTTCAGCGGCCTTCGCGCCGCGCGGCCGCTGCGGCCATCTCCGCCAGGAAGGGGCCTCGCTGGGAGGAGGGCTCGGCGGGTTTTTCGATGAGGAACTGGTCGCGGTCCTTGCCGGCGATCCAGGCGGGCGGCTTGCCGCGGCCCGTCCAGGTGGCACCGGAGTTCGGATCGAGGTACTTGGCAGAAACCTGCTTCTTGGCGGGCTGCCAGGGGAAAACCTGCTGGGCGGTGAAGCCGAATTCGGCGATCCAGGCCTGGATCTGGGTGAGCGCCTGGGCGGCGGCCTGTTTCTTTTCGCGGGCGATCTTCTCGTCCAAGGCTGCCTGCTCGGCAAGCAGCATCTGCAAACTCTTCATACTGTCTTAGGGGCGCTAGAGGGGGTGGGAACCGGCGGATGATAGCGCCGCCGCCGTGCCCGCACCGGCGGTGCGCCACTTCCGGCGGTGGGGGTGACGGGATCGTGCAAGGCGCGCTCTGCGCCGCCGGGCACGGGCCGCCCCCCCACCGGCCCGGTCCGACGGACCCGTCAGGCGGGGCGCACGGCCTGGCGCGCGAGCAGCTTCCAGTCGCTGCCGCGCTTCTGCCAGACGCCCAGCACCTTGATCTGCACCTTCCCGGGCTTTCCGGAGTCGTTCGTGTCGGCCGTCAGCGTATGCCGCACCACGGCCACGCCGTCCACCACCTGGATCGACTGGTCGGTGATCACGATGGTCACGAAGTCCGACTTGCCGTTCATCAGGTCGCCGATGAAGCTGGCTTTCGTGTCCACGCGGCCGCCGGAGTGGCCGTAGCTCAGCTCGTCGGCCACCAGCTGGCCGAGCGCCTCGGGCGTCGGGTCGATCATGGCGATGCGCAGCCGTTCGGCGGCCAAGGCCACGGAAGGCCCGTCCTGGGCGGTGTCCGGGGCGGCGCGGGTTGCGCAGCCGGCGAGGGTGGCAGCGAGCAGCACTGCGGCTGCGGCGGTCGAGAGGCGTCGGAACATGGTGGAGTCTCCTGGGGTGTCGTTATGTGTGGTTTTTACTTTCCCGCCCGGCCTTGCCGTCACTGCGGCCCGAGCTTGTCGATGAGGGCCTTGAGCGCGTCCATTTCGCCGGCCTTCAGGTCGGTGAGCGGTGCGCGCACGGGGCCCGCGTCGTGGCCGACGATCTTCGCGCCGGCCTTCACGATGCTCACCGCATAGCCCGGCATGCGGTTGCGCAGCTCCAGGTAGGGCATGAAGAATTCGCGCAGCAGGCGGTGCTGCGTGGCCTGGTCGTCGTTGGCCACCGCGTGGTAGAAGTCCATTGCCGTCTTCGGGATGAAGTTGAACACCGCCGACGAGTACACCGGCGTACCCAGCGCCTTGTATGCGGCGGCATACACTTCGGCGGTGGGCAGGCCGCCCAGGTAGGCGAAGCGGTCGCCCATCTTCATGTAGATGGAGTTCATCAGCTCGATGTCGCCCACGCCGTCCTTGAAGCCCACGAGGTTGGCGTTGCGCTCGGCCAGGCGCGCGAGCGTCTCGGGCGTGAAGCGGCTCTGGCCGCGGTTGTAGACGATGACGCCGAACTTCACGCTTTGGCAGACGGCCTCGACGTGCGCCGCCAGGCCTTCCTGGCCGGCTTCGGTCAGGTAGTGCGGCAGCAGCAGGATGCCGTGGGCTCCGGCCTTTTCAGCGGCCTGGGCGCACTGGATGGCGAAGCGCGTGGGGCCGCCGGCGCCCGCGATGATCGGCACCTTTCCGCGGCAGGTCTGCACGGCGGTCTCGATGATGGCGGGGTATTCCTCCGCGGTGAGCGAGAAGAACTCGCCCGTGCCGCCGGCCGCGAAGAGGGCGCTCGCGCCGTAGGGCGCGAGCCATTCGAGGCGCTCGGCATAGCCGCGGGCGTTGAAGTTGCCGTCGCCGTCGAAGTCGGTCAGCGGGAAGGACAGCAGGCCGGAGCCCATGATGGTCTTGAGTTCTTGGGGTTGCATGGGGAAGCCCGAAAGTGGAAAAGGGTGAAACAGGAAGTGGTGGAGAGAAGGCCTGCCCCTCGTGAGGGCCGGCCCGGAAGGGGCATCAGTCGAGGCGGATCTGCGCGGCGGACACCACGCCGGCCCAGCGGGCGCGTTCCTTCTCGAAGAAACGGTCCTGCTCGGACGGCGTCATCGTGACCACTTCGGCGCCCTGGCCGGTCAGGCGCGAGCGGATCTCGGGGGTGCGGATGACGGAGATGAAGGCGCTGTTGATGCGCTGGACGATGGCTTCGGGCGTGCCGCGCGGCACCAGCACGCCCTGCCAGGTGCCGGATTCGAAACCGGGCACGCCCTGCTCGGCGATGGTGGGCACGTTGGGCAGCAGCGGCATGCGCGTGCCCTTGGAGAGGCCGAGCACCTTGAGCTTGCCGCTCTGCACATGGGGCAGGGTGGCCAGCATGCCGTTCATCAGCACCTGCGTCTGGCCGGCCATGGTGTCCTGGATGGCGGTCACGCCGCCCTTGTAGGGAACGTACTGCCAGCGGGCGCCGCTGGCGGCGGCCAGCGCCACACCGGCCAGGTGCGGCGCGCTGCCCGTGGCCGTCACGGCGAAGTTGAGGTCGGCCGTGCGCGAGAGCGCGATCAGCTCCTTCAGATTGTTCGCGGGCACCGAGGGATGCACCACCAGCATGTGCGGCGAATAAGCCAGCATGGTGGTGCCGCGCAGATCCTTCGAGGGGTCGAAGGGCAGCTTCGTATAGACGGACGGGCTGATCGCCAGCGCACCCACGTCGCACAGCAGCAGGGTGTAGCCGTCCGGCGCGGCCTTGGCCACGAAGTCGGCACCCAGGTTGCCGTTGGCGCCGGGCTTGTTCTCCACCACCACCGGCTGCTTGAGCACTTCGGACAGCGGCTGGCTGATGGCCCGGGCGATGATGTCCGAGCTGCCGCCCGGCGGGTAGGGCACCACGAGGCGCAGCGGCTTCACGGGCCAGGCAGGGGGCGGCGGCGGGGTCTGCGCTCCGGCGGAGGCGCACGCGAGGGCGAGGGCGCCTGCGGAAAGCAGGGCGCGGCGATGGATGGGCATGGTCTCTGTCTCCTGGTTATGTTGTACGTCATCATACAACTTGATCCATTCAAAAGACAAGGGTTTGCCGGAATCGGCGCAGTTCAGGCCGAGGAGGTGGTGTGCGGCGATGCGGCCTGCTGCCTCGCGGCCTCCTGGGCGAGGCGCAGCCGCTCGCGGCTGTTGGTGAGGTGGATGCGCATGGCAGCGCGGGCCGAATCCGGGTCCTGGCGCGCGATGGCCGAGTAGATCTCTTCGTGCTCCCGGTGCACCCGGCCGAGGTAGTCGTCGCTGCGCTGCACGCGCAGCGCGGCGATGCGCGTGCGCGGGATCAGCGTGGTGCCCAGGTGGTTCATGATGTCCGCGAAGTACGGATTGCCGGTGGCCTCGGCGATTTGCAGGTGGAAGCGGAAATCGTGCGCCACGGTGTCGCCGCCGCTGCGGATGTTGTGCTCGAAATCGCGCAGCGCCTCGGCCATGCACTGCAGATGCGCCTCCGTGCGGCGCATGGCGGCCAGGCCGGCGGATTCGGTCTCCAGGCTGATGCGCAGCTCCAGCACGGCGAGCACGTCGGCGGAGGTGCCCAACTCGGACGGATCGAGGCGGAACACGCCCCCGGCACGCGGCGGCAGCACGAAGGTGCCGATGCCGTGGCGGGTCTCGACGAGTCCGGCGGCCTGGAGCTTGGAGAGCGCTTCGCGCACCACGGTGCGGCTCACGTCGTGCGCCCGCATGATCTCGGATTCGGTCGGCAGCTTGTCGCCGGGCGTCAGCAGGCGGTCGCGGATCCTGCCGGAGAAGTCCTCGACGACCGCATTGGCCAGCCCCCGCACGCGGCGCACCGGCGGAGCGGCCAGGGCGTTGCGGTCTGTGGAAGCGGAGGATGCGGGTAATCCCTTTGTCGAGGTAGCCATGGGCATGATCATAATCCCGTCGCGTTGTACGACAACATATGACAAATACCCACGCAAGGAACACCATGAGCCAGTCTCCCCGTTTCCACCGCCTGCTGCTCACCGGCGCGGCCGGAGGGCTCGGAAAAGTGCTGCGGGAGCGGGTCCGCCCGTTCGCGGAAATCATCCGCCTGTCCGACATTGCGAACCTCGCCCCCGCACAAGATGCCTCCGAAGAGGTCGTGCCCTGCGACCTGGCCGACAAGGCCGCGGTCGATGCGCTGGTCGCCGGTTGCGATGCGATCGTGCACCTGGGCGGCGTCTCGGTGGAGCGGCCTTTCGAGGAAGTGCTCGAGGCCAACATCAAGGGCGTCTTCCACATCTACGAGGGCGCGCGGCGGCATGGCGCGCGCCGCGTGGTGTTTGCCAGTTCCAACCACGTGA
Source organism: Acidovorax sp. PRC11 (assembly GCF_031844105.1). Lineage (NCBI taxonomy): Bacteria > Pseudomonadati > Pseudomonadota > Betaproteobacteria > Burkholderiales > Comamonadaceae > Acidovorax > Acidovorax sp. PRC11. The sequence continues at coordinate 230,157 of NZ_JAUZUQ010000003.1, read as the reverse complement.
TCGGCTTCTACAAGCAGACCGAACACATCGACGCGCTGGCCCCGCGCCGGCCCGACGGCTACTACGGCCTCTCCAAGTCCTTCGGGGAGGACATGGCCAGCTTCTACTACGACCGCTACGGGATCGAGACGGTGAGCCTGCGCATCGGCTCGTCGTTCCCCGAGCCGCGCGACCGCCGCATGATGAGCAGCTGGCTGAGCTACGACGACCTGACGCAGTTGGTGGAGAAGTCGCTGTTCACGCCGAACGTCGGCCATACGGTGGCCTACGGCGCATCGGCCAACCGCGATCTGTGGTGGGACAACCATGCGGCGGCCCACCTGGGCTATGCGCCGAAGGACAGTTCCGAGCCTTTCCGCGCCAAGGTGGAGGCACAGCCCGCGCCCGCGCCGGATGATCCGGCGGCCGTGTACCAGGGCGGGGCGTTCACGGCCCAGGGGCCGTTCGAGGGATGAGCGGCATGGCGGCAGCAACTTCCTCGTCGTCGGCCGAGCTCGTGCTCGATGCGCGTTGCGCCACCGGCGAGAGCCCGGTGTGGCGCGCCGCGGAAGAGTCGCTCTACTGGACCGACATTCCCGCGGCCGTGCTGCACCGCTGGTCCGCCCGCACGGGAGCGCGCTCGCAGTGGAGCGCGCCCGAGATGGTGGCCTGCATGGCCGCGTGGGCGGGGAAGCCGGGCCGCTGGATCGCCGGCATGGAGAGCGGCCTGTTCGCGCTCGATCTCCCTGACGGACCGGATCGGCCGGAGACCGGCGGCGCGCTGTCGGCCCGGTGCCTGGCTGGCGTGCCGCACGCCGCCGCCGGCATGCGCTTCAACGATGGGCGGTGCGACCGGCAGGGCCGCTTCATCGCCGGCACGATGCTGCTCGACATGGCCGCTGCCGCGCCGGTGGGCGCGGTCTACCGGTTCGGGCGCCATGAACTCGCCGCCGGACGCGCGGAAGACCTGGGCCTGGGCCCGCTCATCGTGCCCAACGGCATCGCGTTCAGCCCGGACGGCCGCACCATGTACCTCTCGGATTCGCATCCCCAGGTGCAGAAGATCTGGGCCTTCGATTACGACACCGACACCGGCACGCCGCACCGGCGCCGCCTGTTCGTGGACATGGCGCCGCTGCCGGGCCGCCCCGACGGCGCGGCCGTGGACGTGGACGGCGGCTACTGGATCTGCGGCAACGACGCCGGACTGGTGCACCGCTTCAGGCCGGACGGCCGGCTGGACCGCTCGCTCGCGGTGCCCGTCAGGAAGCCCGCCATGTGCGCCTTCGGCGGGCCGCGGCTGGACACGCTCTTCGTCACTTCCATCCGCCCGGGCGGCGGCGCGGACCTGTCCGACCAGCCACTGGCCGGCGGCGTGTTCGCGCTGCACCCCGGCACACAGGGCCTTCCCGAGCCCGAATTCGACCCCGGCGCCCATTGAAGCGGCGACAGACCGCAGCCTCCGGCGCCGACGCCTTTTCCCTTCCGACACGATCCATCCGAGGTAGACACACATGCGATTCATCCGGACCACCCTGGCTGCCGTGGCAGCCTGCTGCGCGGCCCTCGCCGCCCACGCGACGGAGTTCCGCTCCGCCGACATCCATCCCGACGACTACCCCACCGTCACGGCGGTGAAGTTCATGGGCGAGCGCCTCAAGGAGCTCTCGGGCGGCAAACACACCATCCGCGTGTACAGCAGCGGCGCCCTGGGCAACGAGAAGGACGCGATCGAGCAGGCCAAGATCGGCGCGCTGCAGATGGTGCGCATCAACATCGGCGCGATGAACAACATCTGCCCCGAGACCGTGGTGCCGACCATGCCGTTCCTGTTCCGCTCGGTGGACCACCTGCACAAGGTGCTGGACGGCTCCGTGGGCGAGGAGATCCTCAAGGCCTGCGAGCGCCAGGGCTTCGTCGGCCTGGCCTACTACGACAGCGGCGCGCGCTCCATGTTCACCGCCAAGAAGCCGGTGCGTAAGTTCGAGGACATGAAGGGCATGAAGGTGCGCGTGCAGCAGTCGGACCTGTGGGTGTCGATGCTGGAAGCCATGGGCGCCAACGCCACCCCGATGCCGATGGGCGAGGTGTACACGGGCCTCAAGACCGGCCTGATCGACGCCGCCGAGAACAACTACCCCACCTACGAAAGCTCGCGATCCTTCGAGGTCGCCAAGTACTACACCAAGACCGAGCATTCGATGGCCCCGGAGATGCTGCTCTTCTCCAAGCGCGCCTGGGACCGCCTCTCCCCGCAGGAGCAGGGCTGGATCCGCCAGGCCGCGAAGGAGTCGGTGCCGTACATGCGCAAGCAATGGGCCGAGCGCGAGGTGAAGTCCCTCGCCACCGTGAAGGCCGGCGGCGCCGAGATCATCGAGATCGACAAGGCCCCGTTCCAGGCCGCGATGAAGCCCGTCTACGACAAGTTCATCACCGATGCCAAGCTCAAGGACCTCGTGAAGCGCGTGCAGGACACGCAGTAACGCCACTCCCTCCCCGTGCCCTTCCCGGCACGGGGTTTTTTTTGCCCTGAAGCCTTCCCGCCGAGCGCCCGGCCGCATGCCGCCGCGTGCCCCGGCGGCCTTTTTCCCCTCCCTTCGACATGTACACCCAAATCTGCCGCACGCTCGCCCGCGTCTGCATGTGGCTGGGCATCCTCGGGCTCGTGGCGGTGATCTGCGCCGTGAGCTGGCAGGTGTTCGGCCGCTACGTCCTCAACAACACGCCCACCTGGGCGGAGAGCCTGGCCCTGCTGCTGGTGCTCTACGTGACCATGTTCGGCGTGGCCGTGGGCGTGCGCGACGCCGGCCACATCGGCCTCGAATCGTTCCTGGTGCTGGCGCCCGACGGGCTGCGCCTGAAGATGGAATACCTGATCCACGCGCTGATCCTGGTGTTCGGCGCCGCCATGGCCTGGAATTGCGCCTCGCTCGCGCAGTCGGTGTGGGAATACCGCCTGCCCACGCTCTTCATCTCCGAAGGCTGGAAGTACGTGCCCGCCAGCATCGCGGGCGTGCTCATCGTGCTGTTTTCCATCGAACACATCATCGCGCTCGCCCAGGGCCGCGAAGTCGAACCCGCCTGGGGCTGATCCATGACCGTGCCACTCCTGATCCTGTGCGTGTCGTTCACGCTCTTCCTGCTGCTGGGCGTTCCGGTGGCGTTCTCCATCGGCCTCTCGGCCCTGGCCACCCTGGCCTACGAGGGCCTGCCGCTCGAGGTGGGCTTCCAGCAGATGACCTCCGGCATGGGGATCTTCTCGTTCCTCGCGATCCCGTTCTTCATCTTCGCGGGGGAGCTGATGCTCTACGGCGGCATCGCGGATCGCATCGTGAACTTCGCGCGGGCCCTGGTGGGCCACGTGCGCGGCGGCCTGGGCATGTCGAACGTGGTGGCCTGCACGCTGTTCGGCGGCGTCTCGGGCTCGCCGGTGGCCGACGTGTCCGCCATGGGCGCGGTGATGATCCCGATGATGAAGAAGGAGGGCTACCACGCCGACTACGCCGTGAACGTGACCACGCACGCGGCACTCGTCGGCGCGCTGATGCCCACCAGCCACAACCTGATCATCTATTCGCTGGCGGCGGGCGGCAAGGTGTCGATCGCGGCGCTGATCCTGGCCGCGCTGGTGCCGGCCCTGGTGCTCACGATCAGCAACCTCGCCGCGGCCTATCTCGTGGCCGTGAAGCGCGGCTACCCGAAGGGCACGTTCCCCGGCTGGCACATCGTGGCGCGGTCGTTCGCGGCGGCGCTGCCGGGCCTCTTCATCGTGGTGCTGATCCTGGGAGGCATCCTGTCGGGCATCTTCACGGCGACCGAATCGGCGGCGGTGGCCGTGCTGTACGCGCTGGCGCTCACCATCTTCCTCTACCGCACGTTGAAGTGGGAGCACTTCATCAAGGCGGCCTCCAAGGCGGTGCGCACCACGGGCGTGATCCTGCTGCTGATCGGCATCTCCAGCACCTTCGGCTACCTCATCAGCCTCTACGGCGTGGCCGAGCTGACGGGGCAGATGCTGTCGCAGGTGACGAGCACGCCCTGGGTGATCTTCCTGCTCATCAACATCATCCTGTTCGTGCTGGGCACCTTCCTGGACATGGCCGCCACGATCCTGCTGTGCACGCCGATCTTCCTGCCGATCGCGCAGCACTACGGCATGAGCTCGGTGCAGTTCGGCATCGTGATGCTCATCAACTGCGCGCTGGGCCTGAACACGCCGCCGGTGGGCACCACGCAGTTCGTCGGCTGCGCGATCGGCGGGGTGTCGGTGGGCACGGTGATGCGCACCATCTGGCCGTTCTACGGCGCGCTGATCTTCGCGCTCGCGCTGGTGACCTTCGTGCCCTCGTTCTCGACGTGGCTGCCCAGCATGTTCATGGCGGTGCGCTGAGGCGCTGCCCAGCCTTTGTCTGAACCCTGTGCCGAACGGACACTCCATGACCATGCCCCTGACCATCCGCATGCACGAGGCCGACAACGTGGCCATCGTGGCCAACGACGGCGGCCTGCCCGCCGGCACCGCGCTGCCCGGCGGGCCCACGCTCGCCGAGCACGTGCCCCAGGCCCACAAGGTCGCCCTCGCGGACATTCCCGAGGGCGCGGCCGTGGTGCGCTACAACGTGCCGATCGGCTACGCCATCCGCGCCATTCCCGCCGGCAGCTGGGTGCACGAGAAGCTGCTGCACATGCCCGAGGCGCGATCGCTCGAAGGCCTGCCGATCGCCACGGTGAAGCCGCCGGCCCTGCCGCCGCTCACCGGCTACACCTTCGAGGGCTACCGCAACGCCGACGGCTCCGTGGGAACGCGCAACATCCTCGCCATCACCGAGACCGTGCAGTGCGTGGCCGGCGTGACGGAGTTCGCCGTGCAGCGCATCAAGGCGGAGCTGCTGCCGAAGTACCCGCAGGTCGATGACGTGGTGGCCCTGGCCCACACCTACGGCTGCGGCGTGGCCATCGACGCGCCCGACGCCGTGATCCCCATCCGCACGCTGCGCAACATCAGCCTGAACCCGAACTTCGGCGGGGAGGTGATGGTCGTCAGCCTGGGCTGCGAGAAGCTGCAGCCCGAGCGCCTGCTGCCGCCCGGCGCGATTCCCCTGGTGGACGAGCGCACGCTGCAGGAGGCGCCGCTCGACGTGGTCTGCCTGCAGGACGAGGCCCACGTGGGCTTCATGTCGATGGTCGAGTCGGTGATGCGCCAGGCCGAGAAGCACCTGGAGCGCCTGAACCGCCGCCGCCGCGAAACCGTGCCCGCCAGCGAACTGGTGGTGGGGGTGCAGTGCGGCGGCAGCGATGCCTTCAGCGGCGTGACCGCCAACCCCGCGGTGGGCTTCTGCACCGACCTGCTGGTGCGCGCGGGCGCGACGGTGATGTTCTCCGAAGTGACCGAGGTGCGCGACGGCATCGATCAGCTCACCGCCCGCGCAGCCACGCCCGACGTGGCGGCGGCCATGGTGCGCGAGATGGCCTGGTACGACGCCTACCTGAGCCAGGGCCGGGTGGACCGCAGCGCCAACACCACCCCGGGCAACAAGAAGGGCGGCCTCTCCAACATCGTCGAGAAGGCCATGGGCTCGATCGTCAAGAGCGGCAGCGCACCCATCAGCGGCGTGGTGGCGCCCGGCGAGAAGGCCCGGCAAAAGGGTCTGCTGTACGCCGCCACGCCTGCCAGCGATTTCATCTGCGGCACGCTGCAGGTCGCGGCGGGGATGAACCTGCACGTGTTCACCACCGGCCGCGGCACGCCCTATGGCCTGGCCGAGGTGCCGGTGATCAAGGTGGCCACCCGCAGCGACCTCGCGCGGCGCTGGCACGACCTGATGGACGTGAATGCCGGGCGCATCGCCGACGGCGACGCCACCATCGAGTCGCTGGGCTGGGAGATGTTCCACCTGATGCTCGACGTGGCCAGCGGCCGCAAGAAGACCTGGGCCGAGCACTGGAAGCTGGCCAACGCACTGGTGCTGTTCAACCCGGCACCGGTGACCTGAGATTCATTACAAAGGAGACAGACAGCCATGCAACGCAGAACCTTCGCCCTGGGCGCGATCGCCATGGGCACCGCAGCCGGCCTCGCCACACTGCCGGCCTTCGCCCAGGGCACGTGGCCCACGGGCAAGACCATCACCTACCTGGTGCCGTTCGCGGCCGGCGGCACGACCGATACGCTGGGCCGGCTGATCAGCCAGCAGCTGGGCACGGCCCTCGGCACCACGGTCGTCGTCGACAACAAGGGCGGGGCAGGGGGCAGCGTCGGCTCCGAGATCGCCGCGCGCGCGGCGCCGGACGGCTACACGCTGCTCGGCGGCACCATCAGCTCGCACGCGATCAACGTGAGCCTGTACCCCAAGCTCGGCTACGACCCCGTGAAATCCTTCGCGCCGGTCACGCTCATCGGCACCAACCCCGTCGTGCTCGTGGTGGCCGCCAGCAGCCCCTACAAAACGCTGCAGGACGTGCTGGCCGCGGCCAAGGCCAAGTCCGGGGGGCTCTCTTCGGCATCCGCCGGCACCGGCACCTCGCAGCACCTGGCGCTGGAACTGCTGGCCTACAAGTCGGGCGCGAAGTTCACCCACGTGCCCTACAAGGGCAGCGGCCCCGCGATCCAGGACGTGATCGGCGGCCAGGTGGACATGATGTTCGACACCACCGTCGTCGCCGCGCCGCACATCCAGAGCGGCAAGCTGCGCGCCATCGCCGTGACCTCCGCACAGCGCCTGGCCTCGATGCCCGACGTGCCCACGGTGGCCGAATCGGGCGTGGCCAGCTTGAAGGACTTCGAGGTGGTGTCCTGGCAGGCGATCTTCGTGCCGGCCGGCACGCCCGCGCCCGTCGTCACCCGCCTGCACGACGAGATCCGCAAGATCCTGGCGCAGCCCGACATGCAGACCAAGCTCAAGGGCTTCGGCATGGAGCCGGCCGACCTGACCACCGCCCAGATCGCAGCCTTCCAGAAGGCCGAGGTCGAGAAATGGGCGCAGGTCATCAAGGCGGCGAACGTCAAGGTCGATTGACGGGCCGGGGCCGGCGGTGCTCTCGGGCGTCGCCGGCCGCCGGCGGTCCCACTTCAGAGGAACTGCGCGCGCAGCCCCACCATGACGCGGCGCCCGGCGGCGGGCTCGAAGAAGCGCCCGTTGCCGTCGTTCACGATCAGCGATCCCACGTAGCGGCGGTCGAACAGGTTGTCGAGCCGCGCCCAGGCCTGCCACCGCACCGTGCCGCCCGACTTCCAGCCGTAGCCCGCGCGCAGGCCCGCCACCGCGTAGCCGGGGGCGGATTCGGTGTTGGTATCGTTGGCATAGGCCTTGGCGGAAAGGTCCACGGCCGCCCCCACGGTCCAGGCAGCGTTGGGTGCATAGTCCAGCGAGAGCCGCGCCACGTGCCGCGCCGTGCCCGGCAGGCGGTTGCCTTCCGGCACCGCCGTACCGCCCGCGCCCGTGTAGGCACTGCCGAAGAAGGCGTCCAGGTAGGTATAGGCCGCGCGCGGCGTGAACGCCCCGGCGCTCGCGCTCCAGGACAGCTCCATGCCGCGGCGGCGCACCGAATCGGCGTTCTGGTACACGGTGCGGCCATTCACCGTGGCGGCCGGCACGATCTCGCCGCGCGTGCGCGCGTCGAACCAGGCGGCTTCCACGCGGTGGACGGCGCCCTGCCATTTGGCTCCGACCTCGAACTGCCGGCTGCGCGCCGCCTCCAGCCCGTAGTTGGGACCGCTGTTGGTGCGGCTGTAGGCCATCTCGGCGAGCGTCGGCGTCTCCAGCCCGCCGCCGGCATTGGCATACAGGTTCAGCTGGTCGGACACCGCCCAGACCAGGCCGGCGGCCGGGCTGGTGCGATGCCAGCTGCGGCTGCCGCTGTCGTCCGGGTTCGCGGCGCTGGCGGGAAAGCGGTCGTCCACCGACAGCCGCACGCGGGTGGCGCGCAGGCCGGCGATGGCGCGCACCGTGGGGGCGATCCAGGCGTCCGCCTGCGCGAACAGATCGGTGTTGCCGGCGCGGTCCTGCTCGTCGCGGCGCAGCGCGCCGGGCGTGCCTGCGTCGTTGACGAAGCCCCGCCGGTGTTCCGAGAGACGGTCCGCATCCATGCCGACCGTCCAGGACCAGGGCAGCCCGGCGGAGGTGCGGTCGCTGTGCGTCCAGGCGACGCCCACGCCGTAGTAGTCCCGATCCAGGTCCACCACGCCGCCCGCGCCGTTGGCCGCGCTGCCCGTGAAGGACAGCGTCTGGAACAGACTGCGCGTGCCGCCATACACCCGGGCGCGCACGCTGTCGCGGGCCGTGACCGCGTGCTCCACCACCACGCCGAGCTGGTTCTGCCGCACGGTCTTGCGGGTATCGAAGGCGTCGGCGACGGAAGGTGCCTGGCGCGGGTCGGCGCGCCACTGCGCACGTGTGAGGCCGAGCGGGTCCTGCGCCAGCGGCTGGTCGAACAGGTTCACGAGCACCGTGACGCGCGTGTCGCTCGCGGGCCGCGCCACCAGCTTGGCATTCAGGTGCGTGCGGCGCGCCGCGCTGTGGTCGCGCCAGCCATCGGTTTCGAAACGCGATACGTCCACCAGCCCGCCCAGCGTCCTGTCGCCGAAATCCAGCGACGCTTCGGCCAGCCGCTGGCCGAACGATCCCGCCGCCACGGAGGCGGAGGCGCCACCGCCTTCGCGCGGCTCCCGCGTGGTCACCTGCAGCACGCCGCCGGCCGCATTGCCGTACTGCTGCGCGAGCGGGCCGCGCAGGATGTCGACCCGCGCGGCCGAGGCCAGCTGGGCCGTGGCCGCCTGGCCCTGTCCGTCGGGCATCGTCGCCGGAATGCCGTCCACCAGGATGCGCACGCCACGCACGCCGAACGTGGAGCGCGATCCGAACCCGCGGATCGCGATCTGCAGATCCTGTGCATAGTTCTGCCGCTCCGACACCACGACGCCCGCCTGGCCGGCCAGCAGCTCCGACAGGTTCACGAGGGGCGTGGCGGCGGTGAACGGGTCCACCGGGATGGCGGTCTGGCTCGCGGCGGCGTCGAACCGGCGCTGGGCCTCGGCCTGGCCGCCCGACACTTCCACCGTGGGCAGCGTGGGCGCGGCGGCCTGCGCGGAGGCCGCCAGCGGAATGCCGGCCCACACGGCGCAGCCGGCCACGGCAAGCCACCACGGCGTCCCGAGGGACGCCGCGGCAGCGGTGGATCGGCTCGGGAAGGGGGGCTGGGGGGATAGCAGGGGCATGCGCCGCATGCCGGTCAGCTGCGCGCCGCGGCGGCCGGGGCCTGGCCCACCACGCTGCTGGGCTGCGCGGGCTCGATCACGCCGCACAGCACGCGGCCACCGGAATTGCCGGCGGGATTCGATCGGTAGTCGTCTTCCTTCTCGTGCACGACGAGCGCGCGGCCCATCACCGACGCCTTGCCGGGCGTCAGCGTGACGTTGGAGTTCACGTAGCGCACGGTGCCGCGGCCATCGGCGCCCACGTTGATGTTGGGCAGCTCGCCCGCGTGGGCCCGGTCGGCCGGCGCACCCGGCTGGCCGTGCTGGTGCGACATGCCGGGGTCGAAGTGGCCGCCGGCCGCGCCGAACGGCACGGTCTTGCCGGTGGCGGCATCCGGCCCGGGCGCGCACTGGCCGTTGGCGTGGATGTGGAAGCCGTGCAGCCCCGTGGCCAGGCCCTGCACCTGGGCGACGATCTCGACGCCGGTGGGGGTTTCGGTCAGCACGGCCGTGCCGGCGGGCTTGCCGTCCGCGGTCATCAGGCGGGCGGACGCGGTGGCGCGCTCCGGGCCCGGCACCGGCGTTTTCGCGGCGCTGGCCGCTTCGGTGGCATGGGGCGCGGGCGTGCCGCCGCCCGGGGTGCCGCAGCCCGCCAGGGCGAGCAGGACGCCGAGCGCGGCGAATGGAGCAGCCTTGCGCAGGCCCGAACGGGACGAGGCAGGCGCGGCGGACGAGAGGGCGTGAGAGGAATGCATGATCGGCACGGCGCTATGGCAGGACGGGGAAAGGGGCCCGCAGGTCGGCGGGAGCTTTCCCGCAGCATGCAGCCGAAACCCGACAGTCGGCGTAGGACAACGGCGGCGTCTGACCTTTCCGTCGCCCGGCCGCAACGTCCCGCCGCCAGCGTACCGCGCGGACTGCCCCTCCTGCCGTCAGGCCGACGGCTTGCGCACCATGCGCACGATGCTGGAGAAATCCAGCCCGCCATGGCCTGCCAGGCTGTGGGCCGCATACAGGCTGCGTGCCAGCCCGCCCAGCGGGGTCGCCGCCCGGACGGCGGTGGCGTTTTCCTGGGCCAGGCCCAGGTCCTTGAGCATCAGGTCGGTGCCGAATCCGCCCGCGTAGTCCTTGCTGGCCGGCGACTGCGGCATCACGCCGGGCCAGGGGTTGTACTTCTCCAGCGCCCAGTTGCCGCCCGAACTGCGCCGCATGATCTCCGAGAGCACGGCGGGATCGAGGCCATTGGCCACGCCGAGGGCGAGCGCCTCGCTGGTGCCGGCCATCAGGATGCCCAGGAGCATGTTGTTGCAGATCTTCGCCGTCTGGCCGGCACCCACCGTGCCGGCATGGAAGATGTTGGCGCCCATCTTCTCCAGCACCGGGCGGGCACGCTCCAGGTCGGCCGGCTCGGCCCCGACCATGAACGTCAGCGTGCCGGCGACCGCGCCGCCGGTGCCGCCCGACACGGGCGCATCGATGAACGCGACGCCCTGCGCCCGCGCCGCGTCGGCCACCTTGCGCGACGTGGCCGCGGCGATGGTCGAGCAGTCGATCGCCAGCGTGCCCGCAGGCAGCTGGGACAGCAGGCCGGGCTGGCCGTCACGGCCGAGGTAGAGCGCTTCCACGTGCGGGCTCGCGGGCAGCATGCTGATCACCACCTCCACGCCCGCCACGCAGGCGCCCGCGTCGCTGGCCACCCGCACGCCGTCCGCGGCGATCTTTTCGCAGGCGGGACGGGACAGGTCGAAGGCGGCGACCTCGTGGCCGGCCTTGTGCAGGTTCAGGGCCATGGGGCCGCCCATGTTGCCGAGTCCGATGAATGCGATCTTCATGTGCTTGTCTCCTGGGGTGGTGTGATGGGGAAATGTCCTGTGTCTGGAGGGCGCCGCGCCGTTCGTGCGTGTCGGCGTCAGATCGCCCACTGAGCGTCTGGAGGCGGCTTAATCATCTGCCTCGAAAATGCTGTGCCGCTTGCGGGGCGATACCGGTTCAGCTCCGCGGTGCGGAGGACCTTCGCCCGTTGCAGGCTTCGCGCGTGCAACGGCTGCGGAGGCCCGGACCGCCGGCCGCCTGCGCCGCGGCGTGGCCTTCGCACGCGGGTTGTAGGCCACGGCTTCGTCCAGCCAGGATGCCCACTGCGCGCCACGCGCGAAGCCCTGGGGCTCGATCCAGAAATAGCCCTGCATGCCGCCGCCCGGCGACAGTTCGCGTGTGTTCGGCATCTCCTGGAACGCGCCGTGGCGCTCGGGTGGCAGGCGCACCAGCATCTCGCCGTTCTTCACGCCGATGCAGAGCTTGCCGTGAACGAAAAACGCCCAGCAGCCGAACAGCGTGCGCTCCTCCAGCGCCGAGGCGCCGCAGCGCTGCACCAGCGCATCGCGCGCGGCATTGATGAGGTGCAGTGTCTCGTCGGAGAGGGGGCGCGCGGGCATCTAGACGCACTCCATGGGCCGGTGCGGAGGCGCAGGCAGCCGGACCTGCACCGCATCGCCGCCGGCCACCTCGCCACCCGCCAGGACGATGCCCATCACCCCCGTCTTGCGGACCACATTGCCGGATGCGTCCTTGTCCAGCATGGCCGCCATCAGGCCGCGCTGGAAGCGGTCCATCTGGATGCAGGGGTTGCGCAGGCCGGTCAGCTCGACCACCGCGCCATGCGCGAAATGCAGCTGCGTTCCCCGGGGCAGGGCGATCAGGTCGCTCCACGACAGCCCGGGGGCGGACTGCAGCGTGATGTTCTCCCCGAGTTCGCCGGCCGCCACGACGAATTCCTGCTCCAGCAGGTGGTCCAGCAGCGAAGCGGCGATGAGGTGCACCTGCCGCAGGTTGGGCAGATCCGGGTGGGCCTTCGCGCGCGAGCGGTGCTGCACCGTGCGGCCGTGGTGGGCATCGCCCGCCACGCCCAGGCCCGCCTCCAGCAGGATCGACGGCACCGTCTCCTTGGAGAACTGGTGTTCGGCATCGCGATGGACGGCCAGGACGGTGGTGTGCAGAGCTGTGGGGACCATGGGTGCAGGAATCGGAAGGGGCTCAGCGGATGGCGTCCGGCGCGTCGCCGTCGAGCATGCGCCGGGCGATGATGACGCGCATGATCTCGTTCGTGCCTTCCAGGATCTGGTGCACGCGCGCATCGCGCAGCAGGCGCTCCAGCGGGTATTCGCGGATGTAGCCGTAGCCGCCGTGCAATTGCAGCGCCTCGTTCACCACCTGGAAGCCCGCGTCGGTGGCGAAGCGCTTGGCCATGGCGCAGTAGGTGGAGGCATCGCGCGCGCCGGCATCCAGCTTGGACGCGGCCAGCCGCACCATCTGGCGCGCGGCCACCAGCTCCGTCGCCATGTCGGCCAGCTTGAACTGCAGCGCCTGGAAGCTGGCGATGGCTTTGCCGAACTGCTTGCGGTCCTGCATGTACTGTTGCGCAGCGCCGAGCGCGCCCTGCGCCGCGCCCACCGAGCAGGTGGCGATGTTGATGCGCCCGCCGTCCAGGCCCTTCATGGCGATCTTGAAGCCTTCGCCTTCGGAGCCCAGCAGGTGGTCCGCGGGAATGCGCACGTTGTCGAAGCTGATGGTGCGCGTGGGCTGGCTGTTCCAGCCCATCTTCTCTTCCTTTTTGCCGTACTGGATGCCCGGTGCATCGGCCGGCACCACGAACGCGCTGATGCCGCCCGCGCCGGAGCCGGGCGCACCCGTGCGCGCCATGAGCACCAGCACGTCGGTGCTTCCGGCGCCGCTGATGAAGGCCTTGGCGCCGTTGATCAGGTATTCGTTTCCGACGAGTTCGGCGCGTGTCTTGAGCGACGCCGCATCCGATCCCGCGCCCGGCTCCGTCAGGCAGTAGCTGGCGAGTTTTTCGCCGCTCGTGAGCAGCGGGCCCCAGTGGTCCCGCACCGCATCGGTGGCCCAGGTGCCGAGCATCCAGGTCGCCATGTTGTGGATGGTGATGAAGGCGGTGGTCGAGGGATCGACGGCCGCCATTTCCTCGAACACCAGCGTGGCGTCCAGCCGGGGCAGGGCGAGGCCGCCCGCGCTCTCCGGCGCGTAGAGTCCGCAGAAGCCCAGCGCCCCCGCCTTGGCGATCGCTTCGCGCGGGAAGATGCCTTCCGCATCCCACTGCGCGGCGTGGGGGGCCAGCTCGGCCCGGGCGAATTCCCGGGCGGTATCGGCAAAGGCGCGTTGCTCTTCGGTCAGCTCGAAATCCATGGTGCGTGTCTCGTTCCTGCTCGTCGTTCTTGTCGTGTCTTCGTTCTGGTGGGCTCTGTGGATGGGCCGGGCCCGTCAGGGTTTCGCGGAAGGATGCTCCAGCGTCAGCCAGCGCATCAGGCCCCGGCGCCGCGCTTCGGTCTCGGCCGTCAGGCACTCGTGGTAGAGGCGCGGCCCCTCGGGCAGCGCCTCGGTCGCCCGCGTCGCCTGCTTGCACCGGGCGATGCGCTCGCGCTGCCACGCGGCCTGCTCCTGCCGCAGCTGCGGCCGCTCGTGCGCCGACAGCGCCCGCATCACGTCGCCGTACAGCACCGCGATGGCCGTGTCCGCCTGCTGCCACGCCTGCACCGCACAGGCATTCGTCTCCGCCACGGTGCCTTGGGGATCGCAGGCCGCGCCGGCCTGGGCCAGGGCACCGGCACTGCACATTGAAACGGCGAGGGCTCCAGCGGCTCGGAATATTTCGGGCAGTCGTTGCCAAATCTTGGGAATGTCCATCCTTCGCTTGTACCACTGCGCCAGATACCGGCGCGGCCCAGGCCAGCGGCAGCCGCGCAAGGGCCGCCCCGCCGCGCTGGCTGCGTCCCCCATTCCCGCGCGCCAGCGCGAGAGAAGGGGGAAGGCGCGCAGCGCCTCAGGGGGATGTCACTTCATTCAGGACGTCACTTCAGACTGATGGTCGTGTTCACGCCGTGGCTGATCGTGCTGTCGTCGAACCACCGTGCCGTCACCGTCTTGGTCTGCGTGTAGAACAGCACCACCTGCTTGCCGTACGGCCCCAGGTCGCCCAGCTTGGAGGCGCGCGAGCCCGAGAACGAGAACAGCGGGACCGGCACGGGGATCGGCACGTTGATGCCCACCTGGCCCACGTCGATCTCTTCCTGGAACTTGCGTGCCGCCGCGCCCGACTGCGTGAAGATGGCGGTGCCGTTGCCGTTCGGGTTGTCGTTGATGAAGGCAATCGCCTCGTCGATGTCCTTCGCAGCACCAAGGCACAGCACCGGGCCGAAGATTTCCTGGTCGTAGATGGACATGCCGGGCTTCACGCCGCTGAACACCGTCGGGCCCACGAAGTTGCCCTTCTCGTAGCCGGCCACCTGGGGCTTGCGACCGTCCAGCTCCAGCGTGGCGCCATCGGCGATGCCGCGCTCGATCAGGCCCTCCACGCGTTCCCGCGCGGCGCACGATACCAGCGGGCCCACGTCCGTGCCTTTCTCGGTGCCGGCGCTCACCTTCAGCGTCTTCGCCTTGGCGACCAGCTCGGGAATCCAGTGCTGCGCCTCGCCCACCAGCACCACCACCGACAGTGCCATGCAGCGCTGGCCCGCGGCGCCGAAGGCCGCGCCCGCCAGGGCGTTGAGCGTCTGCTCCTTGTTGGCATCGGGCATGACGATGGCGTGGTTCTTCGCGCCCATCATGCACTGCACGCGTTTTCCGTTCAGGCTGGCGCGGTTGTACACGTGGGTGCCGACCTTCGTGGAGCCCACGAAGCTGATCGCCTTGATGTCCGGGTGGTCGCAGATCGCGTTCACCGCATCCTCCCCGCCGTGCACCACGTTCAGCACGCCCGGCGGCACGCCGGCCTCCAGCGCCAGCTCGCACAGGCGCATGGTCACCATCGGGTCCTGCTCGGAGGGCTTGAGCACGAAGGTATTGCCGGTGGCGATGGCCATCGGGAACATCCAGAGCGGGATCATGGCCGGGAAGTTGAACGGCGTGATGCCCGCGCACACGCCCAGCGGCTGCATCAGCGTATAGGTATCGACACCGCCCGCCACGTTGTTGGCCAGCTCGCCCAGCTGCAGGTTGCCGATGGCGCTGGCGTGCTCCACCACCTCCAGGCCGCGGAACACGTCGCCCTCGGCATCGGGCAGCGTCTTGCCCTGCTCGGCCGTCAGGATCGCGGCCAGCTCGGCCATGTTCTCGCGGATCAGTTGCTGGTATTTGAGGAAGATGCGCGCCCGCGCGCCGATCGCCGTCTTCTTCCAGGTCTTGAAGGCCTCCTTGCCCGAGGCCACGGCGGCATCGATCTCTTCGGGCGTGGCGAACGGCACGCGTGCCAGCACTTCCTGCGTGGCGGGGTTCACCACGTTGCGCCATTGCGTGGTCTTGGATTCGACGAACTGGCCGCCGATCAGCAGCTTGACCGTGGGCGCCAGGACGGCCGTGGATTGGGGGGCATTCATGCGCTTGTCTCCTGTCTGGGATGGAATCTCGGTGTGCCGGCGTGGAGCCGACAGGCCGACACATGCTATCCGTGCGAAATTGCAAGATCAATAGAGGAAAATCGCACGTATGCTTTGCGAATTTGCACACCACAATCGCCACCCCGCAGACTTGAGTGCTCACGATGGATTGGGAGAACCTCCGCTATTTCCTGGAACTGGCCCGCACCGGCACGCTGGCCGCCGCCGCGCGGCGCACGGGCGTGGAACACACGACCGTCGCGCGCCGCATCCAGGCCCTGGAAAAGCAGATGGGCGAATCGCTGTTCGCCCGCGAGGCGGGCGGGCACCGCCTGACCGAGGCCGGCCGCCACCTGCTGCCTGCCGTCGAGGCGATGGAGACGGCCGTGCTCGGCGTGGAGCGCGTGCGGCCCAGCGGCATCGGCCCGGTGGGCCTCGTGCGCGTCGGCGCCACGGAGGGTTTCGGCACGCAGGTGCTCGCGCCGCACCTGGCCCGGCTGACCCTGCAGTACCCCCACCTGAGCATCGATCTGCTGGCGCTGCCGCGCATGCTGCACCTGTCGCGGCGCGAGGCCGACATCGTCATTTCGCTGGAGCGGCCCACCCGCGGCGCCGTGATCGTCTCGAAGCTCGCGGACTACACGCTCCACCTCTACGGCCAGCGCGAATACCTGTCGGGCCGGCCTCCCGTCACGCGGCGCGAGGACCTGCGCCACCATGCCTTCGTGAGCTACGTGGACGATCTGCTGTTCACCAAGGAGCTGCAGTTCCTCGACCAGCTGGTGCCGCCCGAGCGCTTCGCGTTCCGCAGCACCAGCGTGACCGCGCAGTACGAAGCCGTGCGCGCCGGGGCGGGCCTCGCCGTGCTGCCGGCGTTCCTGGCCGACCGCGACCCGCTGCTCGCCCGCGTGCTCGAAGGAGAAGCCCGCTTCACACGCACGTTCTGGATGAGCATGCCGGCGGAGGCGAAATACCAGGCGCGCACCCAGGCGGTCTGGGGTTTTCTGAAGGACGTGGGGCAGCAGGAATCCGCCCGGCTGATGCCGGTCTAGGGGCCGCCGGCACCGCAGGCGCTGCCACGGCGCCGTGGACAGGTGTCAAATAATCGTTAATGGAATGCATGCTCGCCGAAGGCACTGCCTATGGATGGTGGCATGCCATCATTCCAACTTCCTGAGGACAACGAGGAAGGGCAGGGCAGGGCCAAGGCCGCAGACGACGGCATGGCCGCCCCGATCGAAGAGTGCTCCACACCCCCGCAGCCAGCGCCGCGGGGGTGTGGAGCAGGGCGTGCGGAACCCCGGGGTGCGGAGGGTGACGGGCACGGGCGCAGAGGCCGCATCGGCGCCGGCCAGCGTCCGCCGCGCGCGGGGATGGTCGCGGAAGCCCTAAGATGCCGGCCTCGCGCGGCTGCCGAATCCGGTGCGGCATGCGATTCCGATGCGGCATGCGTGCGGCATCCCGGTTGCCCGCTCCGTGCTGCGGCGCGATGTCGTGCCTCGTCGCATTGCTTTGCGTCGCATTGCGTTGCGTGGCCCGGCCATCCGCCGCGCCCGTGCCGGCACGCTGCGTCCTCCCGCTTTCCGAGCCGTCGCCTGGAACTCCTCTGCTTCCTGTCCTGTTCTTCTTTTCCCTTTTCCTTCCCTTTCCCTTGGAGCTTCCTGAATGACCCGTCAGGCCACGCCGCCGGCCCAGGGCCCGTCCGGCCCCGCGCACGAGAGCGAACATCTGCAGCGCACCCTCACCAACCGCCACATCCAGCTGATCGCCATCGGCGGCGCGATCGGCACCGGTCTCTTCATGGGCTCGGGCAAGACGATCAGCCTCGCCGGCCCGTCCATCGTTTTCGTCTACATGGTGATCGGCTTCGTCCTGTTCTTCGTGATGCGCGCGATGGGCGAGCTGCTGCTCTCCGACCTGCGCTACAAATCCTTCCTGGACTTCTCCGCCGATCTGCTCGGGCCCTGGGCCGGCTTCTTCACGGGCTGGACCTATTGGTTCTGCTGGATCGTCACCGGCATCGCCGACGTGATCGCCATCTCCGCCTACAGCCAGTTCTGGTTCCCGCAATTGCCGCAGTGGGCACCGGCGCTCGCCTGCGTCGGCCTGCTGCTGTCGCTGAACCTGCTCACCGTGAAGCTCTTCGGCGAGATCGAATTCTGGTTCGCCATGATCAAGATCGTCGCCATCGTGGCGCTGGTGGGCACCGGCCTCTACATGGTCTCCACCCATTTCGTCTCGCCCGCCGGCCACGAGGCGAGCCTGCGCCACCTGTGGAACGACGGCGGCATGTTCCCGCACGGGCTCATGGGCTTCTTCGCGGGCTTCCAGATCGCGGTGTTCGCGTTCTCGGGCATCGAACTCGTCGGCACCACTGCCGCGGAGGCGCAGGATCCGGAGCGCAGCCTGCCGCGCGCCATCAACTCCATTCCCATCCGCATCATCGTCTTCTACGTGCTCGCCCTCATCGCGATCATGGCCGTCACCCCGTGGCGCGAGGTGGTGCCCGGCAAGAGCCCGTTCGTCGAACTGTTCGTGCTGGCGGGGCTGCCGGCAGCGGCCGGGGTGATCAACTTCGTGGTGCTGACCTCGGCGGCTTCATCGGCCAACAGCGGCGTGTTCTCCACCAGCCGTATGCTCTACGGCCTGGCGCTCAAGGGCGACGCACCCCGCGCCTTCCAGAAGCTGTCCCGCCAGCACGTACCGTCGCGCGGGCTGCTGTTCTCCTGCACCTGCCTGCTGGCCGGCGCCGTGCTGATGTGGATCATTCCGGACCTGGTGGAGGCCTTCACGCTGGTCACCACCGTCTCGGCGATCCTCTTCATGTTCACCTGGTCGATGATCCTGCTGTCGTACATCGCCTACCGCCGCCAGCGCCCCGAGCGGCATGCGGCCTCCATCTACCGCATGCCCGGCGGCCTGGCGATGTGCGGCGTCTGCCTGGCGTTCTTCGTCTTCATCCTGGGGCTGCTCGCGCTGGAAGCCGACACGCGCCAGGCCCTGATCGCGACGCCGCTGTGGTTCGTGCTGCTCGCCGCGGCCTATGCCCTGATGCGCCCCGGCTCGCGCCAGGCCGGCGGGGCCGTGGCCGAACGCGGACGAGCGCCGGGCGCGGTGCGCGGACACGGTCACAGCCGCTGAAGCGCCGCTGCCGCTGACCCCTCCGACCTGCATCCCCGGCGCGGTGCAGCGCCGCGCAGGTTCTCGCAGGTCCGCGCCGTGCCCGTAGGCGGCGCGCGGCAGGCGCCCGAAAAGCCGGGTGCTTGCCGTCTTCTTCCGGCGATCGTCCGCCACCCGGCCGCGTACCCTTGCGGTGGGCGCCCGTGGCTGCGCGCCGGGCAGGGTGCCCGGGGCGCGCGGGAGCCCGTCCACCAGGAGCCAGCGGCCATGTCCCCCATCGTTTCCGGTCTCGCGTCCGTCGCGTCCATGCTGTTCAATGCGGCGTCCTCCTCCAAGGCGTCGGCCGGCACGGCGCGTCAGGGCAGCGATGCGCCGTCCGCACCCGATCCTTCCGCCATCGTCACCCTCAGCCAGGATGCCGGGGGGCTCGCGCGCCTGGCGGGCCAGGGCGTGCTGGCCTCGTCCGGCACGGTGGGCCAAACCCGTGTCGGCCTGCTGGGCGCGGGTGGCGCGGCCGGTGGCGCGCTGCAGGCCCTGTCCGCCAACAAGCCGGTGCCGAAGGAGGATTTCCAGGCGCTGCTCACCCGCTTCGGCGCCACGGATGCGCAGAAGGAGCAGCTCACGGCCGGCTTCGACGCGGACAAGGACGGCACCATCACGCGCGACGAGTTCCTGCAGGGCCTCGCACAGACGACCGGCCCGCAGGGCGGCGGAGAATTCGCGCAGTCGCTGCTGCGTCTCGTGGACCGGGGCGCCGCGGGCAATGGCGACGGCACCGTCGGCGCGGGCGAGCTGAGCGCGCTCACCACCGCCTTCGCCCAGCTGTCGCAACGCCCGCGCAACACCCTCTGAGCGGGTCGGGTGAATGCCGGCGGGGCACCGGCGGCATGCGGGTGAGGCTACAATTGGAGGCTTTCCCGCAAAAACGTCGCCCGGCCGCAACCAAAGCAATCCTTCCATAAAAGCAGCTTCCCAGGTTTCTCGCCGGGGGGCTCCGGGCGACCCGTAACCATCCGGAGAACCCAGTGCTTTTGTCTCTCAAGGGAACCTTCCCGCCCGCCATCCTGGCGCTCGCAGACGGCACGGTCTTTATTGGTCGCTCGATCGGTGCCGCCGGCACCACGGTCGGTGAAGTGGTGTTCAACACCGCCATCACCGGCTACCAGGAAATCCTCACCGACCCCAGCTATTGCCAGCAGATCGTCACGCTGACGTATCCGCACATCGGCAACTATGGCGTCAACTCCGAGGATGTCGAGGCCGACAAGATCCATGCCGCAGGTCTCATCATCAAGGACCTGCCCCTCCTGGCCAGCAATTTCCGCAGCACCGAGACGCTCTCGCAGTACCTCGCGCGCGGCAATACCGTGGCCATCGCCGACATCGACACCCGCAAGCTGACGCGCCTGCTGCGCGACAAGGGCGCGCAGAACGGCGCCATCCTCGGCCTGGGCGCCGGCGAATCCGTCACGCAGGCGCGCATCGACGAAGCTCTGGCCGCCGCCAAGGCCGCGCCGAGCATGAAGGGCCTGGACCTCGCCAAGGTGGTGAGCACGCAGAGCGCCTATGCCTGGGACCAGACCGAATGGACGCTGGGCGAAGGCTACGGCACCCAGTCGGCCCCGCGCTTCCACGTCGTGGCCTACGACTACGGCGTGAAGAAGAACATCCTGCGCATGCTGGCCGAGCGCGGCTGCAAGCTCACGGTGGTGCCCGCCACGATGCCCGTGGCCGAGGTGCTGGCCATGAACCCCGACGGCGTGTTCCTCTCCAACGGCCCCGGCGACCCGGCGCCCTGCGACTACGCCATCGAGGCCACGCGCCGCGTCATCGACGCGGGCGTGCCGCTCTTCGGCATCTGCCTGGGCCACCAGATCATGGCCCTGGCCTGCGGCGCCAAGACCTTCAAGATGGACAACAGCCACCACGGCGCGAACCATCCCGTGAAGGACCTGGACGACGGCCGCGTGAGCATCACCAGCCAGAACCACGGCTTCGCCGTGGAGGCCGATTCGCTGCCCGCCAGCCTGCGCGCCACCCACGTGAGCCTGTTCGACGGCACGCTGCAGGGCCTGGAGCACACGTCCAAGCCCGCGTTCTGCTTCCAGGGCCACCCCGAGGCATCGCCCGGCCCGCACGACATCGCCTATCTGTTCGACCGCTTCACGGCGCTGATGGAAAAGCACAAGACGGAGAACAAGAATGCCTAAGCGCAGCGACCTCAAATCGATCCTCATCATCGGCGCCGGCCCGATCATCATCGGCCAGGCCTGCGAGTTCGACTACTCCGGCGTGCAGGCCTGCAAGGCGCTGCGCGAAGAGGGCTACAAGGTCATCCTGATCAACAGCAACCCCGCGACGATCATGACCGACCCGGCCACGGCCGACGTCACCTACATCGAGCCGATCACTTGGCAGACGGTCGAGAAGATCATCGCCAAGGAGCGCCCGGACGCGATCCTGCCCACCATGGGCGGCCAGACCGCGCTGAACTGCGCGCTCGACCTGTGGCGCAACGGCGTGCTGCACAAGTACAAGGTGGAGCTGATCGGCGCCACGCCCGAGGCCATCGACAAGGCCGAGGACCGCCTGAAGTTCAAGGACGCGATGACCCGCATCGGCCTGGGCTCGGCGCGTTCCGGCATCGCCCACTCGATGGACGAGGCCTGGGCCGTGCAGCGCAGCGTGGGCTTCCCGACGGTGATCCGCCCCAGCTTCACGCTCGGCGGCACCGGCGGCGGCATCGCCTACAACCCGGAAGAGTTCGAGACCATCTGCAAGCGCGGCCTGGAAGCCTCGCCCACCAACGAGCTGCTGATCGAGGAATCGCTGCTCGGCTGGAAGGAGTACGAGATGGAAGTGGTCCGCGACAAGGCGGACAACTGCATCATCATCTGCTCCATCGAGAACCTGGACCCGATGGGCGTGCACACGGGCGACTCGATCACCGTGGCACCGGCGCAGACGCTCTCCGACAAGGAGTACCAGGTCCTGCGCAATGCCTCGCTGGCCGTGCTGCGCGAGATCGGCGTCGACACCGGCGGCTCCAACGTGCAGTTCTCCATCAACCCGAAGGACGGCCGCATGGTCGTCATCGAGATGAACCCGCGCGTGTCGCGCTCCTCGGCGCTGGCCTCCAAGGCCACGGGTTTCCCGATCGCCAAGGTCGCGGCCAAGCTGGCCGTGGGCTACACGCTCGACGAGCTGCGCAACGACATCACGGGCGGTGCCACGCCGGCCTCGTTCGAGCCCTCGATCGACTACGTGGTCACCAAGATCCCGCGTTTCGCGTTCGAGAAGTTCCCGACCGCCGACAGCCGCCTCACCACGCAGATGAAGTCCGTGGGCGAGGTGATGGCCATGGGCCGCACCTTCCAGGAATCCTTCCAGAAGGCCCTGCGCGGACTGGAAGTGGGCGTGGACGGCATGAACGAGAAGACCCAGGACCGCGAACTGCTCGAAAAGGAACTGGGCGAGCCCGGTCCCGAGCGCATCTGGTACGTGGGCGACGCATTCGCCATGGGCCTGTCGGTCGACGAGGTGTATGACCTCACCAAGATCGACAAGTGGTTCCTGGTGCAGATCGAGGAGATCGTGAAGATCGAGCTCGACCTCGACCGGCTCTGCGACGAGAAGGGCGAGGGCGCGCTGGCCGCGCTGGACGCCGACACGCTGCGCGTGCTCAAGAAGAAGGGCTTCTCCGACCGCCGCCTGGCCAAGCTGCTGAAGACCAACGAGAAAGCCGTCCGCGAGGCGCGCCGCGCGCTGAACGTGCGCCCCGTGTACAAGCGCGTGGACACCTGCGCCGCCGAATTCCCCACCAACACCGCCTACATGTACTCGACCTACGAGGAAGAGTGCGAGGCCGAGCCGTCTTCGAAGAAGAAGATCATGGTGCTGGGCGGCGGGCCGAACCGCATCGGCCAGGGCATCGAGTTCGACTACTGCTGCGTGCACGCCGCGCTCGCCATGCGCGAGGATGGTTACGAGACCATCATGGTCAACTGCAACCCCGAGACGGTCTCCACCGACTACGACACCTCCGACCGCCTGTACTTCGAGCCGCTCACGCTCGAAGACGTGCTGGAGATCGTCGACAAGGAAAAGCCCACGGGCGTGATCGTGCAGTACGGCGGCCAGACGCCGCTCAAGCTCGCGCTGGGCCTGGAGGCCGAAGGCGTGCCGATCATCGGCACCAGCCCGGACATGATCGATGCCGCGGAAGACCGCGAGCGCTTCCAGAAGCTGCTGCATGAACTGGGCCTGCGCCAGCCGCCCAACGCCACCGCCCGCACCGAGGCCGAGGCGCTGGAGAAGGCCGCCGCCCTGGGCTACCCGCTCGTGGTGCGCCCCAGCTACGTTCTGGGCGGCCGCGCGATGGAAATCGTGCACGAGCAGCGCGACCTCGAGCGCTACATGCGCGAGGCCGTCAAGGTGAGCAACGATTCCCCGGTGCTGCTGGACCGCTTCCTGAACGACGCGATCGAGTGCGACGTGGACTGCCTGCGCGACCCCGAAGGCAAGGTGTTCATCGGCGGCGTGATGGAGCACATCGAGCAGGCCGGCGTGCACTCGGGCGATTCCGCCTGCTCGCTGCCGCCGTACTACCTCTCCAAGGCCACGGTCGACGAGCTCAAGCGCCAGACCGCCGCCATGGCCGAGGGCCTGAACGTGGTGGGCCTGATGAACGTGCAGTTCGCCATCCAGGAGCGCGAAGAGAACGGCGCGCGGCAGGACGTGATCTACGTGCTGGAAGTGAACCCCCGCGCCTCGCGCACGGTGCCGTTCGTCTCCAAGGCCACGGGCATCCAGCTGGCGAAGGTGGCCGCGCGCTGCATGGCCGGCCAGTCGCTCGCATCCCAGGGCATCACCGAGGAGGTGACGCCGCCGTACTTCAGCGTGAAGGAAGCGGTGTTCCCCTTCGTGAAGTTCCCGGGCGTGGACACGATCCTCGGCCCCGAGATGAAGTCCACCGGCGAAGTGATGGGCGTGGGCAAGACCTTCGGCGAAGCCTTCGTCAAGAGCCAGCTCGGCGCCGGCACCAAGCTGCCCACCTCGGGCAAGGTGTTCCTCACGGTGAAGAACGGCGACAAGCCGCGCGCCGTGGCGATCGCCCGCGAACTCGCGGCCATGGGCTTCGACCTCGTGGCCACGAAGGGCACGGCCGCGGCCATCTCCGACGCCGGCGTGCCGGTCAAGGTGGTGAACAAGGTCACGGAAGGCCGCCCGCACATCGTGGACATGATCAAGAACGACGAGATCGTCATGGTCATCAACACGGTGGAGGAGCGCCGCAACGCGATCGCCGACTCGCGCGCGATCCGCACCAGCTCGCTGCAGGCCCGCGTGACCACCTTCACGACCATCTTCGGCGCCGAAGCCGCGGTGGAAGGCATGAAGCACCTGCAGAGCCTGGAGGTGTATTCGGTGCAGGAGCTGCACGCGCAGCTGGCCGCCGTGTGACGCCGCCGCCGTCCGCCCGTCCGCTGTCCCTTCCGGGATGGCGAACGGGTGGGGAATGGCGGGAAAAACCGGCATAATTTGCCGGTGACACAGACCGAGACCGCCGCGCGGCAACGCGCGGCGGTTTGCTTTTGGGGCGCCGCCGGGACACTCCCGGACTTCCGGCGCCGGTAGGCCGCGCCACGGGCGCGGCATGAGTTGAACGTGGAGACTGATTCAATGGCCACCATCCCCCTCACCAAGCGCGGCGCGGAAAAGCTCAAGGAAGAGCTGCACCGCCTGAAGACCGTCGAGCGGCCCTCCGTCATCAATGCCATCGCCGAGGCCCGCGCCCAGGGCGACCTGAGCGAGAACGCCGAATACGAAGCCGCCAAGGACCGCCAGGGCTTCATCGAAGGCCGCATCCAGGAAGTGGAGGGCAAGCTGTCCGCCGCACAGGTGATCGATCCCTCGCAGCTCGACGCGGGCGGCAAGGTCGTGTTCGGCGCCACGGTGGACCTCGAGGACGAGGAATCCGGCGACCGCGTGACCTACCAGATCGTCGGCGAAGACGAGGCGGACCTCAAGCAGGGCCTGATCAACGTGTCGAGCCCGATCTCGCGCGCGCTCATCGGCAAGGAAGAGGGCGACACGGCCGAGGTGCAGGCACCCGGCGGCCTGCGCCGCTACGAGGTCGTGGGCGTCCGTTACCTCTGATCCGTCCGCCGCCTCGGCACGGCCGGACACCCCAGGAGCCCGCGATGCGACAACGCCTTCCCGTCCTGCTGGCCGCCCTCTGGTGGGGCAGTCTGTCGGCGATCGGCTTCCTGGCCGTGCCGATGCTCTTCAAGCACCTGCCGACGCCGGCCATGGCCGGCACCCTTGCGGCACGCCTGTTCGAGGCGCAGACCTTCGTCTCCGCCGGCTGTGGCCTGGCCCTGCTGCTGGCCTCCATGCGCCGGGGCGACGCGCCTCAGGAGGCCTGGGCACGCGATGCCATGCCCTGGATCATCGGCGGCATGCTGCTGGCCCTGCTGGTGCAGTTCGGCGTGGCACCGCGCATCGTGGCCCGCACCGATCTGCGCCTCTGGCATAGCGTGGGCACGGCGATGTATGCCGTGCAGTGGATCTGCGCGCTGCGCGTGCTGCTGCGCGTGTCGGGGCCGCCGCGCTGACCGGCTCCCGATGGTTCTGAACCTGCGGGCACCGGCCCGCAGTGCGCCGCTCACTCGCGCCAGTGCTCCGCCACCCAGAGCGTGGGCTCGATGTGGCGCCAGCGCCGGTTGCGCCGTCCCGCCAGCGCATCGGGCGGGTTGCATTCCCCGTGGAAGATCACGATGCGCGCGCCCGGCGGGATCGCGGGCGGCCGCCAGTAGTTGGCCGGCCAGCGCGGGATGCTGTGGTACTTGAAGCTCGGGCACCACGGCGCGGGCCAGTAGCTCAGCTTGCCTTGCTGGTGCAGGAAGTCGGACAGGTAGGCCTGCTCGTTGCGGAAGTTCGAGCGGATCGCATCGAAGTGGTCGCGGAAGTAGGCGAGCACGTCCGGGTGCGCGCCGATCTCGAAGCGGTAGACCGAAGAATTGCCGGTGACCCGCCAGGGCCGCTTGTAGTCGTGGATGATGACGAATTCGCCCGGCTGCGTGAAGAAGTCGTCCAGCGGGCCGACGACCACCACGTCCACGTCGAGGAACAGCGCCGGGCCGCGCAGCCCGTACAGGTCAGGGTGGAAGGTGGCGAGCTTGGTCCATCCGCGCTCGGGAATGCCTTCGGGCAGCTCGAGCGCCGGAATCGGGAAGCACTCCACCTCGCCGCGGATGCCGCGCGTGTCGTCCGTGAGGCACACGAAGCGGAACGGGCCCGTCAGGTGCCGACGCACCATCGCGTAGAGGCGGTTGACGTACTCCGGGCCGTACTTCGTGCCCCACTTCATGCAGAGCACGTGGCGCTGAGGGGAATCCCGCATCGGGAAATCGGCTGCCGTGCTCATTTCAGTGATGGATGGCGCGATATCCGGTGCTGCGTCACCTGGCCGAGGGCCGCGGAGCAGGCCATGCCGGCAGACGCCGCGGAACGGGCTTTGCCCGGCCGCTGGCGTCGTTCCCCTGCCCGCCGTGCGCAGCACGGCGAGAGCGGGGGGAAGCGGCGAAGCCGCTCAGGAGGGTGTCGTCGCATCAGTCGGCTTGGCGCTTCTTGACGGAGGTTTGCTTGGGCTTCTTGGCCCGCTTGATCTGGCCGCCGGGCGTCAGGCGCTGGTTGCCCAGCACGCGCAGTTGCTTCACTTCCGGGCGCTGGCCGCCGCGCTTGCTGAATTTCAGCACCTTGATGTCGCGCGGGCCGGGCATGCGGTCCTCGTCGACCGTCTTGGCCTTCTGCGCCGGAGGGCGCCAGAGCACGATGAGCTTGCCGATGTGCTGGATGGGGGCGGCATCCAGTTCGTCGGCCAGTTTCTGGTAGATCTGGTCGCGCGCGGCACGGTCGTCGCCGAGAATGCGCACCTTGATCAGGCCGTGGGCCGACAGCGCGGCATCGACCTCTTTCTGGACCGCTGCGGTGAGGCCGTCGCCTCCGATCATCACCACGGGGTCCAGGTGGTGGGCGTTGGCGCGGTGTTCCCGGCGCTCCGCGGGGGTCAATTGGATTTGGGGCATGGACCGTATTATCGAGGCAGGATGAAAGCCAACACGAAAAGCAAGAAGGTGAACAAGGCGTGGCTGCACGACCACGTCAACGACACCTACGTCAAACTCGCCCAGAAAGAGGGCTACCGCGCACGCGCCGCCTACAAGCTCAAGGAGATCGACGAGACCCTCGGGCTCATCCGCCCCGGCCAGGTGGTGGTCGATCTCGGCTCCTCGCCCGGCGCCTGGAGCCAGTACCTCCGGCGGCGCATGGCGCCCTCCGGCGCGGCCACCGGGCAGCTCAACGGCACGCTGATCGCGCTCGACATCCTGCCGATGGAGCCGATCGAGGGCGTCACCTTCCTGCAGGGCGACTTCCGCGAAGAGGACGTGCTCGCCCGCCTGCAGGAGACCGTGCAGGGGCGGCCGGTGGACGTGGTGGTGTCCGACATGGCGCCCAATCTCTCGGGCGTGGAGTCGGTGGATGCGGTGCGGATCGCCCACCTGATCGAGCTGGCCGTGGATTTCGCGCAGCAGCACCTCAAACCCGACGGCGCGCTGGTGGTGAAGCTCTTCCATGGCAGCGGCTATGCGCAGCTGGTGCAGCTCTTCAAGGAGAGTTTCCGCACCGTCAAATCGGTCAAGCCCAAGGCCTCGCGCGACAAATCCTCGGAAACCTTTCTCGTCGGCATGGGATTGCGCAAATAACCGCGCGGGAAATCGCCCCGGGCGGGTGACGGCCGACGCGCCGTGCCCGCGACGGCCTGGCACGCTTCCTATGGTGACCATAGCCGCGGTTGGGGTAAAGGCGCGCGGCCGAATGCCTTGAAAGGCCTAAAATGCGCCCTAAATGCGCAGGAACATGCCGTCGGTGAGTCTCTGATCCGGCCATTGTTCTCCCCCTCGATTCTGGAGCCCCGCTTTGAACAATCAATGGTTTTCGAAAATTGCCGTGTGGCTCGTGATCGCCATGGTGCTTTTCACGGTGTTCAAGCAATTCGACACCCGTGCGGGCGCCAGCGCCGGCAATATCGGGTATTCGGAATTCCTTGATGAAGTGCGTGGCGGCCGCATCAAGAACGCCACCATCCAGGAAGGACAGGGCGGCACCGAGATCGTCGCCACCACCAACGACGAGCGCAAGGTCCGCACCACGGCCACCTACCTCGACCGCGGCCTGGTCGGCGACCTGATCAGCAACAACGTCAAGTTCGACGTCAAGCCCCGCGAGGAAGGCTCCCTGCTGATGA
This sequence comes from Acidovorax sp. PRC11, assembly GCF_031844105.1. Classification (NCBI taxonomy): domain Bacteria; kingdom Pseudomonadati; phylum Pseudomonadota; class Betaproteobacteria; order Burkholderiales; family Comamonadaceae; genus Acidovorax; species Acidovorax sp. PRC11. The sequence continues at coordinate 202,172 of NZ_JAUZUQ010000003.1, read as the reverse complement.
CCCTGCTCGTGAGCTGGGGCCCGATGCTGCTGCTGATCGGCGTCTGGGTGTACTTCATGCGGCAGATGCAGGGCGGAGGCAAGGGCGGCGCCTTCAGCTTCGGCAAGAGCAAGGCGCGCATGCTTGACGAGAACAACAACACCGTCACGTTCTCCGACGTGGCCGGCTGCGACGAGGCCAAGGAAGAAGTCAAGGAAGTCGTCGACTTCCTGAAGGATCCGCAGAAATTCCAGAAGCTGGGTGGCCGCATCCCGCGCGGCCTGCTGCTGGTCGGCCCTCCCGGCACCGGCAAGACGCTGCTGGCCAAGTCCATCGCCGGCGAGGCCAAGGTGCCGTTCTTCAGCATCTCCGGCTCCGATTTCGTCGAGATGTTCGTCGGCGTGGGCGCGGCCCGCGTGCGCGACATGTTCGAGAACGCCAAGAAGAACGCACCCTGCATCATCTTCATCGATGAAATCGACGCGGTGGGCCGCCAGCGCGGTGCCGGCCTGGGTGGCGGCAACGACGAGCGCGAGCAGACCCTCAACCAGATGCTGGTCGAGATGGACGGCTTCGAAACCAACCTCGGCGTGATCGTCGTGGCGGCCACCAACCGTCCCGACATCCTGGACCAGGCGCTGCTGCGCCCCGGTCGTTTCGACCGACAGGTCTATGTCACGCTGCCCGACATCCGCGGCCGCGAACAGATCCTGAACGTGCACATGCGCAAGGTTCCGGTGGGCCAGGACGTGAACGCGGCGGTCATCGCCCGCGGCACCCCCGGCATGTCCGGCGCCGATCTGGCCAACCTCTGCAACGAGGCTGCGCTGATGGCCGCACGCCGCAATGCGCGCACCGTCGAGATGCAGGACTTCGAGAAGGCCAAGGACAAGATCATCATGGGCCCCGAGCGCAAGAGCATGGTCATGCCCGAGGAAGAGCGCCGCAACACGGCCTACCACGAGTCCGGTCACGCCCTGATCGGCAAGCTGCTGCCCAAGTGCGACCCGGTGCACAAGGTCACCATCATCCCGCGCGGCCGTGCGCTGGGTGTCACGATGAGCCTGCCCGAGAAGGACCGCTACAGCTACGACCGCGAGTTCATGCTCAACCAGATCAGCATGCTGTTCGGCGGCCGGATCGCGGAAGAGGTCTTCATGAACCAGATGACCACCGGCGCGAGCAACGACTTCGAGCGCGCCACCTCGATCGCCCGCGACATGGTCACGCGCTACGGCATGACCGAGGCCCTGGGCCCCATGGTGTATGCCGAGAACGAGGGCGAGGTGTTCCTCGGCCGTTCGGTCACCAAGACGAACAACATGAGCGAGCAGACGATGGAGAAGGTGGACGGCGAAGTCCGCCGCATCATCGACGAGCAGTACGCCCTGGCGCGCAAACTCATCGAGGACAACCAGGACAAGATGCACGCCATGGCGAACGCCCTGCTCGAATGGGAGACCATCGACACCGAGCAGCTCGACGACATCATGGCCGGCAAGCCGCCGCGCCCGCCCAAGGACTGGACGCCCCGCACGCCGTCGTCCGGCGGCGACAACTCCTCCGGTGGCGGCACGCCCGCGCCGGTGGCGAGCGATACGGCGCCCACCGCGGCGTGACGCGGGAGAACCAACCCCCTTCCGGGGTTCGTGCAAACGGGGCTTCGGCCCCGTTTCTGCGTTTTCCGCGCCTGGAGCGCAGCGTCGTGCGCCATTGCGCTCCATCCCCGGCGACCGCTGCGATGATCTCCGTTCCATTCATTGCTTTCCTTGACTGAACCGGCTCTCCGCATGCATTGGCAGACCTCGCGGTTTCGCATCGACCTCTCGCGCCCGCGTGTGATGGGCATCCTGAACACCACGCCGGATTCGTTTTCCGACGGAGGCCGCCACCAGGCGGTCGCGGATGCGCTGCGCCGCGGCGAGGAGATGCTGCGCCAGGGCGCAGACATCCTCGATATCGGAGGTGAGTCCACCCGGCCGGGCAGCCCGGCCGTGCCGCTCGACGAAGAGCTGGCGCGCGTCCTGCCCGTGGTGAAGGCCGCCGTCGGCTGGGGTGTGCCGGTTTCCGTGGATACCTACAAGCCCGCGGTGATGCGGGCAGTGCTCGACCTGGGAGCCGACATCGTCAACGACATCTGGGCGCTGCGGCAACCGGGCGCGGTGGAGGCGGTGGCCGGGCATGCGCAATGCGGGGTGTGCCTGATGCACATGCACGGCGATCCGCAGACCATGCAGACTGCGCCCATGCACGGCGACCCGGTGGAGCCGGTGCGCGCTTTCCTCGCGTCACGCGCCGCGGAACTGCGCGGCCGGGGCGTGGAGGCTTCCCGGATCGTGCTCGACTGCGGCATCGGCTTCGGCAAGACGGTGGAGCAGAACTTCGCGCTGCTGGCCCGGCAGAACGAACTGGCTGCCGATAGCGGCCATGCCTGGCTGGCGGGCTGGTCGCGCAAGTCCTCGCTGGGCGCCGTGACCGGGCTGCCCGTGGAAGAACGCATGGCCCCGAGCGTGGCCGCGGCGCTGCTGTCGGTGGAGCGCGGAGCGCGCATCGTGCGGGTGCATGATGTGACGGAGACGGTCGCGGCCCTGCAGGTCTGGAACGCGGCGCGGCCACCGGTGCAGGAGCCGATGGGGCGCCCCGCTGCATAACAACAACGGAACGACAAGGAGATCTACGCATGGCCCGTAAATATTTCGGAACGGACGGTATCCGCGGAACCGTGGGACAGGCGCCCATCACGCCGGACTTCGTCCTGCGGCTGGCGCACGCCGTCGGTCGCGTGCTGCGGCGCACCGAAGAGCGCCCCACGGTGCTGATCGGCAAGGACACCCGCATCTCCGGCTACATGCTGGAGAGCGCGCTGGAGTCGGGCTTCAATTCCGCCGGGGTGGACGTGGTGCTGCTCGGGCCGCTGCCCACGCCCGGCGTGGCCTACCTGACCCGCGCGCAGCGCGCGAGCCTGGGCGTGGTGATCAGCGCCAGCCACAATGCCTATCCCGACAACGGCATCAAGTTCTTCAGCGCCCGCGGCACCAAGCTGCCCGACGAGTGGGAACTGGCCGTGGAGGCGGCGCTGGACGAGGCGCCGAGCTGGGCGGATTCCGCCTCGCTCGGCAAGGCGCGCCGCCTGGAAGACGCCGCCGGCCGGTACATCGAGTTCTGCAAGAGCACGTTCCCGCAGGACCTGACGCTGCGCGGCGTGAAGATCGTCGTGGACGCCGCGCACGGCGCGGCCTACCACATCGCGCCCAAGGTGTTCCATGAACTGGGCGCCGAGGTGCTGGCGATCGGCTGCGCGCCGGACGGCCTCAACATCAACCACCAGGTCGGTGCCACCCATCCGGACGCGCTCGTCCGGGCGGTGCGCGCCAACCGCGCCGATTACGGCGTCGCGCTCGACGGCGACGCGGACCGGCTGCAGATGGTGGATGCCGCCGGCCGCCTCTACAACGGCGACGAGCTGCTCTATCTCATGGCCTGCGACCGGCTGGCACGCGGCGAGCGCCTGCCCGGCGTGGTGGGTACGCTCATGACCAACATGGCGGTGGAGCTGGCGCTCAAGGCCGACGGCGTGGAGCTGGTGCGCGCCAAAGTCGGCGACCGCTACGTGCTGGAAGAGCTGGCGCGCCACGGCTGGCTGCTGGGCGGCGAGGGCTCCGGCCATCTGCTGGCGCTGGACCGCCACACCACGGGCGACGGCCTCGTCAGCGCGCTGCAGGTGCTGCAGGCCTGCGTGCGCAGCGGGCGCAGCCTGGCGCAGTCGCTGGAGCGCGTGCGGCTCTTTCCGCAGGTGCTGGTCAACGTGCGGCTGCTCCCCGGCCAGGACTGGAAAACCAACGCCGTGCTGCAGGACGCGCTGCGCTCGGTCGAAGCGGAACTGGGCAGCGAGGGCCGCGTGCTGGTGCGGGCGAGCGGGACCGAGCCGCTGCTGCGCGTGATGGTCGAGACCGCGGACGCGGACCGCGCCAGCCATTTCGCGCACCAGCTGGCGGACGCGGCCCGGGCGGGCTGAAGCGGCCGCACGGGCGCGGTCAGCCGCCGATGGCGAGCCGGCGCTGCAGCAGCAGGGGGGTGATGTGTTCGGCGGACTGGGGCCGGCTGAAATAGTAGCCCTGCGCCTCGTCGCAGCCCTGTTCCCGCAGGTATTCGAGCTGTTCGGCCGTCTCCACCCCTTCGGCGGTGGTGCGGATGCCCAGGGCCTGCGCCATGCGGATGATGGCGCTCACGATGGCCCGGTCGTTGCTGTCCACGCCCAGGTCGCGCACGAAGGACTGGTCGATCTTGAGCTTGTAGATCTGGAAGCGCTTCAACTGGCTCAGCGATGAATAGCCGGTGCCGAAATCGTCCATCGACATCCGCACGCCGCGCGCGAACAGCTGGTCCATGGTGGCGATGGCCGAGCGCGGGTCGTCCACGGCGACGCCCTCGGTCAGCTCCAGCTCGAGCCGCTGGGGAACGAGCTGCGTTTCGTCCAGGATCCGGCTGACGAGTTCGGGCAACTGCGGCTGGCGGAACTGCAGTGCCGAAAGATTCACGGCCACCGACAGCCAGCCCAGGCCCATGCCGTGCCAGACCTGCAGCTGCGCCAGCGCCGTCCGCATGACCCATTCGCCGATCTGCAGGATCTGCCCGCTGTCTTCGGCGATCGGGATGAATTCCGCGGGCGACACCGACCCCAGCTCCGGATGCTGCCACCGCATCAGGGCTTCCACGCTCCGGATCTCGCCGGTGGCGATGGTGATCTGCGGCTGGTAATGCAGCTGCAGCTGGCCGCGCTCCAGCGCACGGCGCAGGGCGTTCTCCAGCCGCAGCGCGCGCACCGACTGCGCCTGCATCTCCGGCGTGAAGAAGCGGTAGGTGTTGCGGCCGTCGAGCTTGGCCCGGTACATCGCCACGTCCGCCGACTGCGTGAGCGTCTCGAAATCGCTGCCGTCGCTCGGGAAGAGGGCGATGCCCATGGACGGCGCCATGGTGAGTTCGTGGTGGCCGATCTGGTAGGCCTGGCGCGACGCCTCCTGCAGCTTGGTGGCCACGCGCGCCGCGCCGTGCGCGTTCGCTCCGGGCAGCAGCAGGATGAATTCGTCGCCCCCGAGCCGCGAGACGGTATCGCGGTCGCGCACCACGGCCCGCAGGCGTTTGGCGATCTCGACGAGCAGGGCATCGCCCACGCGGTGGCCGAGCGAATCGTTGACGTGCTTGAAATGGTCCAGATCCAGGAACACCACGGCCAGCGGCGTGCCGTTCTCCTGGGCCACGCGGATCGCATGCTGGGCGCGTTCGGCCAGCAGGGTCCGGTTCGGCAGCCCGGTGAGCGGATCGTAGTGGGCCAGCCAGTAGATGCGCTCCTGGTCGTGCTTGCGGTCGTTGATCTCGCGGTGCAGGCTCTCGACGGTTTCGCTCAGCTGCCGGGTGCGTTCCCGGACCTGGTGCTCGAGCTCGGCATGCATGCGCGCGAGTTCGGCCTGCGTCTTGCGCTGTTCGCTCACGTCCAGGGCGATGCAGATGGCACCCTGGCCGGGGTGCAGCGGATCGAGCGCCCGGCTGCGCACTTCGCAGACCACCGTGCGTCCGTCCTTCGCGCGCAGTTCGATCTCGCCGGTGAAGCCGGTCGCATCCTCCTGGCCACCGGAGCCGCCATGGCCGCGCTCCACCGCCGCCCAGTCCTCGTCGCTGAAATGCCAGTGGCGGGGCGAGCCTTCGGCCAGCTCGCCGGGCGCATAGCCCAGCATCTGCTCGAAATGGCGGTTGCAGCGGGTCAGCCGGTGGCCGCGCACGAAGGCGATGCCCACCATCGCATGGTCGAACAGGGCCTGCTTCTCCCGCACGGCGGCCTGCAGGCGGACCTGTGCGTGGCGATGCTCGTCGATGTCGTCGACGATCCAGATGGAGCCTTCCGACGTGTCGGCGGGATTGATGAGACGCCCCGTGAGACTGGCCCAGAAGAGCCGGCCGTTCTTGCGCTGCATCTGGCACTCGCAGCGGTAGGGCAGGCCGCGGGAGAGCGTCGGATAGGCCGCCCGGCCCAGGGCGCGGAATGCCGCGGTGCTCGGGTACAGGCTCTGGCTGCTCAGGCCGATCGCCTCGTGGGTGGAGGCGTAGCCGAAGATCTCCGCATAGCGGGGATTGCAGCGCACCACCTGCCGCTGCCGGATGAAAACGATGCCCACGCCCGCGCTGTCCAGCAGCGTCTGCTGCTCCCGGAGAAGGCGCTCCACCGCCGGGCCGCTGGGTGTCGCCAGGACAGGCATGGACCGGACGTTGGAAGAAAGCATGGGGGGATGGAGGGGGCCTGTGCCTCGGAGCCGGCAGGGCGCCAAAGTGTAGCAGCCTGTTTCCGCCAACAGGGCAGGGCATACCACGAGTGCGCGCCCGATCACCGTGGGAGAGCGCGCCGATTTCCCGATGCTGTCACGAAGGCGCCATGGTCACGACACCGCGCTGTCATGCCCCGCTGCGACATTGTCCAGCGCGGCGGCGTGCCATCACGCCCTCCGACGGTTCAACGGTCCATTGGGAGTATTTCGTGAGCGACCTTCCTGTTCCCACCCTGCCCCTGTCTCCGGACATGTCCTTCCGGAGGTCTCTTCATCGACCGGGTCCTGTGGAGGTTCCGGCGCCCCGGCGCGATTCGTCCGCTGTCCCATGCATCGAGGTCTCCTGGGCCCGTGACGCCTCGGAAGTCCGGGAAGCGCAGCGTCTGAGGTATCTCGTGTTCGCGGGCGAGATGGGCGCGCGGCTGGACACCGCCGTCCCCGGCCACGACGTGGACGCGTTCGATGCCTATTGCGAGCACCTGCTGGTCCGCGACACGGAGACGCGCGCCGTGATCGGCACCTACCGGGTGCTCACCCCCGCGCAGGCCCTGCGCGCCGGCGGGCTCTACAGCGACACGGAATTCGATCTGGCCAGGCTCGCGCACCTGCGGGGCCGCATGGTGGAGCTGGGCCGCAGCTGCGTACATCCCGACCACCGCCACGGCGGTGTCATCATGGCGCTCTGGGGCGCGCTCGCGGATTTCATGGTGCGCAACCGGCTGGACACCATGATCGGCTGCGCCAGCATTCCGATGCTGCACAACGGCGTGCTGAGCGGCAACGCGGCCGCCAGCATCTGGGCCCAGCTCCGCGCCACCCACCTCGCGGCCCCGGAATACGCAGTGTCTCCGCGCCTTCCCCTGCCCGTGGAGCAGCTCGACGGCTCGCTGGCCGTGGAGCCTCCCGCACTCATCAAGGGCTACCTGCGCCTCGGGGCGCGCGTGCTGGGCGCTCCCGCCTGGGACCCGGACTTCAACACGGCCGACCTGCCGATGCTCATGCGCATCGACGACCTGCCGAGCCGCTACCGCAAGCATTTCCTTGGATAACCGCGCCGCAGAGACCAGAATGGAGCCAGGGCGTCCGCGTATGACAGAGACGGTGACATGTCATGAAAATGTCATGGTTGAGCTGAATACTGAAACCGAATCTGGTCCAGACCCCAAGCCCCCCATGCCCCCATCGCCTTCGTTTTCTTCGGAACCGGCTCCCTCTACCGAATCCCAGGAACCCTTGACTCCGCCCGTCCATCCCGCCGGAGATTCCGGCACCGACTTCCTCGACCGCGACCACAGCATCCTCGCCTTCAACGAGCGCGTGTTCGACTGGGCCGCCCGCACCGACGTGCCGCTGATGGAGCGGCTGCGCTATCTCTGCATCGTGTCGTCCAACCTGGACGAGTTCTTCGAAGTGCGGGCCGCGCCCCACATCACCGCGGCGCAGAGCGGCGAAACCAAAGGGCCCTATACGGTCGCCTCGTTCGGGGCGATCTCCGCCATCGCACATGATCTGGTGGCCCGCCAATACACGCTCTACAACGAATCGCTGATGCCCGCTTTCGCGGAGCAGGGCATCCACATCGTCTCGCACGGCGAGCGCTCCGCGGAGCAGCGCCGCTGGGTGCGCGAGTATTTCGAGCGCGAGGTGCGTCCGCTGCTGGTGCCGGTGGGGCTGGATCCGGCCCACCCGTTCCCGCAGGTGGCGAACAAGTCGCTGAACTTCATCGTGCGGCTCAAGGGCAACGATGCCTTCGGCCGCGAGAACGAGATCGCCATCGTCAAGGTGCCGCGCGTCCTGCCGCGGCTGGTGCGCATGCCGGTCAAGGTGGCGCCCGGGGGGGCGCAGTGCGTCAGTCTGTCCAGCATTGTGCGGGCACACCTGAGCGAACTGTTCCCCGGGCGCGAGGTGACGGAGTTCTCGCAGTTCCGCGTGACGCGGCATTCCGACCTGGCGGTGGACGAAGACGACGTGCGCAATCTGCGCACGGCCCTGCGGCAGGGCCTGCAGCACCGGCATTACGGGCAGGCCGTCCGGCTGGAAGTGTCGGCGAGCTGCTCGCGTTTCCTGTCGGATTTCCTGCAGTCGCAGTTCGCGCTGCCCGATGCCGCGCTGTTCCGCGTGCATGGCCCCGTGAACCTGGTGCGCCTCACGCAGCTGGTGGACCTGGTCAACGAACCCGCGCTGCTGTTCCCGCCCTGGCGCTCGGCCTGGCCCCGGCAGGTGCAGGCCGGCACGCCGCTGGTCGAGCAGATCCGGCGCCGCGACATCCTGGCGCACCAGCCGTTCGAGAGTTTCGACGCGGTGCTGCAGTTCCTGCGCGAGGCGGTGAACGATCCGCAGGTGCTGGCCATCAAGCAGACCATCTACCGAACGGGGGCAGACTCCGAGATGATGGAGCTGCTGCGCGAGGCGGTGCGGCGCGGCAAGGAAGTGATGGCCGTGGTGGAGCTGAAGGCCCGTTTCGACGAAGAGGCGAACATCAACTGGGCCGAGGCCCTCGAATCCATCGGCGCGCAGGTGGTGTACGGCGTGGTCGGACTGAAGACGCACGCCAAGATGCTGCTGGTGACCCGCCGCGAGGGCAAACACCTGAGGCGCTACGGCCACCTGTCGACCGGCAACTACAACCCGCGCACCGCGCGCCTCTACACCGACCTGAGCTATTTCACGGCGGACGCGGACGTGACCGCGGACATGGACGCGGTGTTCAACCACCTGGCCAGCCAGAACAAGCTGCCCAAGCTCAAACGCCTGGTGATGGCGCCGTTCCATCTGCACCGCCAGATGCAGGACCTGATCGCCGCGGTGGGCGAGGCCGCTGCGCGCGGCGAGGATGCCCGCATCGTCGCCAAGATGAACGCCCTGACCGACGAGGCGCTGATGAACGCGCTCGTGGACGCGGGGCGCAAGGGCGCGAAGATCGACCTCATCGTGCGCGGTGCCTGCATGCTGCCCGCGCAGCGCAAGGGCGTGGCCGACAACATCCGCGTTCGCTCGGTGATCGGGCGCTTCCTGGAGCATACGCGGGTGTTCTACTTCCGTGCCGGCAGCGACGAGCAGCTGCTGCTGTCGAGCGCGGACTGGATGAACCGCAACATGCTGCGCCGGGTGGAACTGGCCTGGCCGGTGGACGACCCCGAGCTGCGCCAGCGCATCATCGACGAATGCCTGGTGGCCTACCTGCAGGACGACCGCGATGCGTGGACGCTCCAATCCGACGGCACGTACCTGCGTGCGCCGCACCCTGTCTCGGGGCATGGGGCCCAGCAGGCACTCATGCTGCGCTACGGGCCTCCGGGCCCCGTCCTGGCCGGAGCGCCGCCCTCGGCAGCGCGTCCATGATGGACCTGATCCTCTGGCGGCACGCCGAAGCCGAGGAAGCGCGTGAGGGCGCCGATGATCTGCAGCGCCCGTTGACGCCGCGTGGCGAGAAGCAGGCCGCGCGAATGGCGGCCTGGCTGGACCGCCAGCTGCCGGAGGGACTGCGTGTGCTGGTGAGCCCCGCGGTGCGCACGGAATCCACCGCGAAGGCGCTGGGTCGCAAGTACAAGCTCCGGGCGGAACTGCTTCCCGGCGGCACCCCCGCGGACCTGCTGGAGCTGGCGCAGTGGCCGCATGGCCGCGGCGCCGTGCTGGTCGTGGGCCATCAGCCCATGCTGGGGCAGGTGGCCGCGGAACTGCTGGGGCTGCGTGCCCCGGAATGCGCCATCCGGAAGGGAGCCGTCTGGTGGCTGCGCCGGCGTGCACGCGCCGAGGAAAGCGAAACCATCCTCATGGCGGTGCAGGCGCCCGACTTCCTGTAGCGCGCCCGCCGCCCGGCTTCAGTTCTTCTTGTCGGCGCGCGGTTTGGCCGTCTTCGCCGCCTTGGCGGGTGCGACCGGTTCGGTCTTGGCCGGTTCGGCGCGCGGGCGCCCCGTCTTGAGCGAGGGAATCGCCTGCATGGCCTTGGCCAGCGCGGCGTCCTGCAGGCCGTTCAGCAGCACCAGTCCGGCGCGCAGCAGCTCGCTCTTCTTGGCCGGGGTGCCCTGGAGCGCGAGGCGCTGCTTGAGGTTTTCGATCGCCGCGTATTCGTCCTTGGGCATCGTGAAGCTGTCGCGCACGAGTTTCGGCTTGCGGGCCTTGGCGTCGCGCTCGGCCGGCAGGGCAGCGGCCGCGGCCTTCTTCTTCGCCGGGGTGGCGGCCGGTGCCGCGGCAGGCTTGCCGCTGCCGCTTTTGGCGTCTGCGCGGGTCTTGCGATCGGCTTTCGCCTTGGGCTTGGCGCCGGCCTTGGCCTTCGCCCGGGCGGCCGGTGCCGAGGATGCGGATGCGCTGGCAGGGGCTGCAGCGGCGTCGGCGGTGGCGTGGGCGGATTGGGGTGCGGCGGACGTGGAGTCGGACATGGAATGCAATGTAGTAAACGGTATAAACAGTTTATACCGTTACGGATGAGTTTGCATCCCCCGCGGCCGGGATGGCCCCCGCAGCGTCATGTGGCCCCCGTCACGTCATGGCAATTCGGCCGCGAATTCCCACGAGGTTCTTTGCCACGCGACGCCTTCCTCGCGCAGCAGGTGCGCGGATTGCGGGAAGGCCGCGGCCCAGCCGGCCCGGGCCCGCGCGACGAAGCGGTGGCCTTCGCAAGCCAGCGCGATGCCTTCCAGGTCCGGGTCGCGGCGCGCGTGGCACAGGGCCACCGCCATGCGCAGGCAGGCCAGTTCGCGGGCGAGGCGCGGGTTGTCCAGATTGGCCTCGAGCTTGCGCACCTTGCCGCGGTGCCCCTGCACCAGCAGGCTGAGGTGGTGCAGTTCAGAGACCGAGAAGCCCGCCGCGTCGGTGTGCTCCAGGATGTAGGCGCCGTGGTGGTGGTGGTCGCCATGGGAGACGATGCAGCCGATCTCGTGCAGTTGCGCGGCCCACACCAGCTCGCGGTCCCCGTGGTCCGGTGCGCCGGGCTGCGCCACCGGGTGCAATTGCGCGTGGAGCAGGGCGGCCGTGCGGGCGACGCGGCCGGCATGCTGCGCGTCCACCTGGAACCGCTCCATCAGGCCGCGCACCGTGGAGGAGCGCACGTCGTCCGCCGGCAGTTCGCGGTCCAGCAGGTCGTAGAGCACGCCCTGGCGCAGCGCGCCCTGGGCGACCTGCATGGTGCGGATCTCCAGCAGGTCGAAGACGGCGCGCAGCACGCTGATGCCGCCGCCGATCACGGCCCGGCGGTCTTCCTTGAGGCCCTCCAGGCGCACCTTGTCGGCCGAGCGCGCGCGCAGCAGCTGCTCCTGCAGCCAGTCGAGGCCGTCCCGCGTGATCAGGCCGGGCGTGCCCCCCGCGGCGGCCAGCATCTCACCCACCGCGCCGGCGGTGCCGGAGGAGCCGTAGGCCACGTCCCATGCTTGCGGGCGGTAGGTGTTCAGCGCCTCGTCCAGCACCGCCTTCGCGGCGATCTCCGCCGTGCGGAAGGATTCCGCCGTGAACGCTCCGTCGGCGAAATAGCGGTTGGACCAGGCCACGCTGCCCACGCGGAACGAGGCCACCGCGTCGGCGCAGAAGGCATGGCCGAGGATGAGTTCGGTGGAGCGGCCGCCGATGTCCACCACCAGGCGCCGTTCGTCCGACTGGGGCAGCAGGTGCGCCACGCCCTGGTAGATCAGGCGGGCCTCCTCGGGGCCGGAGACGACCTCGATGGGGTGCCCCAGGATGGCGCTGCCCTGCTGCAGGAATGCATCCCGGTTGCGCGCCTCGCGCAGGGTCTGGGTGGCCACGGCCCGGACGCGGTCGGCTGGAAATCCCTTCAGGCGCTCGGCGAAGCGGGCGAGGCAGTCCCAGCCGCGCTGCATGGCCTCCGGCGTGAGGTTGCGCTCGCCGTCCAGACCGCTGCCCTGGCGGACGGTTTCCTTCAGGTACTCGATCCGGCGGATCAGCCCGTGTTCGAAACGCCCGATCTCGAGGCGAAAGCTGTTGGATCCGAGATCCACCGCGGCAAGCAAGGTTCCGTCGTGCATGGTGTCGCGCTCTGCGCGCTGGTTTTTCAGGCGGCGCAGCATAGCACTCAGGGCCGCATTGTCGCGAGCGCCCAGCGTAAGGCGGCGGCATGACAATTCGATGACAGGACGGCAGTCCCTTGGCCCCCCGTTCCGGGGGAAGCCCGGCATGACAGCGGGGCAGGGTCGTCACAGTGCTGTCATAAAGCGCTTCTACATTCGCCATCACTGATTTCTCAACCAAGAGGTTCCTTCATGAAACTGTCTGTGATTCGGGTTCTGGTGTCGGGTGTGGTGGCGGCGGGCGCGTTCTCCAGCGCGTGGGCTCAGCAGGAAGCCACGGGCGCTGGCGCCAGTTTCCCCGCTCCGCTGTATTCCAAGTGGGCGGCCGATTACAACAAGGCAACCGGGGTCAAGATCAACTACCAGTCCGTTGGTTCCGGTGCCGGCCTGCGCCAGATCGAGGCCAAGACGGTCGATTTCGGCGCATCGGACGCCCCCCTGAAGGACGAAGAGCTGGCGAAGAAGGGCCTGGTGCAGTTCCCCACCGTCATCGGCGGCGTGGTGCCGGTCGTCAACATCAAGGGCATCGCCCCCGGCCAGATCAAGCTGAGCGGCCAGGTGCTGGGTGACATCTACCTGGGCAAGGTCACGAACTGGTCCGATGCCGCCATCAAGGCGCTGAACCCCGGCGTGAACCTGCCGGACGCGCAGATCGCTCCCGTGCGCCGTGCCGACGGCTCGGGCACCAGCTTCATCTTCACGAACTACCTGTCGAAGGTGAACGAGGAGTGGAAGTCCAAGGTCGGCGAAGGCACGGCCGTGAACTGGCCCACCGGCGCGGGCGGCAAGGGCAACGAAGGCGTCGCAGCGTTCGTGGGCCGCCTGCCCAACTCGATCGGCTACGTGGAGTACGCCTACGTCAAGCAGAACAAGCTGACCTACGTGCAGCTCCAGAACGCCGACGGCGCCTTCGTGTCGCCCGACGACGATGCCTTCAAGGCCGCTGCGGCCGGCGCCGACTGGTCCAAGAGCTTCTACCAGATCCTGACGAACCAGAAGGGCAAGGAGTCCTGGCCCATCACCGGTGCCACCTTCATCCTGATGCACAAGGCGCAGGACAAGCCCGTGCAGGCCGCCACGTCGCTGAAGTTCTTCGACTGGGCCTACAAGAACGGCGACAAGACCGCCACCGACCTCGACTACGTGCCGATGCCCGACGCCGTGAAGGCCGTGGTGCTGAAGTCCTGGGAAGAGATCAAGGACACTTCGGGCAAGGCGATCTCGCTGAAGTAAGTTCCACCGCCGTCTTCCGCCCCGATCCCCTGATCGGGCGGAAGACGGCCAGACCCCTGCAAAGAAGGCCGCACGCCGTGTCCAGCACCATGCCCGCACGTTCCGCCCCACCGCTGCAGCGCAGCGCAGGCGTCCCCCACACCACACCTCCCCGCGCGCCACTGCTCTCCGGAGCCGTGGCCGACCGCATTTTTGCGTGGCTCGCCCGGGGGGCCGCGATGCTGACCCTGGCGTTGCTGATCGGCATCCTGGTGTCGCTCGTGATCGGCGCGTGGCCGTCCATCGAGAAGTACGGCGTGACGTTCCTGGCCCGCAGCGTGTGGGATCCGGTGCAGAACGACTACGGCGGCCTGGTGATGATCTACGGCACGCTGGCCACCTCGTTCATCGCGCTGCTGATCGCGGTGCCGGTGAGCTTCGGCATCGCGCTGTTCCTGACCGAGCTTTCCCCGGCCTGGCTCAAGCGCCCGCTGGGTACCGCCATCGAACTGCTCGCCGCCGTGCCGTCGATCGTGTACGGCATGTGGGGCCTGATGGTGTTCGGCCCGATCCTCGCGGCCTGGGTGCAGCAGCCGCTGCAGTCGCTGCTGTCGGGCGTTCCCTACCTCGGCGCCCTGGTGTCCGGTCCGCCGGTGGGCATCGGCATCCTGTCGGCCGGGATCATCCTGGCGATCATGATCATTCCGTTCATCGCTTCGGTGATGCGCGACGTTTTCGAAGTCACCCCCGCGCTGCTCAAGGAGTCCGCTTACGGCCTGGGCTCCACGACCTGGGAAGTGGTGTGGAAGGTGGTGCTTCCCTACACCAAGACCGGTGTGCTCGGCGGCGTCATGCTGGGCCTCGGCCGTGCGCTCGGCGAGACGATGGCGGTCACCTTCGTGATCGGCAACATGAACCAGCTCGATTCGCTGTCCGTCTTCCAGGCGGCCAACAGCATCACGTCGGCACTCGCCAACGAATTCGCGGAAGCCGGCGAAGGCCTCCACCAGGCCTCGCTGATCTATCTGGGCCTGGTGCTGTTCTTCATCACCTTCGTCGTGCTGTCGCTCTCCAAGGTGCTGCTGTCGCGCCTGCAGAAGAATGAAGGAACCCGCTCGTGAGCACCTCGCAGCAACTCATTTCCGCGGCCCGGACGGCCAGCGAACGGCAGGCGCGCTACGCCAGCCGCAAGCGCCTGAACAACATCGCCCTCGGCCTGTCGCTGGCGGCCATGGCCTTCGGCGTGTTCTGGCTGGTCTGGATCCTCTGGGAGACGATCCGCCTGGGCATCGGCGGCCTCAGCGTCGCGCTGTTCACGCAGATGACGCCCCCGCCCAACGAAGCCGGCGGCATCTCGAACGCGATCTTCGGGTCGTTCGTGATGGTGATGCTGGCCACGTTCGTCGGCACGCCCATCGGCATCATGGCCGGCGTGTACCTGGCCGAATACGACAAGAGCAGCTGGCTCGCATCCGCCACGCGCTTCGTGAACGACATCCTGCTGTCGGCACCCAGCATCGTGATCGGCCTGTTCGTCTACGCCGTGGTGGTCGCGCGCTTCAAGAGCTTCTCGGCCTACGCGGGCATCCTGGCGCTGGCGCTCATCGTCATCCCGGTGGTCATCCGCACGACCGAGAACATGCTGGTGCTGGTGCCGGCCAGCCTGCGCGAGGCCGCGTATGCCCTGGGCACGCCCAAGTGGAAGGTCATCACCCTGGTGACGCTGCGCGCGGCCCGTGCCGGCGTGATCACGGGGGTGCTGCTCGCGGTGGCCCGCATCGCCGGCGAAACGGCTCCGCTGCTGTTCACCTCGCTCAACAACCAGTTCTGGAACGCCGATCTGTCCAAGCCCACGGCCAGCCTGCCGGTGACCATCTTCAAGTTCGCTATGAGCCCGTACGAGAATTGGCAGCAGCTGGCATGGGCCGGCGTGTTCCTGATCACCGTCGCGGTGCTGGGCCTGAACATCCTCGCCCGGGTGCTGACGCGCCAGAAATCCTGAGACAAACCATTTCCGCCCAGATCGGTCCATTCCCATGTCCACGACTCCCACCGGCGCCTCCAAGATCACGGTCCGCGACCTGAACTTCTACTACGGCAAGTTCCACGCCCTCAAGGGCATCAACCTCGACATTCCGGAGAAGAAGGTCACGGCCTTCATCGGCCCGTCGGGCTGCGGCAAGTCCACGCTGCTGCGCACCTTCAACCGCATGTACGAGCTGTATCCCGAGCAGCGCGCCGAGGGGCAGATCATGCTCGACGGCGAGAACCTGCTCACCAGCAAGCAGGACGTGGCCCTGATCCGTGCCAAGGTGGGCATGGTGTTCCAGAAGCCCACCCCGTTCCCGATGTCGATCTACGACAACATCGCCTTCGGCGTGAAGCTCTTCGAGAGCCTGAACGCCACCGACATGGACGACCGCGTGGAATGGGCGCTGCGCAAGGCGGCCCTCTGGAACGAGGTGAAGGACAAGCTGCACCAGAGCGGCTCCGGCCTCTCCGGCGGCCAGCAGCAGCGCCTGTGCATCGCGCGCGGCATCGCGATCAAGCCCGAGGTGCTGCTGCTCGACGAGCCGTGCTCGGCGCTCGATCCGATCTCCACGGCCAAGGTCGAGGAACTGATCGCCGAGCTGAAGAACGACTACACCGTGGTCATCGTGACCCACAACATGCAGCAGGCCGCACGCTGCAGCGACTACACGGCCTACATGTACCTGGGCGACCTGATGGAATTCGGCGAGACCGAGCAGATGTTCTTCAAGCCCCAGCGCAAGGAGACCGAGGACTACATCACCGGCCGCTTCGGCTGAACGGACGAGGAGACTTCCGCATGCCCGAAAAACACCTTTCTTCCCAGTTCGACAGCGAACTCAACAGCATCTCCGCCCGCGTCATGGAGCTGGGGGGGCTCGTCGAATCCCAGATCCGCCAGGCCATCTACGCGCTGTCGCAGTTCAGCGTGGAGGCCGCCGACCAGGTGGCCGCCACCGAGCATCGCGTGAATGCGATGGAGGTCGAGATCGACCATGAACTGTCGTCCATCATCGCGCGCCGCCAGCCCACGGCCCGCGACCTGCGCCTGCTGATCGCGTTCTCCAAGGCCACGGCCAATCTGGAGCGCATGGGCGACGAGGCCAACAAGATGGCGCGCATGGTCAAGTCCATCATCGAGAGCGGCTCGGCGCGTTCGCTGCCGACCACCGACCTGCGCGTGGCGGCCGACCTGGCGTCGGGCCTGCTGCGCAAGGCGCTGGACGCGTTCGCCCGGCTCGACACGAAGGCGGCCGTCGCCATCCTGAAGGAAGACGACCTGATCGACCGCGAGTTCGACGGCTTCGTGCGCAAGCTAATCACCTACATGATGGAAGACCCGCGCACGATTTCCGCCAGCCTCGATCTGCTGTTCCTCGCCAAGGCCATCGAACGCATCGGCGACCACTCCAAGAACGTGGCCGAGCTCATCATCTATCTCGTCAAGGGCAAGGACGTGCGCCACACGGCCCTCGAGGAGATCGAGTCGGCCGTCCTCTGAAAGGCCCGCTGTCCATGAAGAGACTTCCCCGCGTACTGATTGTCGAAGACGAGTCCGCGATCGCGGAACTGATCGCGGTCAACCTGCGCCACAACGGCTTCCAGCCGATCTGGTCGGAGGACGGCGAATCCGCGCAGCGCGAGCTCGATGCCGTGCTGCCCGACGTGATCCTGCTCGACTGGATGCTGCCCGGCCAGAGCGGCCTGCAGTTGGCGCGCAAGTGGCGCGCCGATGCCCGCACCAAGCCCATCCCCATCCTCATGCTCACGGCCCGTGGCGACGAGCCCGACAAGGTGGCGGGGCTGGATGCCGGCGCGGACGACTACATCACCAAGCCGTTCTCCACGCAGGAACTGCTGGCGCGCATCCGCGCGGTGCTGCGCCGCCGCGCGCCGGAACAGGCGACGGACACGGTGACCATCTCCGAACTGGTGCTGGACGCCGGCACCTACCGCGTGACCTACCAGGGGCAGCAGCTCAAGGTCGGCCCGACGGAGTTCAAGCTGCTGCACTATCTCATGAAGCATCCCGAGCGCGTGCACAGTCGCGCGCAACTGCTCGACAAGGTGTGGGGCGACCATGTGTTCATCGAGGAACGCACGGTGGACGTGCATGTGAAGCGGCTGCGGGAGGCGCTGGGCGTCGCGGGCGCGATGGTCGAGACCGTGCGCGGCGCGGGCTACCGCCTGACGGCGCAGCCGGCCGCCCTGATGCGCGCCTGACTTCCACCAGCCCCCCAGCGGGGGCTTTTTTGTTGATTGCCGATGCGTACCGGTTGGCGAAGGCGGATGGGAGTGACTTCCGTACCGCCTGGAGTCCGGGCTGCGAGGCGGCGTGCGTTATCTGACAACGAGGCGGCAGGAGCGTGCAGGACCGGCAGACGGCGGTTCCTGCGCAACCTCCCCGGACTTCCATGGTGTGGCGTTGCTTTTTCTTTCTGTCGTTCCAGGTCGCCGGCCTGCTGCTGGGATGGCTGTGGGGTGGCCGCTGGGGCGCGGTGGCCACCGCCGCCGGCGCGGCCTGGGCCTGGTTCCTCTGGGATCTCACGCGGGGCTACCGCGTGGTGCGCTGGCTGCGCGACGGTGATCTGGCGCAGGCCCCTGCGCTCAAGGGTGTGTGGGGCGAGTTGGCCGACCGCACGCGGCGCCTGCTGCGCCAGAAGCAGGCCGAGATCGCCGCGAGCGACGCGCGCCTGCAGGAGATCCTGGAAGCCTTGCAGGCCACGCCGAACGGCGTGATGCTGCTCGATGCCGAAGGGCACATCGAGTGGTGCAACCAGATCGTTGCCGCGCATTTCGGGCTGGATGCCACGCGGGATCTGGGCCAGTCGATCGGCAACCTGCTGCGCGATCCCGAATTCAGTGCCTACTACGCCGCGCAGGATTTCTCCGGCGACGTGGTCCTGCAGGGGCGCGAGAGCACGGCCTCGCGGCCGGTGCGCATCTCGGTGCACCTGCATCCCTATGGCGACGGCCGCAAGCTGCTGCTGTCCCGCGACGTCACGGCGCTGGAGCAGGCGGAGGCCATGCGGCGCGACTTCGTGGCCAACGTGTCCCACGAGATCCGCACGCCGCTCACGGTGCTGATGGGCTTCGTCGAGACGCTGCAGACGCTGCCGCTTTCGGCCGAGGAGCGATCGCGCTACCTCGGGATGATGTCGCAGCAGGCGGGCCGGATGCAGAGCGTGGTGCAGGACCTGCTGACGCTGTCGCGGCTCGAAGGCAGCCCGCCACCGGGCCTGACGGAGTGCACCGCCATCGACGCGCTGCTGCGCCGCTGCGAGGACGAGGCGCGGGGCCTGTCGGCGCTGCTGACGCGGAGCCAGTCGGCCGCGCACGTGCTGGAGTTCCCGCCGGCGGAAGCCCTGCGCGGCGCGGGGCAACTGGTGGGTGTGTCGGCCGAGCTGCAGAGCGCGCTGGCGAACCTGATCGGCAACGCGGTGCGCTACACGCCCGCCGGCGGCTGCATCACGGTGGACTGGACGCCGATGCCCGACGGCGGCGCGCGGTTCTCCGTGCGCGACACCGGGCCGGGCATCGATTCGGTGCACATTCCCCGCCTGACCGAGCGCTTCTACCGCGTGGACCGGAGCCGCTCGCGCGATACCGGCGGCACGGGGCTGGGCCTGGCCATCGTCAAGCACGTGGTGCAGCGCCACTCCGCGACGCTGCAGATCGAGAGCACCGTCGGCAAGGGTTCGGTCTTCTCGGTCACGTTCCCGCCGCACCGGATCCAGCGCAGCACGGCCCCCCGGGGCATGGCGCTGCCGGCGCCGGCAACCCGGAGCGGCTGAGGCGGCCCGGCGAGGCGGTCATGGCACGGCATGGCGCACTGTGGCGCAGCCCGGCTGCCGCCATGACGGATGTGGAGCCGGAGGATGCGATGCGGCTCCGTCCGCAGCGGCGTGCGAGCCGCTTCAGCGCCCGCCGGCCCGCGCGGCCGAGCCCGCTTTCCCCAGTGCCAGCGCCAGCATGGCGGTGAACACGGCCGCGGTGACCACCAGGGCGAGCGCGCCACCGATCCAGAAGGCGGCGGGCGAGTGCAAGGGCTCCCGGCCCGCGAAACCGGTATAGGCGAGTGCGTAGCCGGCCGGCAGCCCGGCGCCCCAGAGCAGCACGCCGTACGTGGACAGGGGCGCGATCGTGATGCCGTAGCAGCGCAGCACGAAGGCGCAGAACGTCTGCAGCGCGTCGGCGACGTGGTAGAGCGCCACCCAGGCCAGCAGGCCGAAGGCCATCGCAAGCACGTCCGCCGACGCGGTATAGAGCGACGCCAGGGACGCGCGTGCCGCATAGAGCAGGGCGGAGAGCGCGAGGGCGATGGCCCCCGCCATCCGGAAACCCATCCAGGCCACCTGGCGGGCCAGGGCCTCGTCGCCGCTGCCGCGCCAGTAGCTCACGCGCGCGCTGGTGGCGATGGCGAGCGAGAGCGGCACCATGTAGAGGACGGCGGTGAGGTTGGCGGCGATCTGGTGCGCCGCGGCGGCCACCGTGCCCTGCCGGGCGATGAAGAGCGCCATCAGCGTGAAGGATGTGACCTCCACCATCACGGCGAGCCCGGCGGGAACGCCGAGCCGGGCGAAGCGTGCGATCTGTGCGCGGTCCGGCCGCTCCAGCCGACGCCACAATGCGAGCCGCGCATAGAGGGAAGAGGACCGGACCAGCCCGATGGCGATGGCCAGCAGCAGGTAGTTGACCGCCAGCGTGGCCCAGGCGCAGCCCACGGCACCCTGCGCCGGCAGGCCCGCGAAGCCGAAGGTGAAGGCGATCGAGAGCGGGATCTTGACCAGCAGCGACCCCACCTGCAGCCAGGTGACGAGCTGCGGTCGGCCCAGGGCCTGGTTGAGCGTGGTGTAGAGGCGGAAGGCGAGGGCCGGCGGCAGGGCGGCGGCGAGCACGGTCAGGTAGCGGCCGACTTCCGCGCGCAGATCGGCCGGCACCTCGGTCCAGCGGAGGATGGCGCCCGGCGACAGCAGCACCGCCATGCCCAGCAGGCTGGCGAGCGCGCAAAGGTAGAGCGCCTGCCGCACCGAGCGGCCGATGGCGGTGGTTTCCCCGGCACCGCGCTGCTCGGCCCAGACGGGCAGCAGCGCCTGCAGGATGCCCATGAGCGCGACGTACACGCTCACGTAGACCGCCGAGCCGATGGAGAGTGCCGCGAGCGACGCGGGCGCATGGCGGCCCGCGACGATGGTGTCCGTGACGCCGAAGGCCATCACGGCGAGTTGCCCCGCGAGCACGGTGGCTGCGTGGCGCGCGACCTGCGCGCGTTCCGACGGCATCAGGGCTGTCCGCCGCCGGGGCCGGCGCCGATGCGCCGCAGCACCAGCAGCTGGTCGCCGCGGTCGGTCGGGCGCGGCACCACCGCCACCTGCTCCCAGCCGCCGCCGCGGGTCAGCCGGTCGACGGTCTGCTGCGTGGAGGCGTCGGCCACCAGCCATCGGCATTCGCTCTGGCGTATTTCAGAAGCGCGCGTCACGGGCAGCATCGTCCAGCTGCCGTGGTACTGCAGGCCAGCGGTCTGCGCGCGGCCGAGGCCGTGTACGAGCAGGCAGCCGGGATCGGCACCCAGCACGCGCGCAAGGCTGTCGGACTGCGGCCGGTAGCTGCGGCCGTAGTCCAGCAGCGGGAGCCACAGCGTCATCAGCAGCAGCCAGCCGAGGGCGGCGCCGCTGGCCGGCAGGACCAGGCTTTTCCAGATTTCGGTGCGGTTGCGCGAGACGCGCCACCCCACCAGCGCACACCAGGCCAGGGTGGCCAGCAGGGCCACGCCGAAGGCCACGGCGGAAAACTCCGCGGTGTAGCCGGGCGCGAGCTTCGCGACGTTCGCGGCCGGCTTCGCGGGCACGCCGGTCTGCACCGAGATCCAGATCACCCAGATGGCGATGGCCGAAGCGCTGAAGAACAGCAGCGTGAACCAGTCGATGAGCGAGGCGATGGCACGCCGCAGCGTGGGCAGGGCGAAGGCCGCGAGCGTGGCCAGGGCGGGGAGCCCGAGCAGCAGGGCGCGGTCGGCCGGCTGCGTCGTCACCGTGGCGGACACGGTCACGGCGACGAACCACAGCGGAAGCAGCAGGTGCCGGTGCAGCGTCCTGCTGACGATCTGCCGGCGCCAGCGCCAGAGCGTCCAGAGCGCGAGGGGCCAGGCCGGCCACGCGAACCAGATCAGCAGGCGCACCAGGCTCTGCCATTCCTTAGCTTCGTCTTCGGTGACGATGCGCCAGCGCCAGAGATCGAGCGCGCCCGCCAGCCCCGCCGCGAGGGCCGTGAGCAGGGCGAGCGCCACGCCCCCCGCCCACCGCGGGGCGGGCGATGGCCTGGCGGAGACGGCGCCGTCGTCGTCGGCGCCCGTGGTGCATGCGACCAGCAGGGCACTGCCGCCGCCCAGCAGCATGGCGAGGGTCGGGGCGCCGCTCAGCACCAGTCCCAGCAGTCCGGCCGCTGCAGCGGCCAGGCTGGCCGCGAACGCCGGCAGGCTCCGCCGGGGCAGGCTGGCGGCCGCGAAGAACAGCAGGGCCGTGAAGGCGAGCTGGGTGAGGTAGCTCGTGACTTCGTGGGAGAGCTGCGCGAGGCCCAGGCAGGCCAGCAGGGCCAGCAGGGCGCCGTCGGCCATGGCCCGGGCATAGTCGGGCGGCGAGGCCTCGCCCCCGAAGGCGAATGCCACGGGCTGGGCGGCCGGGCTGCGGGCGAGGTGGTACATGCCCCACCAGGTCGCGGCGAGCGTGGCGACCAGCAGCGCGGCGAAGGGCAGGCGCGCGGCCGTCTCCGCGGCCAGCCAGGACGGCGCGGCCTGGATGGCGAGCGCGCCGAGCCAGTAGGGCAGCAGGCCGTCGGTGTCCGGCGCCATGCCTGCGAGCGAGGGCGACATCCAGTCGGTGGCCCCGCGTGCCAGCTCGAGCATGTAGCCGAAGGCGGTCACGTCCGCGTTCTTCCAGGGCGAGCGGGCCACGAAACCGGGCACGACATACGCCAGGCACAGCAGCAGCAGCGCCCAGCGCGGCAGCGGCCGTGCGGCGCCTCGGGTCACGATGGCGGGGTTCGGAGGATTCACGCGTGGAAGGCTGGAACGATCGCCCGACAGTAAGGGGAAAAGCAAAAAGGCAGCGCGGACGTGCCGGGCTGCCTTTGGAGGAGGGGGGGCCGCAGGGGCCGTGGCCCCGGCGCGCGCCCGCCGGTCCGGCGGGGGCTGGAATTACTTCGCAGCCGTGGACGTCTTGCCGAAGCGGTTGCGGAAGCGCTCCACGCGGCCGCCCATGTTGTCCACCGACTTCTGCGTGCCGGTGTAGAAAGGATGCGATTCGCTGGAGGTGTCCAGCTTGAAGAGCGGCAGTTCGCGGCCGTCGTCGGTCGTGCCGGTTTCCTTCGTGTTGACGCAGGAACGGGTCACGAACTTGAAGCCGTTGGACAGGTCCACGAAGAGCACTTCGCGGTAGTTGGGGTGAATGCCTTCTTTCATGGCATGGTCCTTTCAAGGGGGCTGCTGCGGTAGCCACGCCGCACCCATTGCGACGCACTTTCCGCTTCGAAAAAGCCTACCATTATCGCATACCCGCACCCGAGGGCGCCAGCCGCCCGGATGCACCTTTCTGGAAAGCCCTCCATTTTGCGTCTGCTGCACACTTCCGACTGGCACCTGGGCCAGCATTTCATGGGCAAGAGCCGGCAGGCCGAGCACCGTGCGTTCATCGACTGGCTGGCCGCGCAGGCGGCTGCCTGCCAGGCCGATGCCGTGCTGCTGGCCGGCGACGTGTTCGACACCTCGGCCCCGCCCAGCCATGCGCGCGAGCTTTATCACCACGCCGTGCTGTCGCTGCGCGATGCGGGGGCCGCATTGGTGGTGCTGGGCGGCAACCACGATTCTGCCGCGGTGCTCGGCGAGAGCCGCGCGCTGCTGGCCGAACTGGGGGCGCGCGTGGTGCCCTGCGCGGCTGCCACGCCCGAGGAACAGGTGCTGGTGCTGCAGCGGCGCAGCGGCGGGCCGGGCGCCGTGCTGTGCGCGGTGCCGTATCTGCGCGCACGGGAGCTGCTGCTCAGCCTGCCCGGCGAGAGCGCGGCCGACAAGCGGGTGGCCCTGCAGCAGGCGATCCGCGCGCACTACGGAGCGCTGTTCGAGATCGCGCGCGAGCGCAGCGCATCGCTGGGCGGCCTGCCGATCGTCGCCACCGGCCACCTCGCCACCGTCGGCGCCACGGGCGGCGATGCCGTGCGGGACATCTACGTCGGCACGCTGGAGGCCTTCCCGACCGATGCGTTCCCGGCCGCCGACTACATCGCCCTCGGGCACATCCACCAGCCGATGCGGGTGGGCGGGCACGAGCACATCCGCTATTGCGGATCGCCGATTCCGCTGGGATTCGACGAGGCCGCGCAGCACAAGGAGGTGCTGCAGGTGGATTTCGACCTCGCGGGCCTGCAGTCGGTCACGCCGCTGCCGGTGCCGTGTTTCCAGCCGATGGCGTCCCTGCGCGGCAGCCTCGCGGCCCTGCCTGCGGAGCTGGCCGCCGCGGCGCGGGCCGGCACGCCGCAGACGCCCGCCTGGCTCGACGTGGAGGTGGCTGGCGACGACTACCTGCCCGATCTGCAGGCGCGGGTGGCGGCGATGGCCGACGGCCTGCCGGTGGAGGTGCTGCGGGTGCGCCGCGCGCGCGGCGGAGCCGCGCCGGCCCTCGTGCCCATCGCCCGTGAAACGCTCGACGAACTGGCACCCGGCGATGTGTTCGAGCGGCGCCTGCGGGAAGAGACGCTGGACGAGGCGCTGCGGGAGCGGCTCGCGGCCCTGCACCGGGTCGTGCTGTCCGACCTGCGGGAAGAGGGGGTCGCATGAGGATCCTGTCGCTGCGGCTGAAGAACCTCAATTCCCTGAAGGGCGAGTGGCGCATCGACTTCACCCAGGCGCCGTTCTCGGACGGCGGGCTGTTCGCGATCACCGGCCCCACGGGGGCGGGCAAGACCACGCTGCTCGACGCGATCTGCCTGGCGCTCTACCACCAGACACCGCGCATCGGCGGCGTCTCGCAGGGGGGCAACGAACTGATGACGCGGCACACCGCCGAATGCCTCGCCGAGGTGGAATTCGCCGTGCCGGGCGGTCGTTACCGGGCCTTCTGGAGCCAGCGGCGCGCGCGCGACCGGTCCGACGGCGCGCTGCAGCCCGCCCAGGTGGAGCTGGCGGAGATCCTCACAGACGATGGCGCGGCCCGCCCGGTCACGCGCAAGGTGCAGGAAAAGCTGCAGCATGTGGAAACGCTGACGGGGCTGGATTTCGGGCGCTTCACCAAGTCGATGCTGCTCGCCCAGGGGGGCTTCGCGGCGTTCCTGGAGGCGCCCGCCGGCAAGCGCGCGGAACTGCTCGAGGAGTTGACGGGCACGGACATCTACGGACGCATCTCGCAGCGCGTGCACGAGCGCGCGCGCGGCGCGAGGGGCGCGCTGGAGGCCGCGCGTGCCCGGGCCGGAGGCGTCGAGCTGCTGGACGCGCCGGCCCGCGACACGCTGGAGCAGGAGGCGGTGGGCCTGGAGGCGCAGTTGCGTGCCCTGCGGGCGCGGCGCACCGGGGCCGAGAACGAGCGCGACTGGTTCGCCGCGGTGGACCGGGCGCGGCAGCGCAGCACGCTCGCGCAGGCGGATGCCGTCGCGGCGGAGGGGGCCTGGGCCGCGCGGGACGCCGACGTGCAGCGCCTGCGGCGCGCCGAGCCGGCCATGCGCCTGGCACCCGTGCATGCGGCGTGGCAAGCCGCGCAGCAGGCCGAGGCCACCTGCGCATTGCGGCTGCAGCAGAGCATCGGCCGGATGGAGGCAACTGCCGCGGCGCATGCGCTGGCGCTGGCCCGTGCGGCCGGCGCGGGCCGGCATCTCGCGGCGCTGCGGTTCGGCGAATGGCAGGCGGGCCGGGAAGCGCTGGCAACGCTTGCGGCCGGCGGTATCGACGATCCGCGCCACGCGGCGCTCGCCGAACGGCTGGGCGACTGGCGCAGCCGCTTCAAGGCGCGGGCCCTGTTGCAGGAAGAGATCGGCCGCACACGGACGCAGCGGCAGGAGGCGGCAGATCGGTGCGCCGAGCACGAAAGGCTGCTGCAGGCCGCGGGCGAGGCTGCGCGATTTGCCGATGCGCTGCAGGCCGACGCGCAGGTGGGCGTGGAGCAGGCCCGTGGCGCGTACCTGGAGCGGCTGGCGGGCCGGGACGAGGCCTACTGGCGCGAAGAGCCGATGCGGCTCGCTCGTCAGGGACACCTCTGGGTGCAGGCGCTCGAATGCCGGGAGCGCATGGACGCGCTGCGTGCGGAACAGGCGCGGCGATCGGCGGAGGAGTCGGAGCGGCAAGGGCGAGCGGACGCATTGGAGGCATCGCTGCAGCAGCTCGCCGCACGGCATGCCGACGGCCAGCAGCGCGTGCGCGACCAGGAGCGCCTGCTCGCGCAGGAGCGGCGCATCCAGTCGCTCGAAACCCACCGCCAGCACCTGCGGCCCGGTGAATCCTGCCCGCTCTGCGGCGCCACCGAGCACCCGGCGCTGGATGCCTACGACGCGCTGGACGTTTCCGCCACCGAGGCGGCGCTGGAGAGCGCCAGGCGCGCGCTGGACGCCATCGCCGACGAGCGGCGCCGCTCCGAAGCCGAGTGGGCCACGCTGCGCACGCAGCAGGTCCGCTCCCGGGAGGATGCAGCCGCCGGAGATCGCACCGCAGCGGAGCTGCAGGACCGATGGCGGGCGCTGTGCGAGGCCCTGAACTGGCCCACCGATCGCACCGACAGCGTGTCGCTGGAGGACGCACGACGGCGGCATGCCGAGACCGTGGCGGACGTGCAGGCGCGCGGAGCCGAACTGGCGCGGGCGCGCGAGCGCGTCGACACCGCGCAGCGCGCGCTGCAACAGGCCGAACGCGAGGCCGGCGCCGCGCGGCAGGCACGGGCACTGGCGGAGCGGGACCTGCAGGCCCAGCGGCAGCAATTGCAATCTCTGGCGGAAACGCTCGACCGGCTGGCGGCGGAGCTGGAGAACACCGAGAACGCCCTGGCGCGGGAACTCGCGGACCAGGGGTACGACATGCCCGCGCAGCCGGGGCGCTGGCTGCAGCAGCGGACGCACGCACTGGAGGCATGGCAGGCCGACTGCGCCCGCCGGCAGGGCCTGCTGGCGCAACTGCCGCTGCAGCAGCAGCGGGCGAAGGACGCAGAGGCCGTGGCGCAGGAATGGGCGCAGCGCCGGGATGCGTCGTTGCGTGCGTCCGGGGGCATTGCCTTGCCCGATGCAGATTCCGCGGGCGTGGACGGCGAAGCGTGGGCGCCCGACCGGCTGGAAGATCTGCTGCAGCAGGCGGCGCAGGATGTGCAGACCCATGCAGCAGCCCTGGCCACGCTGGCGGGCACGCGTGACGCGCAGCGGCAGGCCCATGCCCTCGCGGCCGAAGAGCGGGTACGCAGCGCGGCCGCCTGGGAATCCACCCTCGCGGAAAGCCCCTTCGCGGATGCCGAAGACTTCCTCGCCGCCCGTCTGGAGCCCGCCGAACGGCAGGCCCTGGAAGACGGCGTGGAGCGCGCCCGGCAGGCGCTCACCGCCGCGCAGGCGCTGCACCGCGAGGCCGCACAGGCGCTGGAGACGCTGCTGTCAGCGCCGCGTTCCGTCCGCGCGCTGCCCGAGGTGGAGGCCGAGCTGGCCGAACTGGAGGCGCAGAGCACGCAGGCCGCACAGCGCCAGGGCGAGATCGCCGGCCGGCTGCGGGAGGACGCGCGCCGGCGCGAGAGCCTGCAGGCGCTGCTTGCGGAAATCGCGGCGCTGGAGGCCGATGCCGACGCATGGCAGCACCTGAACGGCCTGATCGGGTCGGCCGACGGCGCCAAGTACCGCAAGTTCGCCCAGGGACTCACGCTGGACCACTTGGTGCACCTGGCCAATCTGCGGCTGCAGCGGCTGCATGGCCGCTACCAGCTCGCTCGCCGCGCCGGGGGCGACCTCGAAATGGAGGTGATCGACACCTGGCAGGCAGACGTGGCGCGCGACACGCGCACGCTGTCGGGGGGTGAAAGCTTCCTCGTGAGCCTGGCGCTGGCCCTGGCGCTCTCCGACCTCGTGAGCCACAAGACCCGCATCGACTCGCTGTTCCTCGACGAAGGCTTCGGCACGCTCGACCCGGACACGCTGGAGATCGCGCTCGACGCGCTCGACAGCCTGCAATCCGGCGGCAAGGCGATCGGCATCATCAGCCACGTGGAGGCGGTGAAAGACCGCATTCCCGTGCAGATCCGCGTGCGCAAGGGCGTGGGCCTGGGCTACAGCGCGCTGGAGCGCCGCTTCGCCGTGACCGCCGGCGGTGGCGGCGGCGGCTGACCCCGCGCGGCGGGCCGGCATGCGAAAAGGCCCCGCCGCGTCGCCGTGGCGGGGCCCCTGGGCCCTTCGCAGGGAATGCGTCGCGCGGATCAGCCGCCGCGGCGCATCATGTCGAAGAAGTCGACGTTCGTCTTGGTGGCCTTCATGTTCTTGATCATCAGCTCCATGCTTTCGATCTCGTCCATGTTGTAGAGGAACTGCCGCAGGATGCGGGTCTTCTGCAGGATTTCCGGGGGCAGCAGCAGTTCTTCGCGGCGCGTGCCGCTCTTGTTGAGCTCGATCGCCGGGAACACGCGCTTCTCGTAGAGGCGGCGGTTCAGGTGGATTTCACTGTTGCCGGTGCCCTTGAACTCTTCGAAGATCACTTCGTCCATGCGGCTGCCGGTATCGACCAGGGCCGTGGCGATGATCGTGAGCGAGCCGCCTTCTTCCACCTTGCGCGCGGCGCCGAAGAAGCGCTTGGGACGCTGCAGCGCAGCGGCGTCCACGCCGCCCGAGAGCACCTTGCCGGAGGAGGGCACGACGTTGTTGTAGGCACGGGCCAGGCGGGTGATGGAATCCAGCAGGATCACCACGTCCTTCTTCAGCTCCACGAGGCGCTTGGCGCGCTCGATCACCATCTCGGCCACGTGCACGTGGCGGGCGGCGGGCTCGTCGAAGGTGGAGGCGATGATCTCGCCCTTGACCGTGCGCTGCATCTCGGTCACTTCCTCGGGGCGCTCGTCCACCAGCAGCACCATCAGGTGCACGTCGGGGTTGTTGGCCGTGATGGCGTGGGCGATGTGCTGCATCATCATCGTCTTGCCGCTCTTGGGCGGCGCCACGATCAGCGCGCGCTGGCCGCGGCCGATGGGGGCGATGATGTCGATGATGCGGCCCGTGATGTTCTCTTCGCCCTTCATGTCGCGCTCGAGCTTCATCTGCTCCTTGGGGAACAGCGGGGTCAGGTTCTCGAACATGACCTTGTGCTTGTTCTGCTCGGGCGGGCCGCCGTTCACGGCGTCGAGCTTGGTCAGCGCGAAGTAGCGCTCGCCGTCCTTGGGCGTGCGGACCTCCCCCTCGATCATGTCGCCCGTGTGCAGGTTGAAGCGGCGCACCTGGCTGGGGGAGATGTAGATGTCGTCCGTGCTCGCGGTGTAGCTCGTGTCCGGGCTGCGCAGGAAGCCGAAGCCGTCGGGAAGGATCTCCAGCACGCCGTCCGCGAAGACCTGCTCGCCGGCCTTCGCCCGCTTCTTGATGATCGCGAACATCAGTTCCTGCTTGCGCATGCGACCGGTGTTCTCGATCTCCAGCTCTTCGGCCTGCTTGAGCACTTCGGACACGTGCAGTGCCTTGAGTTCGTTTAGATGCATGGGGGTGACTCCGGAACGGAGTGAATAGGAATCAGAGGGGGAGACCGCATGCCGTGTGGACTGCTCATGGCGTCTCGGCGGGTCTGGGGGATCTGCGACGGGGTGCCTTGGCTGGGCCGACCCGGTGATCTGTGCGGATTATGACAGGAAAAGACGCCTGCTCATCGGGGTCTTCGCGGCAGCCGGCGCGGATGTGCCGATGGCTGCGCCGGTCGGGAAGGGGGATGCGCCGAAGTGCGCGGGGGGAAGGGGGTCGGGATCGCCGGCAGCGGGAGGGCCGAAGGGCCCGTCCCGCGCCGGGCGGGGCGGGGCGGAGCCGGATCAGCCGATCTGCTGGTCGATAAAGGACGTCAGCTGGGCCTTGCTCATGGCGCCGACCTTGGTGGCGGCCAGCTGGCCGTCCTTGAACAGCATCAGCGTGGGAATGCCGCGGATGCCGAACTTGGCGGGCACTTCGCGGTTCTCGTCCACGTTCATCTTGGCCACGGTGAGCTTGCCCTGGTAGGCACCGGCCACCTCGTCGAGGATGGGGGCGATCATCTTGCAGGGGCCGCACCATTCGGCCCAGTAGTCGACCAGCACCGTGGTGCCGGGTTGCAGCACGTCGGCTTCGAAGCTGGCGTCGGAGATGTGTTTGATCAGTTCGCTGGCCATGGCGCTTTCCTCGAGGATGCGAAAGGGATTCGGGTTGTGGGAGGGTGCGGATACAGTGGTGGGATTGTGACAGAAAGACATTCCCCGTTCGATGTGATGGGCGGCGACTCCAACGCTATGACAGTCATAGCGAAAACCGATGCCCGGGACGCTGCCTGGCAGGCCGTGCTCGGCCGGGTGCATGCGCTCATGCGCGGCACGCGCATGCCGGCGGGCGCCGTCGTGGTGCTCGTTCCCTACGCGCAGCTCATGGGCGAGGCCCAGCGGCGCTGGGCGCGCGCCTACCCGGATGGATTCGCCCCGCGGTTCGAGACCACGCGCAACTGGGCCGCGCGCGTCGCGCCCTTCGTGCCCGAGGGCGACGACCTCGCCCGCGATACCGCGCGCGACACGCTCACGGCGCGCTCGCTGCTGGACCGCGCCGGCCTGGCCGAGCACCGCGACGTGCTGGCGGCCCCGCTGCTCGAAGCCGCCTGCCAGCTGGCCCCGGCCGTGGCCGCGGTGCCGCCGGAAGCGCGCGATGCCTGGGCGGCCGAGGCGCGCGCGCTGCTGGCGCCGGCGGGCGAAGGCGCAGCGCTGCGCTACGAAGCGGCCGTGGCGCGCATCGCGCTCGAATGGGCGCTCGCCACGCGGCATGCGACCGATGTGCTGTTCGGGCCGCAGGTGCGCCGCGCGACGCCTGCGCTGGTGGTGCTGGACGGGTTCCAGCCCGACCCGCTGGCGCACGCGCTGTGCAGGCTCTGGGGCGAGGACGGCGCCTGCGCGGTGCCGCTGCCGGCCGCCGGTATCGCCGTCACCGGCGTGGCCGGCCTCGCAGACGATGGCCCATCGTCTGCCGGTAGGGGTGCCGCGGTGACCGGAGACATCGCCTTCCATGCCGCCGCCGATGCGGAGGACGAGGCGCAGCGCGCCGCCGCCTGCGTGCTGCGGCACGTGGCCGAAGGGCGCACGCCCGTGGCGCTGGCGGCGATCGACCGTGCCCTGACGCGCCGCGTCAGCGCGTTGCTCTCCGGTCGTGGCGTGGCCGTGCACGACGAGAACGGCTGGACGCTTTCCACCACCCGTGCCGGAGCCCACGTGATGGCGGCGCTGCGGGCATGCCGTGCGCATGCCTCGGGCGATGCGGTGCTCGACTGGCTCAAGCACGTTCCCGCGGCGGAGGCCGAGGCCCTGCGGCAGGCGGAGCGCTGGCTGCGGCGCAACGGCAGCAGCGAGTGGACGGTCGCGCTGCGCGGTGCCGGGCTCGCGGGCATCGATGCGGCCGGGACGGCGGCGCCGGATGCGGAGGGCGCACCGGCAGCCCCGGACGGCCGCGCGGACTCCGCCGACGGTTGGCGCGTGCTGGTGCGGCAGGCGGAGGCATGGCGCGGCACGCTGCAGTCCCCGCGCGACCTGCCGGCCTGGCTCGCGGCCCTGCGTTCGCTGCTGCAGGCCACCGGCCAGTGGGAGCGCCTGGAAGGCGATGCCGCCGGGCTGCGCGTGCTGGCCGAGCTGCGGCTCGACCTCGCGCAGGAGGGCGAGTGGCGGCGGCTGGATGCGTCCGGCCGTCCGATGACCCTGGCGGAGTTCGCCCATTGGGTGGACGAGGTCCTCGAAGCCGGCCGGTTCCGCCCGGAGTTCGATGGCGACGGCGCACCCGACGCGGTGGTGGTGCCGCTTCCGCAGATGCTGGCGCGGCCGTTCGCCGCGCTGGTGGCCGCCGGTTGCGACGAAAAGCGGCTGCAGGCCGCGCCGGAGCCGCCGGGCGCCTGGACGCAGGCACAGCGGGACGGCCTCGGCCTGCCGACGCGTGCCGTGCTGGAGGCCGCGCAGCGCGCCGCCTGGGACCATGCGCTCACCGTGCCGCACGTGGATGTGCTCTGGCGCGCAGGCGACGAAGGCGGCGAGCCGCTGCTGGCCAGCCCGCTGGTGCTCGCGCTGCAGGCCACGGGCGCCGGCCGCCATGCCGCCGACCCGCGGGAGCCGCGGGAGGTGCCGCTGGCCGCCGTTCCGAGGCCGCTGCCGCGGGGCGATGCGCTGCCGCTCGTGCGGCTGTCGTCCTCCGCCTATTCCGACCTGCGCCACTGCCCCTACCGGTTCTTCGCACTGCGCCTGCTCGGCCTGCAGGAATCCGACGAGTTGGGCGCCGAGGTGGACAAGCGCGATTTCGGCAACTGGCTGCATGCGGTCCTGCAGCGCTTCCACGAGACCCTGCGGGATGCGCCCGTGGAGGACGAGGCCGCGCGCCGGAGCCTGCTGGACGCCGCCGCCGAGGCCACGACGCGCGCGCAGCGCCTGTCGCCCGCGGAGTTCCTGCCGTTTTCCTCCGGCTGGCCCGCCCTGCGCGAAGGCTACCTGCGCTGGCTGGCGGACCACGAGGCGCAGGGCGCGCGGTTCCGCGAGGCCGAGCGCCGCTGCGTGCAGCCGCTGGGAGCGCTGGAGCTGATCGGCACGCTCGACCGGGTGGATGCGGTGCGCAGCCCCGTGCCCGGAGAGCCTGCGTCGGTGATGGTGATCGACTACAAGACCGAGAACGAGTCGGCCACGCGCCGGCGCCTCGCCGCCGGCACGGAGGACACGCAGCTTGCCTTCTATGCGGCCTTGCTGGGTGACGACACCCTGCGCGCGCTCTACGTGAACGTCGGCGAGCGCGGCGAGACCCGCAGTTTCGAGCAGGAGGACGTGGTGGCCCTGCGCGACCAATTGGTCGAAGGCATCCTGCACGATTTCGCGCGCATCGCGGAAGGGGCGCCCATGCCGGCGCTCGGCGAGGGCGCCGTGTGCGACTACTGCGCCGCCCGCGGGCTGTGCCGGAAGGATTTCTGGAGTGAATAAGTCCACCCCCCTGAGTCGCTGCGCGCCTTCCCCCCGCTCTCGCTACGCTGCGCTTCGCGGGCAGGAGGACGACGCCAGCGCGGCGGGGCGGCCCTTGCGCGGCGTCTGCTGGCCGGGGTCGCGCCAGTCTCAGGCACCGCTGGCGTGGGCACCTGCCGCACCATGATGGAGATACGTGTGCAAGCCGCCTATGAACACAACGGCCGGCCCGTGGCGCGCGAGGCCTTCTATGCGGTGGCCTGCGACCCGCAGCGCAGCGTGGCGGTGGAGGCCTGCGCGGGCGCGGGCAAGACCTGGATGCTGGTCTCGCGCATCCTGCGGGCGCTGCTGGACGGCTGCGCGCCGCACGAGATCCTGGCGATCACCTTCACCAAGAAGGCGGCGGGCGAGATGCGCCAGCGACTGCTGGAATGGCTGGAGGATTTCTCCCAGACGCCCGCGCCCGCGCTGCGGCGCGAACTGGAGGCCCGCGGCGTTCCCGCGCACGAGGTGACGGACGATGCCTGCGAGCGCCTGCAGGGCCTGTTCCTGCGCGTGCTGGGTTCCGGCCGGCCGGTGCAGATCCGCACCTTCCACAGCTGGTTCGCCGCGCTGCTCGGCACCGCGCCCCTGGCCGTGCTGCAGTCGCGCGGCCTGCCGATCCATTACGAGCTGCTGGAGGACGACGCCGAGGCGGTCCGCCAGGTCTGGCCGGTCTTCCTGCAGCGCGTGGCGGGCGATGCCGGCCTGGGCGCCGATTTCGCGGAATCGGTGGCGCAGCACGGGCGCTCGCAGACGCGCAAGGCGCTCGAATCGGCCCTGGCCAAGCGGGTGGAGTTCGAACTCGCGGAAGAGGGCGGGGTGGTCGATGCCTCGGTGCCGCCCTTCCACGCGCAGGGGCCGCAATGGGCGGGCCTCGCGCATCCCGCCGAGGCGCTCGCGGCGGAGGACTGCCGCGCGCGCTGGCTCGGCCGGGCCGCGGCGCTGGCGGCCGAATCCATGAAGACGCCGCAGAAGGCCGCGGCCGCCATCGTCGCCGCGTTCTGCGACACCGCCGATCTGCAGGTGCGCATGGAGGCGCTGCGGCGCGCGCTGTTCGTGGCCAAGGAGGACCGCCTCACGCGCCACCTCGAGAAGTTCGCCGCGGCCCAGGAAGCGGAAGATGAGCTGCAGCGGCTCTGCCTCGCCGCGCGCCAGCACGGCGCATGGCAGCACCAGCAGCGCATGGCACGGCTCACGCGCGCGCTCGTGGCGTCCTTCGGCGCCCTCAAGCGCGAGCGCGGCTGGGTGGACATGAACGACGTCGAGCGCACCGCGCTGGTGATGCTCTCCGATCCCGTGCTCAGCGGCTGGGTGCAGGAGCGCCTCGATGCGCGCGTGCGCCATCTGCTGATCGACGAATTCCAGGACACGAACCCGCTGCAGTGGCAGGCGCTGCACGCCTGGCTCGCGGGCTACGTGGGTTCCGGGGGAGGGGCGCGGCCGCCCAGCGTGTTCATCGTGGGCGATCCCAAGCAGAGCATCTACCGCTTCCGCCGCGCCGAGCCGCAGGTGTTCCGGGCGGCGCAGGCCTTCGTGCGGGAGGGCCTGGACGGCGATCTGCTCGCCTGCGACCACACGCGCCGCAACGCGCCCGAGGTGATCGCCGCGGTGAATGCGGTGATGGGGGCGGCCCAGGCGCAGGGCGAATACGCGGGGTTCCGCGACCACACCACCGAATCGAAGGACGCGGGCATCCTGCTGCGGCTGCCGCCCATCGAGGACGCGGCGGAGGATGCCGGGGCGGCGGGGCAGGGCGCCGCGCCCGATCCGATGGCCTGGCGCGACAGCCTGACCCAGCCGAGGCACGAGGCGGAGGAAACCCAGCGCATGCGCGAATGCCGGCAGGCCGCGCAGTGGGTGGCCGAGCGCATCGCGTCCGGCGTGCCCGCGCGGCAGATCATGGTGCTGGCCCGCAAGCGCGACCGCCTGTCGGCACTGCAGGACGCCCTGCGCGACCTGCACCTGCCCTGCGTGCAGCCCGAGAAGGTGGAGCTGTGCGAGGCGCCGGAAGTGCAGGACGTGGTGGCGCTGCTGGACGCGCTGGTGTCGCCCGGCCACGATCTGTCGCTCGCGCGCGCGCTGCGCTCGCCGCTGTTCGGCGTGGGCGACGACCTGCTGGTGCGCGTGGCCGAGGCGCGCCGCGCGGCCGAGCGGGAGCGCGCCGCCGTGCATGCGGCCGATGCCGATGCCGCCGCTGCGGTGCCCGGCTGGCTCGCGCTGCTGTCGGAAGGTGCGTTGCTGGATGCCGAGGTGCCTGGTTTGTCGGCCGATCTGCGGCGCTACCGGCAATGGGTGGAGCAGTGGCCGCCCCACGATGCCCTGCACGCGATCTACCAGCACCGCGACGTGCTCGCGCGCTATGCCGCCACCGCGCCCGCGCCGCTGCGCGCGGGAGTGCTGGCCAATCTGCGCGCGCTGCTGTCGTCCGCGCTGCAGCAGGACGGCGGGCGCTATCTCACCCCGTATGCCTTCGTGCGCGCCCTCAAGCGGCCGGGCCAGCGCGCGCCGGGCCGGGTCGACGCGGAGGCCGTGCGCCTGCTGACCATCCACGGCGCCAAGGGCCTGGAGGCCGACGCCGTGCTGCTGCTGGACACCGACGGCCGCGCGCAGAAGGCCGAGACCATGGGCGTGCTGGTGGACTGGCCCGGCGAACTGCCGGCACCGCGGCGCTTCGTGTTCCTGGCGAGCGAATCCTCGCCGCCGCCGAGCGCCGCCGATGCGCTCGCCGCCGAGCAGGTCGAGCGCCAGCGCGAGGAGATCAACACCCTGTACGTGGCGATGACGCGGGCGCGCCACTGCCTTGCGCTGTCGTGCGTGCGCGCGTCGCAGTCCGCCCCGGGAAGCTGGTGGAACCGCGTGGCTCCCCTGGCGGCAGACATTCCAGCCCCCCCGGAGGCAGCGGCACCGGATGCCGCGGGGGACGGGGCGCAGGCACAGGGCGGCGGTGCCGCGGCCACCGCCTGGCTGCCGGAGCTGCCCGGATGGCGGGTGGCGATGGAGACAGCGGCCCTCGCGCATGCCGATGCCGGCGCGGATGCGGACGCCGGTGCCGCTCCGTCGTCGCTGGACGGCCTGCCGCCTGGCGATGTTTGGACCGCCCGTGCCGCGCCCACGGAGCTTCCCGGGGAACGCCGGGCTCCATCGACGCCGGCCTCGCGCCTGGGCGAGGCGATGCACCAGTTGCTGGAGCAGTCCGGCCTGTCCGGTCATCCGGTGGCCGGAACGCCGGCTGGAGCCGGCCGCTGGCCCCGCGCGCGCCTGCTGCAGCTGGCGCGGGATTTCGAGCTGCCGGCCGCCCTGGCCGAGCGTGCCGCGGAGATGGCGGCCCGCATTCTCGCGGGCGAGGGCGCCTGGGCGTGGGATGCGGGCGCGGTCGATGCGGCCATGGACGAGGCGCCCATCGTCCACCGGGGCCAGACGCTGCGCATCGACCGCCTCGTGCGCCGCGCCGCGGGGCCGGAAAGCGCCGCGCAGTGGTGGGTGCTGGACTACAAGAGCGCCGCCAGCCCCGAGCGCCAGGCGGAACTGGTCGAGCAGATGCGCCGCTACCGGGCCGCCGTGCAGGGGCAATTCCCGGGCGAGACCGTGCGCGCCGCCTTCCTGACCGGCGACGGCCGGATGGTCGAGGTGGATTCTCCCGATGCCGGCAGCGGCCGGCCCGCGCAGCCCTTACCATCGCCCACCCCGGCGCCCCGCAAGGCGCCGGCGCCGGAGGCACCGCCCGCCGCCACGGCCACCGGGCCGCGGCCCGTGCAGGGATCGCTGTTCGATTGAACGGCGCCCGGCGCTGCCACTCCACCCCCCATCGTCCGCTTCACCGTTTTTCTCACCATGTCTTCCTCCGCCCCCCTGCCGCCTTCCGGCCCCCTGACCTGTGACGTGGCCGTGGTCGGCGGCGGCCCCGCCGGCCTGATGGCGGCCGAGGTGCTCGCCGCGAACGGCCTGGCGGTGCATTTGTTCGATGCCATGCCGTCGGTGGGCCGCAAGTTCCTGCTCGCCGGCAAGGGCGGGCTCAATCTCACCCATTCCGAACCGTTCGAGCCGTTCGTGCAGCGCTACGGCGGCCGTGCAGCGGCCCTGGAGCCCGTGCTGCAGAATTTCGGCCCGGATGCGCTGCGCGAGTGGGCCAAGGGCCTGGGCATCGACACCTTCGTCGGGACCTCGGGCCGCGTGTTCCCCACGGACATGAAG
The DNA here is from genome assembly GCF_031844105.1 of Acidovorax sp. PRC11. Lineage (NCBI taxonomy): Bacteria > Pseudomonadati > Pseudomonadota > Betaproteobacteria > Burkholderiales > Comamonadaceae > Acidovorax > Acidovorax sp. PRC11. Next base: position 165,260 of record NZ_JAUZUQ010000003.1, on the reverse strand, counting down.
GCCGCGCCGCTGCTGCGCGCCTGGCTGCACCGGCTGCGCGGCATGGGGGTGCAGTTCCACATGCGTCACCGCTGGCTCGGGCCGTTGCCCCCGGCAGCCGAAGACGCAGCGCCGCGGGAGGCCGGCACCACCGAACTCCGTTTTGCCGCGCCCGCCGGCGAGGTGCATGTGCAGGCCCGTGCCGCCGTGCTGGCGCTGGGCGGCGCCAGTTGGAAGCGCCTGGGCTCCGACGGCGCCTGGGCGCCCTGGCTGGAAGCGCTGGGCGTGGCCGTGGCCCCGCTGCGGCCCGCCAATTGCGGCTTCGACGTGATGGGCCCGGAAGCGCCATCCGGCACGACGCGGCGCGAATTCCTGCAGGCCCTCGTCGGCCGCGAGGCGCCGCCCGTGGGCTGGACGGCCCATTTCACCGAACGTTTCGCGGGCCAGCCGTTCAAGTCGGTGGCGCTGCATTTCACCGACAGCCAGGGCCGGTCCTTCCATCGCCGCGGCGAGTTCGTGGCCACGGCTTCGGGCGTGGAGGGCAGCCTGGTCTATGCGGCCTCCGCGCTGCTGCGCGACGAGATCGAAGCCCATGGGCACGCCACCTTCCATCTGGACCTGCTGCCCGACCACACGCCCGAGCGGGTCGAGAAGGAAGTGCGTCATCCGCGCGGATCGCGCAGCCTGAGCAGCCACCTCAAGAGCCGCCTGGGCCTGGACGGCATCAAGGCCGCGATCCTGTACGAGCAATGGGGCAAGGAGGCCATGCAGGACATGCAGGCCCTCGCACGCGCCATCAAGGCCCTGCCCATCACGGTGGTGGCCTGCCGCCCGCTGGACGAGGCGATCAGCACGGCCGGCGGCGTGGCGTTCGAGGCGATGGACACCCGCGGCATGCTCGAAGCCTGGCCGGGCGTGTTCTGCGCAGGCGAAATGCTGGACTGGGAGGCGCCGACGGGCGGCTATCTGATGACGGCCTGCATGGCCACCGGCAGGGCGGCGGGGCAGGGTGTGCTGCAGTGGCTCGGTGGCAGTGCCGCCGAAGCCGCCCGCTGACGGGCTGCGTGGTCCAGGGCCGCAAGGCCCTGAACGAGAAGAAGTTGACGAGCCTTACCCCCGGCACTGGCTCCACGGTTAGGGCTGCTTGGTTCCCCACCTGACCCGGTTGGCCGCTTCCCCATGCGGGGAGGCCCGTCACCGCCGATTGTAACCGCTGTGCGGGGTGCCTCCAGACGAATTCCCATGCGCGGCCGCCGTGATCCGCACCCTGGCTCCCGGCACCGGGGCCCGGCGGCCCCGTAGAATCCAGCGGATGTCCTACCTCGTGCTCGCCCGCAAATACCGCCCCAGGAACTTCTCGGAGATGGTGGGGCAGGAGCACGTGGTGCAGGCGCTCTCGAATGCGCTCACCCAGCAGCGCCTGCACCATGCCTACCTGTTCACGGGCACGCGCGGCGTGGGCAAGACCACCGTCTCGCGCATCCTGGCCAAGTCGCTCAACTGCCAGGGGCCCGACGGGCAGGGCGGCATCACCGCCACGCCCTGCGGCGTCTGCCAGGCCTGCCGCGACATCGACGCCGGCCGCTTCGTCGATTACACCGAGCTGGATGCCGCCTCCAACCGCGGGGTGGACGAGGTGCAGGGCCTGCTGGAGCAGGCCGTCTACAAGCCGGTGCAGGGCCGCTTCAAGGTCTTCATGATCGACGAAGTGCACATGCTCACGAACACCGCCTTCAACGCGATGCTCAAGACGCTGGAGGAGCCGCCGGAATACCTCAAGTTCGTGCTGGCCACCACCGATCCGCAGAAGGTGCCGGTGACGGTGCTCTCGCGCTGCCTGCAGTTCAACCTGCGGCCGATGGCGCCGGAGACCGTGCTGGAACACCTGACTCGAGTGCTCGCCCAGGAGGGCGTGCCGGCCGAGCCGCAGGCGCTGCGCCTGCTCGCCCGCGCGGCGCGCGGCTCCATGCGCGATGCGCTGTCCCTGACCGATCAGGCGATCGCGTTCGGCAGCGGCCAGCTGCAGGAGGCCGGCGTGCGGCAGATGCTCGGCAGCGTGGATCGCAGCTATGTCTTCCGCCTGATCGAAGCCCTGGCGAACGGCGACGGCCGCACGGTGGTCGAAACGTCCGACGCGCTGCGCATGCACGGCCTCTCGGCCGCATCGACGCTCGAAGAGATGAGCGCCGTGCTGCAGCGCATGGCCGTGTTCCAGGCGGTGCCCCGCATGGCCGACGCGCTGGACGCCAACGATCCGGAGGCCGCGGAAATCGCCCGCCTGGCCGGCACCCTGCCCGCCGACGAAACCCAGCTGCTCTACAGCATCTGCCTGCATGGCCGCCAGGAACTCGGGCTGGCGCCCGACGAGTACGCTGCGCTCACGATGGCGCTGCTGCGGCTGCTGGCGTTCAAGCCCGCGGCGGACGGCGGAACGCCGCCGGCGGAAAAAAAAACACTGAAATCGCCCGCGCCTGAGCGTTCGGAGGGCGAAATGGCGGCCCAGCCACAGATTGGGCAGCCTGCTGCGCACCCGTCTTCGCCTGCGCCAGCGCCCGCGCCCGCGCCCGCTGGCAGAGCACCGCACGATGACGAAGAAGCCACGGGCTCGGCCGCGTCCGGGTACGGTGCCGAAGCGCCTTCGGGGTCCGGCCATCCATCCGCCCCGGCCGTGCGCCTGCCCGTCCGCTCGCCGGCCGACCTGCAGGCGCCGCGCGCTGCCGCGCAAACCCTGGCGCCTCCCGAGGGCGCCCCGGCGGATTTCGTGGCGATCCCCGTCCGCGTCGCACCCGAGCCCGGCATGCGCATGCAGCCCGCGGCGGCGCCCGGTGCCCTGCCGCCCTCGGCCCGCTACACGCCGACGGAGGAGGGCGACCACTGGCACGCCACGGTGATGCAGCTCGTCGCCGCCGAAGCGATCAATGCGCTGGTCCGCGAACTCGCGCTGCAGTCGCAATTGGTGGCGCGCGATGCCGACCACTGGCTGCTGCGCGTGGAGCGCGAATCGCTCAACCAGCCGACGGCCCGCGAGCGGCTGCGCGCTGCCCTGGAGGCCGCGGGCTTCGCCCGGCAGATCACCGTGGAGGTCGGCGCCGTCATCGACAGCCCCGCGCGCCGCAATGCCCATGCCGCCGCCGAACGGCAGCGGCGCGCCCAGGAGATCGTGGAGAACGATCCCTACGTGCAGGCCCTGGTGCGCGACTTCGGGGCGAGAATCGTGCCCGGCAGCATCAAGCCGGCATGATGGACACCCCGCCGCGCCTGTCGTGCGCAGCCACCGCGTCGTCGGCCGCACCGGGCCTGCGGCATGCTGGCATCACCGCCATCCCGCTTCAGTTTTCGCTTTAGAACCCCCAGAAAAGGAACCACCATGTTCAACAAAGGACAACTCGCCGGCCTGATGAAGCAGGCCCAGGCCATGCAGGACAACCTGAAGAAGGCCCAGGACGAACTGGCCCACATCGAGGTGGAGGGCGAGTCCGGCGCCGGCCTCGTGAAGGTGCTCATGACCTGCAAGCACGACGTGAAGCGCGTGACCATCGACCCCAGCCTGCTGGCCGACGACAAGGACATGCTGGAAGACCTCGTCGCTGCCGCGTTCAATGCCGCGGTGCGCAAGGCGGAGGAGACCTCGCAGGAGAAAATGGGCAAGCTGACCGCGGGCATGCCGGGCATGCCGCCCGGAATGAAGTTCCCGTTCTGATCTGACCCGTTTTCTCCGACGCTACGCCCCATGCCGCCTTCTTCCGACATGCACTCCCTCGACGCCCTCGTGCAGGCCCTGCGGCGCCTGCCGGGCGTGGGCGTGAAATCGGCGCAGCGCATGGCGTTCCACCTGCTGCAGCACGACCGTCCGGGCGCGGAGGTACTCTCGCGCGCGTTGCACGAGGCCACGCTGTCGGTGCGGCACTGCGCGCGCTGCCACACCTTCACCGAAGGCGAGGTGTGCTCGACCTGCCTCGATCCGACGCGCGACGCGTCCCGGCTGGCCGTGGTCGAGACTCCCGCGGACCAGGCGGCGCTGGAGCGCACCGGTGCCTTCCGCGGGCTGTACTTCGTGCTCATGGGCAAGCTGTCGCCGCTGGACGGCATCGGCCCCAACGAGATCGGCTTCGGCAAGCTGCTGGAGCGTGCGGCCGACGGCGTGGTGCAGGAGGTGATCCTCGCCACCAGCTTCACCGCCGAGGGCGAGGCGACCGCGCATGCCCTGAGCGAGACCCTGAAGGCCCGCGGCATGCACGTGACGCGGCTGGCGCGGGGCGTGCCCGTGGGCAGCGAACTCGAATACGTGGACCTGGGCACCATCGCCCATGCCCTGGTGGACCGGCGCTAGCGTGCCGCACGGCACAGCACGGCACGGGCGCCAACGACGAAAAGCCGACATGAACTCCCTGCACATCGCGCGCTTCACCGTGGCGTACTGGTGCGTCTTCGCGATGGCGCTGATGCCGATCGCCTGCGCCATGCTCGCCAAGCGCGGCGGCTTCAAGGCTGCGGACAACCGCGATCCGCGCGGCTGGGCCGCCCGGCAGACCGACTGGCGCGCGCGGGCCCTGGCCGCGCAGGCCAATACCTTCGAGTGCCTGCCGTTCTTCATCGGCGCGGTGATCGTGGCCCACCAGCTGGGCGCGGCGCAGACACTCCTCGACCTGCTCGCGCTGGGCTTCGTGATGCTGCGCGTTTTCTACGTGCTGATGTACGTCTCGGACATGCCCACCGTGCGCAGCCTGGTGTGGGCCGGCGGCTTCCTGGTCAACGTGGCGATCTTCTTCATCGGGTACCGGTAAGCGCAGTTCCCGGAACCCTTCCGGCGTCGCTGCCTCATATTGGCGCACCACCCATATGCCTGCGATGCGGCGCCTGCGCTGCTGAACACTTTCCCATCCGGTTTACAGGGATTCTCCCCGGTCCCCGCGCAGGCCTTTTGAGGCACGATTGCTGCACTGCAGCATGAGCCGCGCCTTTTTTCCATGATGTCGCATTCTCCCGATCGCCGCCGCTTCGGCGCGCTGGCCCTTTCCCTGCCGCTGGCCGGCCTGGCGGGCGGGCACGCGCATGCGCTGGTGCCGCCCTTCAGCGCGGCCTCGCCGGGGCGGGTGCGGGTGGCCGTGGGCGGCGCCGGGCTGCTCTACCACCTGCCGCTCACCATCGCCCGGCAGCTGGATTTCTTCCGGGCGGAAGGGCTGGACGTGGCGGTGCAGGACCATGCCGGCGGCGCGCTCGCGCTGCAGGCGGTGGAGCAGGGCGCAGCGGACATGTGCTGCGGCGGCTACGACCATACGTTGCGCCTGCAGTTGCAGGGGCAGAACCATTGCGCCCTGGTGCTGCAGGGCCGGGCGCCGCAGCTGGCCTTCGCGGCCTCGGCGCGCAACTGGCCGGTGCGCAGCGTGCAGAGCTTCAAAGGCCTGCGCGTCGGGGTGACTTCGCCCGGCTCGTCCACGCACATGCTGGCGCAGCTGGCACTGCTGCAGGACGGCGGCTCGCTCGAAGGCGTGTCGTTCATCGGCGTGGGGGCGGCGGGCGGCGGTGCCCTGGCGGCACTGCGGCAGGGCCGCGTGCATGCGCTCTGCCATGCCGATCCCGTGGTGAGCGTGCTCGAGCAGCGCGGCGAAGTGCGGCTGCTGTGCGACACCCGCACCGTGAAGGCCGCGCAGGAGGTTTTCGGCGGTGCCATGCCGGCGTCGAGCCTCTATGCGCCGCGCACGTTCGTGCAGCAGCAGCCGGCCGTGTGCCAGGCGATGGTGAACGCCATGGTGCATGCGCTCAAATGGCTGCAGACGGCCAGTGCGGCCGATCTCATGCGGGTGGTGCCGCCGGAGCACATGCTGGGCGACCGCAGCGCCTACCTCGCGGCTTTCCACAAGGTGCGCGACACGTTCTCGCCCGACGGCCTCATGCCCGACGACGGCCCCGCCACGGCCCTGCGCGCGCTCACGCGGCTGCGCCCGGAATGGGCGGCGTCGCGCGTCGACCTGTCGCGCACCTTCACGAACGAATACGCCCGGCGGGCCAAGGCCAAGTTCAACGCCTGAACCGTGCCGCGCGGCCCCAAGTGGCGCCATGGTCCGACACGGGTGGGCCACGGCACGGCGTTAGATTCGCCCACTGCCCGGCAAACGGCGCCCGGGCAGCGGCCAGCCGTACACGCGCAGGCCTGCCCGCAGCCGGCCACCACCGTTCCCGAAGGACGTTCTCCCATGTCGCTGAACCTCAGCATCGGCCCCCTCGTGGCCCTGATCGCCGGCATCCTCATTCTCGTGATGCCGCGCCTGCTCAACTACATCGTGGCGCTCTACCTGATCCTGATCGGCGTGCTCGGGCTCGTGGGCATGCACAACCTGAGGATCTGACAGGCCACCACCACGGGCCATCCAGCAAGGCCCGTAACGGCAGGCGCCCGCGCGTTCCGCCTGCCCGGGCTGCGCGCCGCTGCGTCAGCGTTTCTTGACACGCGAAGGGGTGCCGCCCTTGCGGGAGGTGGCGGCAGGTGCGGCCGCCTTGCGGGGCGTGCCCCTCCTGGACGCAGCCTGCCGGCTGGTGTTGCTGCGGGCCGGCGCTGCCGCCTGGACGCCCGAGGACGCCCGCACCGGCAGATACACCACCACCGACTCGCCCGCCTTGAAGGAGGCCGTCGATTTGACGTCGTTCCAGGTCGCGATGTCGGCCGTGGTGACCTTGTAGCGCCGCGCGATGGTCGCCACGGAGTCGCGCTTGCCGGCACGCACGGTGGTGCGGCGCGTGACGATCTCCGGCGTGAACGCGACCTGCCCGTTGTCGGCCAGCTGGCCGGGCACGTCGGCCTGGATGGCGTTGCCGCGCGGCACCATCAGCGCCGATCCGGCCTTGATGAGCATGCGCGGGGGGATCTGGTTGACGCTGCGCAGGTCTGCTTCGTTCATGCCCACGCGCTGGGCCGCCGCCGAAACGCTCATCGTGGTCGGCACGCTCCACACCGTCCAGCTGGCGTACTGGCCTTCCGTATAGGCCTCCAGGTTCTTGCGGAACACCTGGGCGTTGTCCCAGGGCAGCAGGATCTGCGGCATGCCGGCCGCCAGGATGATCGGCTTGTGCAGCGAGGGGTTCAGCTCGCGGAAGTCCTGTTCGCGCACGCCCGCGAGGCTCGCGACCAGCGAGACGTCGATGTCGCGCGTGATGTCCACCGTCTGGAAGTAGGGATGGTTCTCGATCAGCGGCAGCTCGGTGTTGAAACGCTCGGGGTGCGCGACGATGTTCTTCACCGCCTGCAGCTTGGGTACGTACATGCGCGTTTCCGCGGGCATGTTCAGGTCGGTGTAGCTGGTGCCCAGGCCCTGCTTCTGGTTGCGGGCGATCGCGCGGCCCACGTTGCCTTCGCCCCAGTTGTAGGCCGCCAGGGCCAGGTGCCAGTCGCCGAACATGCCGTAGAGCCGCTGCAGGTAGTCGAGCGCGGCGCGGGTGGAGGCCAGCACGTCGCGGCGGTCGTCACGGAACGCGTTCTGCTTGAGCTGGTAGTCGCTGCCCGTGGCGGGCATGAACTGCCACATGCCCACGGCCTTGGCGCTGGAGACCGCCATGGGGTTGAAGGCGCTCTCGATATAGGGCAGCAGCGCCAGCTCGGTGGGCATGCCGCGCAGTTCCAGCTCTTCGACGATGTGGAAGAGGTACTTGCTGGAGCGCTCGGTCATGCGCTGCATGTAGTCGGGCCGGCTCGCATACCAGAGCTCGCGGTCACGCACCAGGTCCTGGTCGAGGTCGGGCATGGCGAAGCCGCGGCGGATGCGGTCCCAGAGATCGGTCGGCGCCGCGAGCGAAGCCACGCCGACGTGGCTGGCGTTGGCGGCCCGGATCGGCCGCAGCGGCGGCGCCGTGCCGACGGACGCCGTGCCCACCGCGCCGTCCGTCGAGGGCAGGCCGGAGGCGGAGTCCTTGTTCGCGGAGCCGGGTGCCGCGCAGCCGGTGAGCCAGAGCACGCTCACGAGGCCCAGGATATGCAGGAGTTTCATGAAGGTCAGTTCGGTCGGAAGTCGTTTTTCCAGGCGCGCAGCGCGGCCAGCACCGCCACCGGGTCGGCCGCATCGGTGCGCGGGTCGAAAGCCTGCGCGGCACGGGCCACGCCGGGCTCCCGCGTGCGCAGGAACGGGTTCACGGCATGCTCGGTGCCCAGGCGCGACGGCAGGGTGGGGTGCCCCGCGGCACGGCGCGCTTCGCAGTCACGGCTGTACTGGAGCAGCGCCGCATTGGCAGGTTCCACCGCGCGGGCGAAAGCGAGGTTCGAAAGTGTGTATTCATGCGCGCAGCACACCCGCGTATCGGGGGGCAGGGCGGCGAGATGGTCGAGCGATTGCTGCATCTGGGCGGGCGTGCCCTCGAACAGGCGGCCGCAGCCGCCGGAGAACAGCGTGTCGCCACAGAAGAGCAGCGGCCCGCCGGGCGCGTCGGCCCCGTGGTAGGCGATGTGCCCGGCCGTATGCCCCGGCACGTCGATGACGGAAAAGCGCAGGCCCAGCACCTCGACCGTGTCGCCACCCGACAGCCGGTGCAGGGGTTCGGGGATGGTCTCGCGCGCCGGGCCCCACACGGTGGCGCCGGTGGCCTCGCGCAGCGCCGCCACGCCGCCGACATGATCGCCGTGGTGGTGCGTGACTAGAATCGCCTCCAACGCCAGGCCGTGGTGCTGCAGGGCCTGCAGCACCGGGCCGGGTTCCCCCGGGTCGACCACGGCGGCGCGATGCCCGTCGTGCAGCATCCAGATGTAGTTGTCGGTGAAAGCGGGCAGCGGCAGCAAGTTCATGAGCGACGAAATTATAGGTTTGCACCATTGGTTCGACTCACCGCCCGGCCGATACCTGCTGGCGTGGGAGCAGGAGCGCTATGACGAAATGGTCGCCGACGTGTTCGGCTACCACGCGCTGCAGCTCGGCATGCCCGGCCTGCAGGGCCTGCGCGCGAACCGCATGCCGCACCGCTGGCTGGCGCTCGGCGCGGCCGAGGCGCTGCTGTGGCCGCCGCCGCCGGCCAGCGGGGCCCCCTCCACGGCGCACCATGCCGAGGGCGACGCGCCTGGCGAGGACCGGGCCGCCGGGGCACCGCTGCGCGCCGCGCTGCTGGCCGATCCGGTCGCGCTGCCGTTCCCCGAGAACAGCCTCGATCTGGTGCTGCTGCCGCATGCGCTGGAGCTGAGCGTGGACCCGCATGCGGCGCTGCGCGAAGTGCACCGCGTGCTCATGCCCGAAGGGCGGCTGGTGGTGAGCGGGCTCAATCCCGTCAGCCTCTGGGGCCTGCGCCAGCGGCGGGTGCGGCTCTACCAGCGCCTGGGCGGCGGTGGCCGTCTCTACCTTCCGGACGTGGGCGAATTCATCGGCCACTGGCGGCTGCGCGACTGGCTGCGCCTGCTGAATTTCGAGATCGAGACCATCAGCTTCGGCGCCTACCGGCCCGCCGTGCGCAGCACGCGCTGGCTGCAGCGCTATGAATGGGTGGATGCGGTGGGGGCCCGCTGGTGGCCGATACTCGGGGCCGCCTACATGGTGGTGGCCGTCAAGCGCGTGCATGGCATGCGCCTGCTCGAGCCCTCCTGGCGCACGGGCCAGGCCCCGCAGGGGCGGGCGGCACCCGTGGCCGTGGTGCCGAAAATGCCGCTGCCGGGCGGGATCGGCGAGCCACCGCGCCGCGGGCGATGAAGACGGCGGCGGCAACGGAAACAAACGACAGGATGCGGCGACGCGCCCGCAGGGGCGGGCGGGCCGCGCCCCCATTCAACAGGAAGCGAGAAAGTTTTGAACGAGGTTGTGATCTATACCGACGGCGCCTGCAAGGGAAACCCGGGGCCCGGCGGCTGGGGGGCGATATTGCGCTCGGGAGCGCTGGAGAAGGAACTGTTCGGCGGGGAGCTCGGGACCACCAACAACCGCATGGAGCTGCTCGCGGTGATAGAGGCGCTGGCGGCGCTCAAGCGGCCCTGCGCGGTGACGCTCTACCTCGACAGCCAGTACGTGCGCAAGGGCATCACCGAGTGGATCCAGGGCTGGAAGCGCAAGGGCTGGCGCACCGCGTCGGGCCAGCCGGTGAAGAACGTGGAGCTGTGGAAGCGGCTGGACGACCTCGTGGCCGGCAGCGGCCATGTGATCGACTGGCGCTGGGTGAAGGGCCATGCCGGCGATCCGGGCAATGAACGCGCGGATGCGCTGGCCAACAAGGGCGTGGACAAGGCCCTGGGGCGCGGCTGACGCGCCGCCGGGGCGCTGGCGGGCTCCGGCGCGGCCGGTGCGTCAGGCCGGGCCGATGCTGATGGCCGGTGCGTGGGCGATCGCCTGCATCGGCGGGGCCAGCACGGTGGCGTCCGTCGGGCGCACGACCCGGTCGATCTCCCTGCCGTCGCGCAGGAAGACGAGGGTGGGCCAGAGCTTGACGCCGAAGCTGCGGCCGAGCGGACGGCCCGGGCCGTCTTCGACCTTGATGTGCTGCACCTGGTCGTGGTCCTTCAGGGCATTTTCGATCAGCGGCTGTGCTCGCTGGCAGTAGCCGCACCAGGGCGTGCCGAATTCCAGGACGGCGGCACCCTGCAGGCGGTCGATGTCCTCCCGCGTGGGGGATTCGGCAAGGTGCTGGGCGGTGTAGGTCATGCGTGTCTTTCCGTTCGGTGGACGATGCCGCCAGGGTACGCCCGGCATGCGTCCCGGCGTGTCAGAGCATGCCGTCAAACAGCAGCACCTCGACAGGATCGCCCACGGCGATGGGGCCGCTGGCGTGCGGCAGCACGATGAGCCCGTCGGCCTGCACCATCGAGCTCAGCAGACCGGAGCCCTGCGGGCCGGTGGTGCGCACGCGCAGGGTGCCGTCCGCCTCCTGGAAGACCACGCCGCGCTGGTATTCGGTGCGCCCGGGGCGTTTGCGGAGCGGCTCGGCCGCCAGGGCGCGCAGCGCGGGCGCGGGCGCGTGCCGGCGGCCCATCATGCGCCAGAGCACCGGCCGCACGAAGACGAGGAAGGCGACCATCGCCGCGACCGGATTGCCGGGCAGGGCGAACAGCACGGCCGGGCCCGCATCCGCGGCGCTGTCGTTGGCTGACGGAGGTCGCGGGATGCGCCCTGCCGCCATGGGGCGGCCCGGCCGCATTGCCACGCGCCAGAATTCCACGCTGCCCAGCCGGTCCAGCAGCGTGCGCGTGTGGTCCGCCGCGCCTGCGCTCACGCCGCCGCTGGTGACGATGGCATCGGCCCGTCCGGCCGCTATGCGCAGCGCGGCCTCGAGCGCCTGCGGCTCGTCCGGCACGGCACCCAGGTCGATCGGCTCCACGCCCATGCGCGCCAGCAGGCCGAAGAGCGTGTAGCGGTTGCTGTCGTACACCGCGCCCTCGCGCCAGGGCGTGCCCAGGCTGAGGATCTCGTCGCCGGTCGAGAAAAACGCCACGCGCAGGCGGCGGAACACCGGCACCGTGGCCTGCCCGAGGCTCGCGATCAGCCCGAGCGCGGCCGGCGTGAGCCGGCTGCCGCGGGCGAGGGCGGTGCGGCCGCGGGCCAGATCCTCCCCGGCCCGGCGGCGGTGGTCGCCCGGCCGCACGGCGCCCGGCGGGATGTCGACGGTTTCCGTGCCGTCGTCGGCACGGTGGCATACGGCGGCTTCCTGGGGCACGACCGTGTCGGCGCCGGCGGGCATCACCGCGCCGGTCATGATGCGCAGGCACTGGCCCGGGCCCAGCGTGCCGGGCCAGCGGTGGCCGGCGAGCACGGTGCCGCCCACCTGCAGGCGCAGCGGCCGGCCGGCAGCCAGGGCAGCTCCGTCGAAGGCGAAGCCGTCCATGGCGGAGTTGTCGTGCGGGGGGACGTCCATGGGCGAGACGATGTCTTCGGCGAGCACGCGGTCGAGCGCGGCGAAGATGGCGACCTCTTCCACCCCGCGCACGGGCACCGCGAGGGCGCCGAGCCGCGCGTGGATGGCGTCCACCGGAAGGTCGTGCCCGGAGGCGGCGCCGGGTGCCGCGGCCTCGCCCGCACTCCGGTCATGCGAACCAGGGGGCGGAGGGACGGAAGAGGGCGCCGCAGGCGTGGCATCTGCGGCGAACGGATTCGGTGGGCTCATGCGGTGTCGGCTTCCAGAAGTCGCAGCTCGGCCAGCGTGTTGGCGTTGCGGAACGCGTGCGGATCGTCCCCGGGCCGGTCGAAGACCGCGGTGGCCAGGGCGTGGCGTTCCATCCAGGCCAGCACCTTGCGGCCGCCGCCGGCGAGGTGGCTGCGCAGGTCATCGTACAGGTCGGCACGCAGCAGGCAGCAGGCCGGGTGCAGGCGCACGGCCCGGGGTCCGGAGGCTCCCCACCGACCCGGCGCATCGGGCGCGGCGGCGATGGCGATGTCCGCCCCTGCGGCCTCGGCGGCTTCGGCCAGCCGCGCACCCAGGTCGGGCGGAAAGCGGGGGGTATCGCAGGGCACCGCCAGCAGCCAGGGCGTGCCGCAGTGCGCCAGGCCCGACAGCAGGCCGGCGAGCGGGCCGGGGTGGCCGGGCATCGCATCGCCGAGCACCGGCACGTTGAAGGCGGCATAGCGCGCCTGGTTGCGGTTGGCGCTCAGGAAAAGCCGGCCGGGCGCGGCCTGCGGGCGCAGCCGCTCCAGTGCGAGCGCCGCAAGCGGCCGCCCGTGGAAATCCTGCAGGCCCTTGTCCCGCCCGCCCATGCGCGAGCCCTGTCCGCCGGCCAGCACGATGCCGGCGATGTCGGTGCGGGCGATCACCATGGGGCGGCGGGCGTCATCCGCCGATGTAGCTCATCTCGACGCGGCGGGGAGCCGTCGCATCCGTGTCCGGCGGCAGGCTGCCGCGCAGCTCGGAATAGCGGTCCGTGCGGCCCTGCCAGATGCCGGCGATCGCCGCGGCCAGGCCCGCATCGTCCGCGCCGCCACGCAGCAGCGCGCGCAGGTCCCAGCCCTGGGTGGCGAACAGGCAGAGGTAGAGCCGGCCCTCCATCGACAGCCGGGCGCGGCTGCAGTCGCCGCAGAAGGCGCGGGTGACGCTGCTGATCGTGCCCACCTCGCCCAGCGCGGGATCGTGCCGGCCCTGGGCGTCGGCATGGCCCCAGCGCTCGGCCGTCTCGCCGGGCGTGGCGGCCGGCAGGGGCACGAGGGGAAGCTCTTCGCGCAGGCGCTCGATGACCTGCGCGGAGGGCAGCACTTCGTCCATGCGCCAGCCGTTGGTGGCGCCCACGTCCATGTATTCGATGAAGCGCAGTGTGATGCCCGTGCCGCGGAAGTGGCGCGCCATGGGCACGATCTCGTGGTCGTTGGTGCCGCGCTTGACCACCATGTTCACCTTGATGTGCTCGAAGCCGGCGGCCTGCGCCGCCTCGATGCCGGCAAGCACCTCGCCCACGGGGAAATCCACATCGTTCATGCGGCGGAAGACGCTGTCCTGCAGGCTGTCGAGGCTCACGGTGAGGCGCGCCAGGCCGGCATCGCGCAGCGCACGGGCCTTGCGGGCGAGCAGCGAGCCGTTGGTGGTGAGCGTCAGGTCGGGCACGCGGCCTTCGGCGGTGCGCAGCCGCGCGAGCTGCTCCACGAGGTTTTCCAGATGCCGGCGCAGCAGCGGCTCGCCGCCCGTGAGCCGGATCTTGCGCACGCCATGGGCCAGGAAGACGGACGCCAGCCGCGTGATCTCCTCGAAGCTGAGCAGGTCGCTGTGGGAGAGGTAGGGGTAGTCCTTGCCGAAGACTTCCTTGGGCATGCAGTAGCTGCAGCGGAAGTTGCAGCGGTCGGTGACGCTGATGCGCAGGTCGCGCAGCGGCCGGCCCAGCGCGTCGGCCAGCCAGCCCTCCGGGCCGGCGAAGGGGCCTTCGGGCACGCGGGGCCGCAGCGCGGCGATGCGCTGGTCCACGAGAGGAATCACACGTTCGGCCATGCCTGGATTCTGCCGCATGGCCGCGGTAGGGGTATCGGCGGAGACCGCGAGATTGATCCCCGTCAATCGCACACGCACGCACGCCCGCCGGCCCGGGCCGGCACCTCAGACGCAGCGCGCGCCGTCCACCTCGATGCAGGCGCCGCTCACGAAGGCGGCCTCGTCGCTCACCAGGTAGAGCGCGGCGTTGGCGACGTCCAGCGCGGTGGAGAACCGGCCGAGCGGAATGGAGGCCAGGAATTTCCCGCGCCGTTCCTCGTCCAGCACGCCGCCCGCGAACTCCGCGGCCAGGCCGGTATCGGGGTTGAAGACCGGGTTGATGCAGTTCACCCGGATGTTGTCCGGACCCAGCTCGGCCGCCATCGACTTGCTGGTGACGATCACCGCGCCCTTCGATCCGTTGTACCAGGTGAGGCCCGGCCGGGGCCGCAGGCCGGCGGTGGAGGCGATGTTGACGAAGCAGCCGCCGCGCTTTGCCGGATTGGCGCGCATGGCGGGCACGGCATGCAGCGCCGACAGGTAGATGCTCTTCACGTTGACGGCGTAGACGCGGTCGAAATCTTCTTCGCTCACTTCCAGCATCGGGCGGTTGCGGTGCGTCCAGCCGGCGTTGTTGACCATGGCGTCGAGCGCGCCGTGGCGCGACACCGCCTCGGCCACCAGGGCCCGGACGTCGTCCGAGCGCGTCACGTCGGCCGCGAAGGCCTGCGCGTCGCCGCCTTCCTGGCGGATGGACCCGGCCACGCGCTCGGCGGCCTCTGCCCGGATGTCGTTCACGATGACGCGGCCGCCTTCGCCCGCCAGCCGCCGCGCGATGCCTTCGCCGATGCCGCCGCCGGCGCCGGTGACGATGATGGATTTGCCTTGGACGCGCATGGCGGAAGATCTCCTGGAGGGCCGGTCGCCGCCGACGGGAATGGCGGTGCGGACCACCGTCCTTCGGACCGGCGCGGGCCGCGATCGGGCCAGTGTAGCGGCCGCCGCGCCCGGAATGACCATGGCGATCCGTCCCGGTGGCGGGCCTGCAGGGCGCAGGCGGGTTGGGCGATACTCATCCTTGTCGCGATCGCCGTCGATCCATCACTTTTCTGCCTTTTCTCCGATTCCATGAGCCCACAGGACATTCAATTGCTGGTCACGGCGCTGGGCAGCGTGCTCGCGCTGGTCGCACTCATCGTTTCCCGGTCCAAACTGCATCCGCTGCTGGCGTTGCTGATCGTCTCCGTGGCGGCCGGCCTGTTCACGGGCATGCCGCTGGACAAGCTGGTCAGCGCGATTTCCGCAGGCGCGGGCAAGACGCTGGGCGCGGTCGGACTGGTGGTGGCGCTGGGCGCCATGCTCGGCAAGATCCTGGCGGATTCCGGCGTCACCGACAGCCTGGCGAATGCCATCCTGGAGCGCGCTTCGCGGAAGGCGCTGCCATGGGCGATGGCCGGCGTGGCCTTCATCGTCGGCATACCGATGTTCTTCGAGGTCGGGCTGGTCGTCTTGCTGCCGCTGATCTTCGGCGTGGCCCGGAGGCTGGAGGCCGAGCAGGAAGGCACCGGTTCGGCCTACGTGTACGTCGGCGTGCCGGTGATCGCCGCCCTGGCGGCCATGCACGGCATGGTGCCGCCCCATCCAGGCCCGCTGACGGCGATCGCCACGCTGAAGACGAACGTGGGCGCCACCATGATCTACGGCTTCATCGCCGCCATCCCGGCCATCGTGCTGGCGGGGCCGGTGTACGGAACATTCATCGCCCGTCGCCTGGCGGTACGCCCCGACGATGCCCTGGTCGCGCAATACGCACCCGAGGGCGCCCGTGGCCGCGCGGACCGGAAACTGCCCGGCATCGGGCTGGGGGTGCTGGCAGCCCTGGCGCCCGCCGTGCTCATGCTGCTGCACGCGCTGGGGGAAGTGCTGCTGCCCCGGAACTCCGCGCTGATGCATTTCGCCGCCTTCGTGGGCAACCCCATCATCGCGATGCTGCTGGGCGTGATCTTCGCCGTGCTGGTGCTGCGGCCCGGGCAACCCGAAGCCGTCCGCAAGGCCCTGGGCGACAGCATCAAGCCGGTCGCCAACGTGCTGCTCATCATCGCGGGCGGGGGCGCCTTCCAGCAGGTATTGACCAGTGCGCACGTGGGCGACGCGATCGTCCACCTGAGCCACCACCTGCCGGTCTCGCCCCTGTTGCTGGGCTGGCTCGTTTCCATGCTGCTGTCGGTTTCCACCGGCTCGGCGACCGTCGGCATCGTAGGAGCGGCGGGCCTGCTCGCGCCGCTGGCCGGGTCCGGTTCGGTGGGCAACCAACCGCTGCTGGCGCTGTCGATCGGCTGCGGCTCGCTGTTCTTCAACTATGCGAACCACGCCGGATTCTGGCTGGTGAAGGAATCGTTCGGCATGGACATGGGGGAGGCCACCAAGACCATTTCGGTCGTGCAGTCCATCGTGGCCTTGGTGGGACTGGGCATGGTGATGCTGATGAACCTGCTGCCGCCGCTGGCCTGACACCGGAGCGGCGTCGGCCCCTGCCGGGCCCCGCACGGGGCCTGGGGCATTCGGGAACGTACGACGAGGCCTGCGGCGCAGAGAGTGCGCCGCAGGCCTCGTTTTTTTGCGCGCGCGTTCGGTGGGTTTTCGCAGAAAAGCCATTTCCTGCTTGACATCAATGAGAATAGAAATAATTATCATTTAAAGACCGTCAAGTTCTATCCCATCCGCTTTTCCGTTCAGAAAGTCACCGCCATGCCGCATACCCTTCCCGCCTTGCCCTACGCCTACGACGCCCTGGAGCCGCACATCGATGCGCGCACGATGGAGATCCACCACACCCGGCACCACCAGACCTACGTCAACAACCTGAACGCGGCGCTGGAGGGCACGCCGCATGCCGGCACGCCGGTGGACCAGCTCGTCGCGGGCCTGCAATCGCTGCCGCAATCGCTGCAGACGGCCGTGCGCAACAACGGCGGCGGCCATGCCAACCACAGCCTGTTCTGGACGGTGATGGCGCCCGAGGGGCAGGGCGGTGGCGGAGTGCCCGGCGGCGCGCTGGGCGAGGCGATCGACCGCGACCTGGGAGGCTTCGATGCATTCAAGGAGGCGTTCACCAAGGCCGCGCTCACCCGCTTCGGCAGCGGCTGGGCCTGGCTGGTGGTGGACGGCGCGGGCCGCCTGGCAGTGGAGAGCAGCGGCAACCAGGACAGCCCGCTGATGGCCGGGCTGCTGTCCGGCCACACGCCGATCCTCGGGCTCGATGTGTGGGAACACGCCTACTACCTTCAGTACCAGAACCGCCGCCCCGAATACATCGCGGCGTTCTATCGTGTCGTGAAATGGGATGAGGTCGCGCGCCGCTACGACGAGGCCAGGGCGCGCGGCTGACGGCCGGGCACGCATCCCTTCCTTTCGCGAGCACAGGAACCCGACCCGAACCCGCCTCCGGAGCACCCATCCATGCCAGCCGAGACCACGCTTTCCTTCCGACGCCCCGGCTGGGGGCCGCGCCGCTGGCTGGGCCTGGCGATCGCCGTGGCGGGCGTGGCCGTGCTGGTGCTGCAGTTCACGCAGTTCCTGCAGGCCCACCCGCGTGTCGCGCAGGCCTGGCAGGGCGGGCTGGTGGCGGCGCTGGCCACCGCGCTCGGCACGCTGCCGGTGGTGTTCTCGCAGCGCCTCTCCGAGCGCGTGCAGGACACGCTCTTCGGCTTCGGGGCCGGCGTGATGCTCGCCGCGTGTTCGTTCTCGCTGATCATCCCCGGGCTGGCCGCGGCGAAGGACAACGGCGCGGATGCGTGGGGCGCGGGCGGCATCATCGGCGGCTCCATCCTTTTGGGCGGGCTCGCGCTGCTGGCGATGGAGCGGCTGCTCCCGCACGAGCATTTCATCAAGGGCGTGGAAGGCGGCCCGTCGCCGCGCACGCTGCGGCGCACCTGGCTGTTCGTGTTCGCGATCGCGCTGCACAACCTGCCGGAGGGGCTGGCGATCGGCGTGGCCTACGGCGGGACCAGCCCGGTGCAGGCCGGCACGCTCACGGCCGGCATCGCGATCCAGGACGTGCCGGAGGGGCTGGTGGTGGCGGTGGCGCTGCTGGCCGCGGGCTACAGGCGCTGGCTGGCGGTGCTGCTGGGCATGGCCTCCGGCCTGGTGGAGCCGCTGGGCGCGGTGCTGGGGGCCTCGGTCATCGGCCTGTCGGCGCAGCTGCTGCCGTGGGGCCTGGGCTTCGCGGCCGGGGCGATGCTGTTCGTCGTCAGCCACGAGATCATTCCCGAATCGCACCGCAAGGGCCACGAGGCCTGGGCCACGGGCGGGCTCATGATCGGCTTCGTGCTGATGATGCTGCTCGATACCGCGCTGGGCTGAGCACTCCGCCGGCTCACCCGTGCCGGATCGCCACGGTCTTGAGCGTGGTGAAGCCGTGCAGTGCCTCCAGGCCCTTCTCGCGGCCGTGGCCGCTGGATTTCACGCCGCCGAAGGGCAGTTCCACCCCGCCGGCCGCGCCGTAGTTGTTGATGAACACCTGGCCGCTGGCGAGGCGCCGGGCCATGCGGAACTGGCGGCCGCCGTCGCGCGTCCACACGCCCGCGACCAGGCCGAAGCGCGTGCCGTTGGCCAGTTGCGCGGCATGGTCCTCGTCCTCGAAAGGCATGGCGCAGAGCACGGGGCCGAAGATCTCTTCTTGGGCGAGGCGGTGGCCGGGCGGCACGTCGCGCAGCAGCGTGGGGGCCTGGTAGAAGCCGCCTTGCGGCGCGCCATCCACCACCGTGCCCTGCGCCATCACCGGAATGCCGGCCACCTGCGCGTCGGAGAGAAAGTCCCACACGCGCTGCTGCTGGCTCTGGCGGATCAGCGGGCCCAGGTCCAGGTCCATGGCGGCGGGCCCGACGCGCAGCGCCTCGAACATGCTGGCCAGCCGTTCCAGCACGCGTTCGTAGACGATCGCATCGATCAGCACGCGCGAGCCGGCCGAGCAGGTCTGGCCGGCGTTCTGCACGATGGCGTTGACGACCGCGGGCAGGGCCGCGTCGAGGTCGGCATCCGCGAAAAGGATCTGCGGGCTCTTGCCGCCCAGCTCCAGCGTGACCGGGCAGTGCCGCTCGGCCGCGGCCTGCTGGATCAGCGTGCCGATGCGCGGGCTGCCGGTGAAGCTGATGTGGTCGATGCCCGGATGGCGCGCCAGCGCGTCGCCCACCTCGTGCCCGTAGCCCGTCACGATGTTGATCGCGCCCGCGGGAAAGCCCGCCTCGGCCGCGAGCTGGGCCACGCGCAGCAGTGAGAGGCAGGCGTCTTCCGACGGCTTGACCACGCAGACGTTGCCCGCCGCCAGCGCGCCGCCCACGCAGCGGCCGAAGATCTGCATCGGGTAGTTCCAGGGCACGATGTGCCCGGTCACGCCGTGCGGCTCGCGCCAGGTGAGCACGCTGTAGCCGTCGGTGTAGGGAATCGTGTCGCCGTGGAGCTTGTCGCAGGCGCCCGCGTAGAACTCGAAGTACCGGGCCAGCGCCAGTGCATCGGCGCGCGCCTGCCGTGTGGGTTTGCCGCAGTCGCGCCGCTCGATGTCGGCCAGCTCTTCCGCATGCTCCGCCACCACCTGCGACAGGCGCATCAGCAGCCGGCCGCGCTCGGCCGGCGCGACCGCGCGCCAGGGGCCGTCGTAGCACTGCCGCGCCGCGCGCACGGCCGCGTCGATGTCCTCGGCCGTGCCGCGCTGGATCTCGTCGTAGGGCTGGCCGTCGGAGGGATCGATCACCGGCAGGGTGCGGCCGCCGGAAGAGGGCACGGCGGCATGGGCGATGTGGTGGTACTGCATGCGGACGATTGTGCGGCAGGTGAGGCTGGTGAAGGCCGGCCGCGGCGGCTCAGGCGCAGGCCGCGCGCAGCCCGGGAAGGTCCAGGATCTCGATGCCGCCGCGGTGCATGCGCAGCAGGCCGCGGGACTGCAGATCGCGCAAAAGCTGGTTGGTGGTCTGGCGCGAGAGTGCGAGCATGAGCGCGAGCTGCTCCTGCGAGAGCGCGAGCAGGCGGCGCGAGCGGCCTTCGCCCGCCCATTGGCCGTAGCCCTCGGCCATGAGCACCAGCCGCCGGGCGAGGCGCTGGGGCGCGGGCAGCAGCGCGAGTTCTTCCAGCGCGACGAAGGCGGTGCGCAGCTTGTCGGCCAGCAGCAGGCCGAGCGCATGCCAGTGCGCGGGATGGTCCTGCAGCCAGGCGCGCAGGGGCGCATGCGGCACCTGCAGCACCGCCGTGCCGGCCTCGGCCGCATGGGCGTCGTGCGTGCGCGGCGCGTGGTCGAAGACGGCGATCTCGCCGAACCAGGCGGGCGGCTCCAGCCGCGTGAGCAGGGCTGCGCGCGGCTGCGGGCCGCTGCCGCCCACGCCCGAGATGTCGATGGCGCCGCGCACCACCGCATACAGGCCGCAGGGCGGATCGCCGCGCAGGAACAGCGCCTGGCCCTGCTGCAGCGTGCGCACGTGGGCCATGGCCGTCAGCGCCTGCGCCAGCTCGGCGGGCAGGCCCGCGAACCAGCGGCCCGCGGCGAGCGTGGCCAGGTGGTCGGCGGCGACGGAGGGCGAGGGCTGCGGCATGCGGTGGCCGTGCGGTGAGGGAAGGCGCGGAAGAGGGGTGGGCGGAATGGAGATGGGGGGCACCGCAGGTCGGCGCCGGGTGGCCGGCGCGGTGTTGTGTCGGCTGGCCGACAGACGGCCGCGGGCCACCTGCGGATTATTCGGCCAGATGCGCCCCGCCCGAGAGGGTCGCCACCCCTGGAGACACCCATGAAAACCCTGATCGACCACCTGTCGCAGTATGCGGATTACCACCGCGATCCGCGCAACATCCGCACCCATTTCGTCGGCGTGCCGATGATCATGCTGGCCGTCACCGTGCTGCTGTCGCGCCCGGCGTGGCTGGCCGGGGGGCTCTTGCCGCTCTCGCCGGCGCTGCTGGCCGCGCTGGCGGCGAGCGTGTTCTATTTCCGGCTCGACGGGCGCTACGGGCTGGCCATGGCGGCGGTGCTGGCCGCCATGCTGGCCGTGGGCCAGTGGCTGTCGGCGCAGGGTACCGCGCTCTGGCTGGGCGCGGGCGTGGGCCTGTTCGTGGTGGGCTGGGTGATCCAGTTCGTGGGCCACCATTACGAGGGCCGCAAGCCCGCGTTCGTGGACGATCTCGTCGGGCTGATCGTGGGGCCGCTGTTCGTGGCGGCCGAGATCGGCTTCGCGCTGGGGCTGCGGCGCGAGGTGCAGGCCGCGGTCGATGCGCGGTCGGGCCCGGTGCGCATCAACGCGCAGCGCCCGGGCCGTGCGGCCCAGGCCTGAGGCCCGTCCCAAGAGCGGCTTGCACGGCCCGGCGAAGCGGTTCCGGCGAAGCGCCGCATTGCAGGCAGTACACGTGGTACGTCACGATGCGGCAACGATGCCAGAAGGGCCCGCTCTAACGGGGCTGCCGGCGGGCCAGCAGCGGCTCGCTTGTACCCTGCACGCCCACCAGCGCCAGCACGGTGACGAGGCCGGTCTGCGCACCCTTCCAGGCGTCGGTGGGATCGAACCATTCGCCCAGCGCGTGGAAGCTGCCGGTCTGGCCGCCGCTGCCCAGGATGATCGCCGGGATGCCCAGGCCCATGGGCACGTTGGCGTCGGTGCTGGCCGCGCGCAGCGCCGGCTGGCCGCCGGCCGCGATCACCGAGGCGACGGCCGCCTGCACGATGGGCTGATCGGCGGCCGTGGCGCCGGCAGGGCGGTCGCCGATCATCTTCGGCGTGGCCGTGATCTTCGCGGCGGTGTTCCAGCGGCGGTTCTCTTCCTCCACGCCGCGCTGGATGGCGGCCAGGATGTCCTTCTCGGCCCGCAGCAGCGCGGGCAGGGCGTTGGAGCGGATGTCCACCGCCATGGTGGCGTCGCCCGCGATGGTGTTCACCGAAGTGCCGCCGCCCACCTTGCCCACGGTGAAGGTGGTCTTGGGGTCGGCCGGCACCTGCACGTCGCCGATGTGCGCGATCGCGCGGCCCATCGCATGGATCGCGCTCGGCACCTGGCCGAAGGCCGCGAAGCTGTGGCCGCCGGGCCCCTGGAAGGCCACCTCGTAGCGGTGGCTGCCCGTGCCCTGGTTCAGGATGCCGTTGCCGTCGCCGGGCTCCAGCCCGACCATGCCGTCGATGTCGGTGTGCTCGCGGAACAGCGCCTTCATGCCGCGCAGGTTGCCCAGCTCTTCTTCGCCCACGTTCGCGACGAAGACGATGTCGCCCACCGTCTGCAGCCGTTGCTCGTTGAGCGCTTTCAGCCAGGAGAGCAGCACCGTCACGCCGCGCGTGTCGTCGGAGATGCCGGGGGCGTACAGCCGGCCGCCTTCCTCGCGCACGGTCAGCTCGGTGCCTTCGGGGAACACGGTATCGAGGTGGGCCGACACCACGAGCTTGGGGCCGTTGCCCGTGCCCTTGCGGATGCCCACCGCATTGCCTTCCCGGTCGATCGCGGCATTGGCCAGGCCCAGTTCCCGGAAGCGCTTCACCACGTATTCGGCGCGGCGCTGCTCCTTGAAGGGCGGCGCGGGGATCTGCACCAGCTGGCGCAGTTCGGCGATGGCGCGGTCGTGGTCGGCACGCACGCCGTCCAGCACCTGCTGCACGGCAGGAGCCGAGCGCACGGCCTGCAGTGCGCGTTCCACGGCCGGGCTGGCCGCGGGCGGCTGCTGCGACACGGGGGCCGCCTTCGTCTGGGCGGTGGCCGTGCCCGCGGCCAGCGCGCCCCAGGCAAGCGCGGCAGCCAGCGCTGCCGCCAGGGCGGAGGGCTTTCTGCGGACGGCAGAACGATGGGAAACAGCGAAGGAAAGCAGTGCGCAGGCGTGCAGCGGCATCGGGGCGGTCTTTCGTCGAAAGCGGAAGGTTGTCCCTGCCACCTTAACGCAGGCGCGGCCCCGCCCCGGGCCCGGCGCGTCGCCGTGGCGTCAGCCGCCGCCGTGCAGCCGAGCCACCAGCGGCACGATCAGCAGCGCCACGATGTTGATGATCTTGATGAGCGGGTTCACGGCCGGGCCGGCGGTGTCCTTGTAGGGATCGCCCACGGTATCCCCCGTGACGGCGGCCTTGTGCGCCTCGCCGCCCTTGCCGCCGTGGTGGCCGTCTTCGATGTATTTCTTGGCGTTGTCCCAGGCGCCGCCGCCCGTGCACATGCTGATGGCCACGAACAGCCCGGTGACGATGGTGCCCATGAGCAGCCCGCCGAGAGCGCGCGGCCCGAGCAGCAGGCCCACGGCGATGGGCACGGCCACCGGGAGCAGGCTGGGCACGACCATTTCGCGGATCGCGGCGGCGGTGAGCATGTCCACCGCGCGGCCATACTCGGGCTGGGCGCGGCCTTCCATGATGCCGGGGATGGTGGCGAACTGCCGCCGCACCTCCACCACCACGGCGCCCGCCGCGCGGCCCACGGCCTCCATGGCCATCGCGCCGAACAGGTAGGGCACCAGCCCGCCGATGAACAGGCCCACGATCACCAGCGGGTCCGACAGGTC
Organism: Acidovorax sp. PRC11; assembly: GCF_031844105.1. Classification (NCBI taxonomy): domain Bacteria; kingdom Pseudomonadati; phylum Pseudomonadota; class Betaproteobacteria; order Burkholderiales; family Comamonadaceae; genus Acidovorax; species Acidovorax sp. PRC11. The sequence continues at coordinate 141,944 of NZ_JAUZUQ010000003.1, read as the reverse complement.
GAAGCGCAGCGCCTGCCCCTGCGCGCTCAGCTGGTGGGTGTAGTCGGCGAACAGCACCAGCGCGGCCAGGCCCGCCGAACCGATGGCGTAGCCCTTGGTCACGGCCTTGGTGGTGTTGCCCACGGCGTCGAGCGGATCGGTCACGGCGCGCACGGCGGCCGGCAGCTCCGCCATTTCGGCGATGCCGCCCGCGTTGTCGGTGATGGGGCCGTAGGCGTCCAGTGCCACCACGATGCCCGCCATGCTCAGCATGGCCGTGGCCGCCACCGCGACCCCGTAGATGCCGGCCAGGGAGTACGAGGCCAGGATGGCCGCGCACACGAACACCACCGGCCAGGCGGTGGAGCGCATCGACACCCCCAGCCCCGCGATGATGTTCGTGCCGTGCCCGGTGGTGGAGGCCTGCGCGATGTGCCGCACCGGCGCGTACTGCGTGCCGGTGTAGTACTCGGTGATCCACACCAGCGCGGCCGTGAGCACCAGGCCCGTGGCGCAGGCGCCGAAAAGCCGCCAGGGCGTGGCCCCCTGGAAAACCGGGGCATCGGCGAAGAGCCAGAAGGTGACCAGGCCGAAGGCGGCCAGCGACAGCACCCCGGCCACGGCCAGGCCGCGGTAGAGCGCGGGCATCACGTTGGTCATGCCCGGCGGCGCACGGACGACGGCGCAGCCCGCCACCGAGGCCAGGATCGACACGCCGCCCAGCGCCAGCGGATAGGCCACGGCCAGCCCGGGCGCGAGGCCCAGCAGCGTGCCCAGCACCATCGCGGCGATCAGCGTCACGGCGTAGGTCTCGAACAGGTCGGCCGCCATGCCGGCGCAATCGCCGACGTTGTCGCCCACGTTGTCGGCGATCACGGCCGGGTTGCGCGGGTCGTCCTCGGGAATGCCGGCCTCCACCTTGCCCACGAGGTCCGCCCCCACGTCCGCGCCCTTGGTGAAGATGCCGCCGCCCAGCCGCGCGAAGATGGAGATCAGCGATGCGCCGAAGGCGAAGCCGATGAGCGGATGCAGCTGCGCCGCCGCGCCCACGCCGGCTGTCGGCGGCGCCCCATGCAGCAGGAAGGCGGCGAAGCCGGCCACGCCCAGCAGTCCGAGACCCACGACCAGCATGCCCGTGATGGCGCCGCCGCGGAACGCCACCTGCAGCGCCGGGCCGATGCCCCGCGCCGCCGCCTGCGCGGTGCGCACGTTGGCGCGCACCGAGATGTTCATGCCGATGAACCCGCAGGCGCCGGAGAGCACCGCACCCAGCACGAAACCCGCCGCGGTGCGCAGGTCGAGGAAGAGGGCGATCAGCACCGCCAGCACGGCGCCGGCCACGGCAATGGTGCGGTATTGCCGCGCGAGGTAGGCGGCCGCGCCGGACTGGATCGCCGCGGCGATGGCCTGCATGCGTTCGCTCCCCGCGTCCTGCGCGAGGATCCAGCGGCGCGCCCAGAGGCCGTAGCCCACGGCGACCGCGCCGCAGGCGAGCGCCAGCCAGAACGCGGGGCCGGCAGGGCCCGGGAAGGTGGAGGAAAGAAGCGGGGAGGCAGCCATGCTCGTCGTCTCCTGCGAAAGGGTGCACGGGAGGAAACACGCAACGCGTCGCGGGAGCCGGTGTTTCCGCTGCGTTGCTTCCTCGTGCCCATCGGCCCGCGAAGGCGGGTGGAGACGATTGGCCAACGCGCCCAATGTACGCCTGCGGGCGGCGCGCCGCAAGCGGTGCCTCCCGCGCGCACCGGGAGATCGGATATCCGCCGCTCTAGAATGCGCGCTGCATTCCCTCACCATCCCAACCATGTCCCTCAACAACGTCACCCCTGGCAAGAAGCTTCCCGAAACCTTCAACGTGGTCATCGAGATCCCCGCGGAATCCGATCCGATCAAGTACGAAGTGGACAAGGAATCCGGCGCGGTCTTCGTGGACCGCTTCCTGACCACGGCCATGTACTACCCCTGCAACTACGGCTACGTGCCCCAGACGCTGTCCGGCGACGGCGACCCGGTGGACGTGCTGGTGATCACGCCGTACCCGCTGCACCCCGGCGTGGTCGTGCCCTGCCGCGCGCTCGGCATCCTGAAGATGGAAGACGAAGCCGGCGTGGACGGCAAGGTGCTGGCCGTGCCCACCACCAAGATCCTGAAGATGTACGAAGGCTGGAAGACGGTGGACGACGTGAACCCCGTGCGCCTGAAGGCCATCAGCCACTTCTTCGAGCACTACAAGGACCTGGAAGAAGGCAAGTGGGTGAAGGTGCTGGGCTGGGAAGGCGTCGAGGCCGCCCACAAGGAGATCACCGACGGCGTGGCCAGCTACGCCAAGTCCCAGGGTTGATTTCCAGCGGCCCTCGTGGCCGCGCCACCCGGAAAAGCCTGCCGGCTGTGCGCCCGCAGGCTTTTTTTCGTTCCTGTCGAGTCGCTCGGTGACCGTATAGTCAAACCGGCATGAACGACAATGCAAGCAGCACCGAGAACGGCGACGGCGGCAGCGACCGGCGCAACCCGCAGGCGCCTTCCCAGGCATCCGCCGCCGCGGCCCGGCAGGCCCTGGCCGACGCGCGGGAACTGGCGCGGGACGGCACGCACTACCTGCGCAGCGTGACCGACATGGCCGAGCGCGTGCCGGTCGTCGCCCGCGGTGCGATCTACAGCGACACCGGCATCAAGCTCGTCGACCAGGGCACGCGGATCGATGGCCGCCTGTACGACCGGCTCGTGCACCATACGTTGCGCGATCCGATCGACGGCCTGCTGGGAGCGGAGGGCGGCGTGGACGCAGCTGCCGTCGAGGCCGAGGCCCGCCGGCAGTGCGATGCCGGCCATGACGGCGGCGGCGGGCTGGCCGCGCTGCTGGCACGCGCCCATGGGGGACCGGAGCCCCTGCTGGCGCCGCTGCGCGGCCTGCTGCTGCCCCCGCCCGTGGCCTTCCGGCTCACGGTGATGCGCGCACAGCGCGCCCCGCTCTACGGGCACAGCGTGTGCGTGATGCTGCTGGCGGTGCATCTGGCCCTGGGCCGTGGCGACAGCGGACGGGACGTCTCGCTGCTGGCCGAGGCGGCCCTGCTGCACGACATCGGCGTGCTGCACATGGATCCGGTATGGAACGATCCCGAGAACAAGGTCACCGGCCCGGACCGCAAGCACCTCGTCGCCCATCCGATCACCGCCATGCTGCTGCTGCGGGCACCGGGCGCCTACCCGGCCTCGGTCGAGACGGCCGTGCTGGAGCACCACGAACGCATGGACGGCACGGGCTATCCGCGGGGCCTGCGCGGGCCGGACATCTCACCCATGGGGCAGATCCTCATGCTGTCGGAGGTGGCGGCCGCCTTCTTCGAGAAGTACAGCGCGCTGGCCGCGCAGCGGCTGTCGCTCAGCCTGCGGCTCAACCACCGCAAGTTCGCACCGGACCTGGTCGCGCTGCTGCTGCCGCTGCTGGCGGATGGCGGAGGCACGGCCGTCGCGCTGTCGCCCCCGCGGGAAGAGGCAGGCCGCGTGCTGGACACGCTCGGCGGCGCCTTCGACCGCTGGGCGGACGTGCGCTCGCGCCTGCCGGCGGACCTGCTGGGCCGCGGCAGCCGCCATCCCGCGGCGTTCGTCGACCAGCGGCTGCAGGCGCTCCAGCAATCGCTGGTCGAGGCCGGCGCCCATCCGCGCCAGCAGGGCGAGATCGACGTCTACCTGCAGGGCGATCCGCAGGGCTCGGCGGAACTGGCGCTGGTGCGCGGCGAAGCGCTCTGGCAGCTCGGGAGCATCGTCCATGCCACCCAGCGGCGCTGGCCCGAACTCAGTGGCGGCGGCAGCACCGACGCGGCCGATGCCGCCGTGGCCGGTTGGTGCGCCCACTGCGCGCTGCTGATGTCCGCGGCCTGACGCCGCGGCCCGCCGACGCGCAGGCCATGGCGGCATCCTGCGCCGCGGAATGGGACGGCGGCTGACAGCCGCGCCGGGTCGAATGCTGTATATTTAAACAGTACTTCGATCCAGCCCATGGCCACCCCCGCATTCCTTCCTTCCCCGTCCGCTTCGTCGGCCGGTATGGCCCGCCAGGGCGGCGGGGGACGATGCGTGGAGGTTCCCGGAGTGTGGCGCGGAGCATCGCTCGGCGCCGGTACGGCTGGCATCGGCCTGGCCGCGCAACGCGTGCAGCCATCGGGGCATGCGGCGCTCGATGCGCAGTTGCCGGGCGGTGGCTGGCCGTTGGGAGCCATGTCGGAAGTGCTGCTTACCGGCAGGGGCCGGCACGAATGGCCGCTGGTGCTGCCCGCGCTGGCCGGCGCGGTGGCGCGGCTGCCTGGGCGGGTGGTGCTGGTGGCGCCGCCCCATGAGCCGTTCGTCCCGGTGCTGCACGCGGCCGGCCTGCGGGCCGCGCGGCTGTGCTGGGTGGCGCCGCCGGCCGATGCGCGCGATGCAGCGGCCGCCTGGGCGTGCGAGCAGGCGCTGCGCTGCCGCGACGTGCTGGCGGTGCTGGCCTGGCTGCCCGGCGCGGCGCCCGAGATGGGGGCAATCTCGGTTTTTGAGCAAAACCTGAACCTACCAGCGAAACCCCCTTAGATATCAATTACTTAGCTCGGGTCAGTCGTTTGCTGGAGACCTTGAAGTCCTCAAGGGTGTGCCCTCGTTCAAGGGCTTCGTTGAGCCACGTCGGCCGCCTCCCGCGCCCCGCCCAGGTGTTTCCATTGCCATCTTGGTAGGCCGCCTGTACCTGTGGCCGGGTACTGGGCGTTGTCGGGTGTTTTTGCCGTGCTAACTTTGGCGCTGGGTGGGCCTGATCGAACAGATCGCCGGGCAACAGGTCATACTGAGCGATCACCTCCTTCATCAGTGGAATGATCGCCTCCGCGTCGTTGGCGCGGCCCATCGCCTCTTCCAGGCGTTTCCTCATTTGACCCAGCGTCTTTGGCACCAAGCACCTCTCTTGAAACGATTGAACCGCATCATAGAGGGCTCACCCGCTGAACGGCTTCGCACTTAGCGTTGTGGCGAGCTACCCTCCTCAGGCGCGCCTGACGATCGCTTCCACGACCGAAGCGTCAACGCGTTCGTTACCACGCTCACGCTGCTCAGCGCCATGGCGGCGCCAGCGACCATGGGGTTGAGCAGACCGAACGCGGCCAACGGAATACCGATCACGTTGTATGCGAACGCCCAGAACAAGTTCTGGCGGATTTTCGCGTAGGTGCGGCGTGAGATGTCGATCGCATCGGCGATCAGAGCAGGATCTCCCCGCATCAAGGTGATCCCGGCAGCGTGCATCGCAACATCAGTGCCGGTGGACATGGCGATCCCCACGTTGGCCGCCGCAAGCGCGGGGGCGTCATTGATGCCGTCGCCCACCATGGCCACCTGCTTTCCCTGCGCTCGCAGCTCGGAAACGATCTCGGACTTGCTCTCTGGAAGGACCTCTGCACGAACCTGGTCAATGCCCAGTTCACGCGCCACCATGGCCGCGCTGCCTTGGTTGTCGCCGGTGACGAGTACCGTCTCGATGCCCAGCCCGTGCAACTGGCCCACCGCGCCGCGTGCACTCGTCTTGACCGTATCGCCGAATGCCAGCAAACCGATCAGTTCGAGGGTTTCCGTCACGTCCGCGATCCAGGACACCGTTCTGCCTTGCGCATGCATCTGAGCCTCCGTGGGGGCCAGGCTGTCCATGGAGACCCCCAACTCATTCATGAAGCGCGTACTTCCCAAGCGGATCTGTCTTCCCTTGACAACGGCAGACATGCCCCGGCCGGGCACGGCGGCCACTTGGGAGGCTCGGGGCACGATCGTTCCCTGCTCACGCGCGGCGTCCATCACGGCCCTTGCCAAGGGATGTTCGCTGCCATTTTGAATAGCGGCGGCGAACGAGAGCAGTTGTTCGCCATGCCCCGGGGCAGGAATCGCTGCGGCCAGCGTGGGGCGGCCTTCGGTGAGTGTGCCGGTTTTATCGAATGCGATGGTGTTGATGCGGTGTGCGGTTTCCAGGGCCTCGGCGTCCTTGATCAGGATCCCATGGCGCGCGGCGACTCCGGTGCCGGCCATGATGGCCGTGGGGGTGGCCAACCCCAGTGCGCAGGGACAGGCGATGACAAGAACAGCCACCGCATTCAGGATGGCTTCCTCCCAGTTGCCCGTGGCCACTCCCCATCCAACCAGGGTGAGCGCTGCAAGACCGAGCACTACCGGAACGAACACTGCGCTGACTTGGTCCACCGTGCGCTGGATGGGCGCTTTCTTGGCCTGCGCAGACTCCACCAAACGCACGATCCGCGACAGGGTGGACTCTGCGCCAATTGCAGTGGTGCGAACCACCAGCAGGCCTTCTGCGTTCACTGCACCACCGGTCACCCGATCCCCAACGTGCTTGGCAACGGGCAGGCTCTCTCCAGTGATGAGGGACTCGTCCACCTGGCTCGCTCCTTCCAGCACCTCTCCATCCACAGGCACCCGTTCTCCCGGACGCACCACGACGGTGTCACCGACTTTGACGCGCGCCAGCTGCATGTCGATGTCGCCGGCGGGCGTACGCACGCGTGCGACCTCCGGACGCAGGGAATGCAGCGCCCGGATGGCTGCGGTGGTCTGCCTTTTGGCCCGCGCTTCCAGCCACTTGCCAAGCAGTACCAAGGTCACGATGACGGACGATGCTTCAAAGTAAAGGTGAGGCGTGCCATGTTCGGCGTGTCTGAGGAGCAAATACAAGCTCAGACCGTACCCCGCCGACGTGCCCAAGGCGACCAGCAGGTCCATGTTGCCCGCACCCGCACGAAGCGCTTTCCAGCCCGCGCGGTAGAAGCGCGCTCCGAGCCAGAACTGCACCGGCGTCGCAAGGGCCAGCTGCAGCCAGTCGCTCAAGGCCCAGTCTTGACCAAAGAGCATCCCCAGCATGGGCCACACCAGGGGAGCGGAAAGACCAGCAGCCAGCGCCACAGGCCACCACGGCTCACCGTGTCTGGGCGATTCCGGCGACGACTCGGTACCTACTGGCTGGGCTTCGTAACCAGCCTTCTCGACGGCTTTGAGAAGCAGGTCGGCATCGGCGTCGGCGCCAAAGCGCACGAGGGCACGCTCCGTTGCGAGGTTGACCTCGGCATGGGTGACGCCCGGGACGGCCTTGAGGGCTTTTTCGACGCGGCCCACGCAAGAGGCGCATGTCATGCCCTTGATGGACAGCTCCACCGTTTCCTGCGCTACCTCGTAACCGGCCTTTTGCACAGCGCCAGCCAGAATGGGGAGAGTCACCGAGGGGGTAGCCACCACGGCCGCGCGTTCGGTGGCGATGTTGACGGTGACATCCTGAACGCCGGGGACGGCCTTGAGTGCCTTCTCCACCCGGGCCACGCATGAGGCGCAGGTCATCCCCAGGATCGGCAGGTTCAGGTGCGCCGTCGAGACAGACGCTGGCGCGCGGGTATCTGACATCGTGGAATTCATGGGTTGCTCCAGTGGTGAGTTCAACCGGCGAGTGCCGGCACGAGGGAGACTTTCAGGGTTGCCACGGGGTCAAGCTCAAGATGCCAGGCAGCGGGCTTTGGGGCGACCTTGCTGGCGCTTGACCTTGCTACCGTGGCAAGCCCAAAACTGCCCTTGCCGTAACTTTCTTCCACGAGGTGCACATGCTTGAATTTCAACTGCCCAACATGACCTGCGGCCACTGCGCCGGCATGGTCAGCCAGACTCTGAAAATGATGGATCCGGACTGCAAGATCGAGGTGGATATGGCCCACCGCAAGGTGTCGGTACAAAGCAGCGAGGACCGCAAGGCTCTCGCCGAGGCGCTGTCCGAGGCGGGCTACCCGCCCGCCTGAGGGGTTGGGTAGTTTCTGAGGTTCGAGGTATTGACATTGACACGGTGGCAAGGTGCACAGTCCTGCCACCGTGTTTCATTCATTGAGCAGGAGCGACCATGACCGCACTCATGAACATTGGGGATGCCGCCAAGGCGGCCGGGGTGTCTGCGAAGATGATCCGCCACTATGAACAAACGGGCTTGCTTCCCGAAGCTGAGCGCAGCGAGTCTGGCTATCGCCTCTACAGCGAGCGCGAGATCTCGGTCCTGCGATTCATTCGGCAGTCCCGGCGCCTGGGGTTTTCGATGCCGCAGATTGCAGAACTGATCGGCCAGTGGGGCGACAGCCATCGCAGCAGCCGGCAGGTCAAGGCGATTGCCGAGCGCCATCTGGTCGATCTGGAAGAGAAGCTCAAGGAGATCGTGGAGATGAAATCCGCGCTGGAGCAACTGGTGTTGGCCTGCGCTGGCGACGACCACGCCGACTGTGCGATTCTGGACAACCTGGCGCGCGAGAGCCCATCCGCCCCCAAGCACAGCGCCAGTTTCGTGAAGCCGTCACGGCGCAGCGCCAAGTCTGGCGCTGGCGCCCACCTCGCCCCGGCTGGCCCAGCGGCGGCATCCAGCCACCTGGATCTCATGACCTGGATGCGCGGCGTACACATCCATCGCGGCGGACACTGATGCACACGGCTGCAGCAATACGCAGCCTCCCACGAAACGCACGGCCGACGCGGACCACTGTCCGCGTTCAGGTGCTATCGGTAGCAGAGCGCTCGGTGGCGCCCCGCGCTGACACAGTCTTACTTGGCAGGCTCGATGGCCGTGACCACCATCTTTCCGCTCTCGCTCGCCGCCATGAAGCGGACCTTGTCGCCCACCTGAACCTTGTCGAGCAAGGCTTTGTCCTTGGCGGTGAACACCATGGTCATGCCCGGCATCTCCAGGTGCTTGATGTCACCATGCTTGAGGGTGATCTTGCCCGTGTCCTTGTCGATCTTGCGAACTTCGCCGTCGGTCATGGAGGCCTGGGCCGCAGCGGTCTTGGCGGGCTCGGCCGCAGCCTGGGCCATGCCTACAGCGGGGATCAGGGCGGCCAGCGACAGGGCTGCAGCGGCGAGGTGGCGATGGGTTTGGCGCATGGGAGGCTCCTTTCGTGGATGTGATTGCGTTGGAATGAATTACTTCTTGCTGACCTTGACCTGGCCCTTCATGCCAGCGTCGTAGTGGCCTGGGTAGAGGCACGCGAAGTTCACATCCCCGGCCTTGGTGAACTGCCAGATGATTTCACCCTGCTTGCCTGGGGCCAGGGAGATCTTGCTGGGCTCTTCGTGCTCCATGTCGGGGAATTTCTTCATCACCTCGTAGTGTTCCTTGAGCTCGGCTTCGGTGCCCAGGCTGAACTCGTGCTTGACCTGGCCCGTGTTTTTGATCACGAAACGGACCGTCTCGCCTTGTTTGACTGCGATGTTGGCAGGCGTGAAGCGCATCGTGTCAGCCATCTCGACGTTGATGGTGCGGCTGACCTTGGCGGCTTTGCCGGGTTCGCCGATGGCCGAGTCAGCGCTGCCATGGCCGTGGCCACCGGCATGGTTGCCACCGGCAAAGCTGTTGAAAGACAGCGCCACCAGGGCGCAGGCGGCGATCAGGGAAAGGTTGCGTTGCATAGGTACCTCGTTGGAGTGGATTCGGGGGAAATTCTTCAGGAACGTTTTTCAGTGGCCGCTGTGCGCGGAAGGCTTCTTGACCTTGACCACGGTATCGGAGGAGCCTTTGTCCTTGCGGGGCATGGATTGCCCGCCTTCGGCCTTGAAGCGCGATGGCTCGGCCACCGGGCCCGTGTACTCGTAGGCGACGGTGCCCTCGGGGTGCCTGTACCAACCCGGGTTCTTGTAGTCGCCAGGTTTCTGGTCACGGCGCACCTTCAGAACGCTGAACATGCCGCCCATCTCCACCGAGCCAAAAGGACCCTCGCCGGTCATCATCGGAATGGTGTTGTCCGGGATGGGCATTTCCATCTCCGTCATGTCCGCCATGCCGCGCTCGCCCATCACCATGTACTCGGGGATGAGGTTGTTGATCTTCTTGGCCACGCCTCGATGGTCCACCCCGATCATGGTGGGAATGTCGTGGCCCATGGCGTTCATCGTGTGGTGGCTCTTGTGGCAATGGAACGCCCAGTCGCCTTCCTCGTCGGCCACGAATTCGATCTGGCGCATCTGCCCCACCGCAACGTCGGTCGTCACCTCATAGAGCCGCGTGCTCTTGGGCGTGGGCCCGCCGTCCGTGCCGGTGACCAGGAACTCGTGCCCGTGCACGTGGATGGGGTGGTTGGTCATGGTCAGGTTGCCGATGCGAATGCGGACCTTGTCGTTGAGACGAACGTTCAGCGAATCGATCCCAGGGAAGATGCGGCTGTTCCAGCTCCACAGATTGAAGTCCAGCATCGTCATGATCTTGGGCGTGTAGCTGCCCGGATCGATGTCGTAGGCGTTGAGCAGGAAGCAGAAGTCCCGATTGACCTCATCGATGAGCGGGTGCTTGGCCTTGGGGTGCGTGATCCAGAAGCCCATCATGCCCATGGCCATCTGGGTCATCTCGTCCGCGTGCGGGTGGTACATGAAAGTCCCGGGGCGGCGAGCGACGAATTCGTAAACGAAGGTCTTGCCCGGCTGAATCGCGGGCTGGTTCAGGCCCGCTACGCCATCCATGCCGTTGGGCAGCCGCTGGCCGTGCCAGTGAATGCTGGTGTGCTCGGACAGCTTGTTCGTCACAAAAATGCGAACGCGATCGCCTTCCACCACTTCAATGGTCGGCCCAGGACTCTGGCCGTTGTACCCCCAGAGATGGGCCTTGAAGCCGGGCGCCATCTCTCGCACCACGGGCTCGGCCACCAGATGGAATTCCTTGACGCCCTGGTTCATGCGCCAAGGCAGCGTCCATCCATTGAGCGTGACCACGGGGTTGTAAGGGCGTCCGCTGTTGGGCACGAGGGGCGCCATGGTGTCCGGACTCGTCTGGAACACCGGCTCGGGCAAGGCGGCCATCGCCACCCGGCTCACACTGGCGGCGGCTACGGCTCCCCCCGCGATACCTGCAAACCGAAAAAAGTCTCTTCTCGAATTCATGAGTGGATTCCTAGTGGGGATCAATGACCGGCAGCAGCTTCGGCGGTGCCGCCGCCTCCACCGCCTGCCACGCTGGCGCTGGTGGGTTTGCCGATGAGTGAGGCCTGCAGGGCCGCGTCGGCCTGCCAGAACTGCTGCTCGGCGTTGAGCGCGGCCATCACCGAATTGACCTGGTCGCGGGAGTCGGCCAGCAGTTCGAAGACACTGATCAGCATCCCGTTGTAGCGAAGCTGGTTTTCTTCGGAGATGGTCTTTCTCAGTGGAATGACCTCGTCGCGGTGGTGGCGGGCGATGTCGTAAGCAGTGCGATAGGCCGAGTAGCTCTCGCGCAGGTTCGATCCGGCAGACCGTGCTGCGGCCTCCAGGCGGTTGGCCGCTGCGAGTGTCTGGGCATTCATGGCGTCGCGCTTGACGCCGCCCCAGTCGAAGATGGGCAGTTGCAGGCTGATTTCGAAACCGCGCCGGGTTTGGTGCGTGCCTTCTGCGGCGTCGAACACGGAATCGCGCCGCACGCCCAGCTCGATGTCGGTGAACGTCGTGACCGTGTTCCAGCCCTGCGAACGCGCAGCGGCTTCGTAGTCGGCCTTGGCAATCTGCAAATCCAGGCGGCCTTGGGAGGCCAGGCGACCCGCCTCCTGCGCCGACATGGGTTCCTTGGGCAGGGCCGGAAGGCGCTCGGGCAACTTCAGCATGGCCGCCTGGCTGTCGTCCAGGCCGAGCAGGCGCACCAGCTCCTCCTTCGCGGCCGTGGTCTGGTGCTGTGCGCTGGCCAGCTGCGTAGCGGTATCAGCGTAGAACGCCTGCTGGCGGGCACGGTCGAGCTTGTTGAAGTTGCCCACCGACTGCAGGCGTTTGGCCAGCTCGGCGCTGGCCTGCGCGCTGGCATAGACCTGTTGGGTGTAAGCCAGGGTCTGCTGCGCGGCCACCGCACGGACCCAGGCTTGGCGTACCTGCGTGACCTGATCGATCACTTCGGCGCTGAGCTTGAGCTGGTTTTGCTTGATGCGCCGCTCTGCGACTCCGATGCGCGACGGCAATGTGAGCAGATCCAGCAGCCCAAAGGACAGCAGGCGGCCGATCTCTGTTTCATCGCCCAGTCGGACCCTCTCCAGGGTCAAGATCGGGTTGGCGATACGCGCCGATTGTGCGGCTGCGGCCGAATCCGCCCAGTTCTGTGCCACGACAGCTTGCAGGGCCGGACTGTTGACCAGGGCGAGCTGTACCGCATCCTTTTGACTGAGCGGCCTGCTCAGCAGATCGGAGGCACGGCTGCGCAGGGCATCACGCTCCTTGGCGTCCCGCGCCAGGCTCAGTTGCCCGTCCGTGAAACTCTTGGTGGTCGTGTTGGTATCGGAGAGGCTTTGCTCCAGGTTCGCACTGGCGCAGCCGCTCAAGACCGCCACGGCGGCCAGCGCGATCAACAGCTTGGTGCGGGGCATGGACGCGGCCCGGCTCATTGCTTGCCTCCGTGGTGGGCGTCATGGCCTTGGCCTGGCTGATCCTGCCCGCCAGCCGGCGCTGTTTGGCGCATTTCCTTGGCGTAAGCGCGCCAGCCGCCGATCTCGCCCACCTTGTCGTTGGCCTCCCGCCAGGGTTGCACCGGCTGGTCCTTGTAGGCCTGGTAGTCCGAGAAGGCCGAGCTGTACTGCAACGGGTAGTCCGTCTTCGGTGCCGTATCTGGTGCCTGCGCGAGGGCCAGGGACGGTAGCAGCATTCCAGCGGCCAGCCAGTAGCTTGAGGTAGGTCGTGAAAGCCAGGGATGGGTCATAGTTTCACCATGCGTTCTTGATGAAAGGCATTCTGTTTGAGGCCTGCTACCAGGGACATAACGGCTTGATTACTTCTTTGTTATCTCGCTGAAAGCTACGGTGTCTGGAGGCACACTGGCGGCCACACACGTTTGCGCCAGGAGAGTCTTTTGTGAAGATATTGATCGTCGAGGATGAGATCAAAGCCGGGGAATACCTGCGCCAGGGCTTGCGCGAGGCGGGCTTCAATGCCGATCTGGTTCACAACGGGGTGGACGGGTTGCACATGGCCCAGGAAGGCGACTACGACCTCGTGATTCTCGACGTGATGCTGCCTGGCATGGACGGCTGGCAGGTCCTCAAGAGCCTGCGCCGGGGCGGGCAGGAAATGCCCGTGCTGTTCCTCACCGCCAAGGACCAGGTGCAAGACCGCGTCAAAGGGTTGGAACTGGGCGCCGACGACTACCTGGTCAAGCCCTTTTCGTTCGCGGAGTTGCTCGCACGGGTGCGCACGATCTTGCGGCGCGGGCGCAACGGCACCGAAGTCACTGTGCTGCAAGTGGCGGACCTGGAGCTGGATCTGCTGCGCAGGCGCGTGGGCCGCGCGGGCAAGCGCATCGACCTCACGGCCAAGGAGTTCGGGCTCCTGGAACTGCTGATGCGCCGGCACGGTGAAGTCCTGCCGCGCTCGCTGATTGCCTCCCAGGTCTGGGACATGAATTTCGACAGCGATTCGAACGTCATCGAGGTGGCGATGCGCCGCCTGCGCGCCAAGATCGATGACGCCTATGACATCAAGCTCATCCAGACCGTGCGGGGCATGGGCTATGTCCTTGAGGCACCGGAGGACGGCGAGTGACCGCGCGGTATTCGCTGACGACCCGGCTGACGGCATTTTTTACGCTGGCCTCCGGGCTGGTGCTGGTCGGGCTGGGCACCATGGTGGCCATTTCCATCGACCGGCACTTTGTGGAGCTCGACCGGGACGCGTTGCGCGACAAAATCCACCTGACGCGCGAGGTGATCAGCAAGGCGAGTTCTGCACAGGACCTGCAGGTTCGCCTCGACGATGTGCTGCACAGCCACGAGGGCCTCTATGTGAGCGTGCTTCGCGAGGGCAAGGTCGTCTACGCGACCGCAAACTTCGAGTTTCCGCGCGACACCGCGCAGAGGACGCGCACTGCACGCCTGGGAGTTGCCGCGTGGGAGGATGGAAACCATGAGTACCGGGGAATGACGCAAGCAATGATGCCGGCAGGATCGTCAGGTGCGCCGCTGGAAGTCTGGGTGGCGCTCGATATCGCGCACCACAAGCACTTCATGCAGTCGCTTATCCAGGCGCTGGTGGTATACGTGCTTCTGGCCACGCTCGTCGCCGGCTTGCTGGGCTGGTGGGCCGCCAAGAACGGGCTGGCGCCCCTGCGTGCCATGCGATCCAGGGCAATGGCCATCACCGCGCAACGGCTGGACGAGCGCATGCCCACGCAGGAGTTTCCGATAGAGATGAGCGACCTCGCGTCCACCCTCAACGAAATGCTGCGCCGGCTCAAGGACGACTTTGACCGGCTGTCGGAGTTCTCCTCGGACCTGGCGCACGAGTTGCGCACCCCCATCAACACCCTGATGACGCAAACCCAGGTCACGCTCAGCCAGGCGCGCACCGCGCAGGAGTACCGCGAGACCCTGGCGTCCAATGCCGAGGAGTACCAGCGCCTGGCGCGGATGGTGGCGGACATGCTGTTTCTCGCCAAGGCAGACCATGGCCTGATCCTGCCGACCACGGAGCCCATCGCGGTCCATGCAGAGGTGCAGGCGCTGTTTGAGTTCTATGAGGCGCTGGCCGACGAAAAGCACGTGCGGCTCGCGTTCGATGGGACGGCGCAGATCTCGGGCGACCGGCTCATGCTGCGCAGGGCGCTGAGCAACCTGCTGTCCAACGCCATCCGGCATGCGCCCAGCGATACCACGGTCAAGGTAAGGCTGGAAGCAAGGGCCAACGATGTGTTCGTGCACGTAGCCAATGCCGGGCCCGCCATCGACCCGGAGATGCTGCCCCGGCTGTTTGACCGGTTTTTTCGCGCAGACAAGTCTCGCCGCCAGGCGGACTCGGACGGCGCAGGGCTGGGCCTGTCGATCACGCAGGCCATCGTGCGCGCCCATCGCGGGGAGTTGACGGTGCAGTCTGAGCAGGATGCGACCCGCTTCACCATGCAGTTTCCACGAACGCTTCCTTGAAGGTGCGGCGAGCGATCCTTGCTGTCGAACCAAAGACCTGAGACCGGTGAGCCAGGTGCCGTGACCCGGCTCGCCGCAACGGCGTGCCCAGACCAGATTCAGAAACTGGACGATTGCGGGCTTGCATGAGAGCTGGCCGCCACTGCGCCCGGGAGCGCAGCGTGGTACCGCTCGGGATACATCTCGTGGAGCGTGCGACCGTCTTCGCCCACGGCAACCACCTCACCCTCGGCCATGGCTTGCGCGAGTTCGCGTTGGACCTGTTCACGGGTCTTCGTCGGCCCCGCTGCCACTGCGGGGTAACGTGCGGGCTGCAGCTCGCTCATCCGCGCGCCCGATTCACCCACTGCGATCAGGTCGCCGCTTTGGATGGCTTGGACCAGCTCGGCCTGCACTTGTGCACGGGTCTTGGCGCCCGCAGCGGGTGAAGTCAAGGGGTAAGCACCCGGGTTGAGCTGCTTGAGGGTCAGGCCTGATTCGCCCGAGGCCAGCATGTCGCCGCTTTGCACCGCTTGCAGCAGCTCGGCGCGCACCTGATCGCGGGTTTTGGAGTTGGCTGTTTGGTCCGAAGCGAACGCAGCCGGCGCAGCAATGAGGGATAGAACGATAAGGGCGGAGTGGAGTTTCATGGGATTTCCTTCGTTGTGAATGACGAACATTGGAGACGCTCGGGCCACTTCAGTGGCAAGCGGTCAGCGGACCTCAGGGCAGTTGGCGGGCATCCACCCAGCCGGCTTCGCCACCGAGATCGCGCACACCGTCTTGCGTGACGGGACTGCGCTTTGCCGCTTGCAGCTCACCGCTGACCTGCTGGCGCGTCTTGGTGAGGGCCGGTCCTTTCACCAACGGGTACGTGGCCGGGTAACCACGGCTGATCCAGTGCAAAGAGCCGTCTTGCTGCGCAGCGATAACAGCGCCTTGTACGGCTTGGCGCGAGACCGCGCCGCCCAGGTGATCGGCGGCAAGGCTCACGCCTTCTTCCTGGCTTGCGCTGGGGTGGTAGACCGAGGTTGCGAACGATGCGCCGGCCGAGATGGCGAGGCTGGCAGCGATGAGTGCGGTGCGGGTTTTCATGATGGTTCTCCTGGGTGGCCGGATGCCCGATATGGACCTTCCAGATAGCGCTTTTTGCGCCATGGAAAGAAGTCTAGAAATCGGTCGCGAACCCAGAGATGACCTTGCGATTACGGTTCTGAAATCTCCTCGTAATCCTCAGCGCCCCCAGCGCAAAAAACCTGCCATCCAGAGGTCAATCGTCGGCGCTTGCCTACAGCGCGCGCCGCGCACTGACGCAGAAGATGACCGTTCCTCGCGCTGCAAATGCGCAGGATTTGCGTTCCGCAAAACCCCTTCGAACGATCACAAGGAGATACCTATGACCTCTACCTCGACCCCCCATCAGAGTTGCATCCAGGCCTGTTTCGACTGCGCTGCCGCGTGCAACCAGTGCTTTGCCGCCTGTCTTCAAGAAGAGGACGTGAAGATGATGGCCCGGTGCATTGCACTCGATGTGGACTGCGCCGCCATCTGCAGCCTGGCCGCCAATGCGATGGCCCGCAACAGCGAACAAGCGCAGGCCATCTGCGCGCTGTGCGCCAAGATCTGCCGAGCTTGCGGCGACGAATGTGCCAAGCATGAAGCGCAGCACTGCAAGGACTGCGCCAAGGCGTGCTACCGCTGCGCCGATGAGTGCGCCGCCATGGCGAGCCACTGAAGCTCGCGGACGAGCAGGAGAACCCCATGCCAAAACCAGTCCTGAGACACAAGCGCATCCTGGCCGCAGCCGTTGTTTTCGGCGCGCTCGCCTCGCCCCTGGCCCTGCACGCCCAGACAGCCGCGCACTCCGCCGGCAAGGGCGGGATGGATCACTCCGCAGCTGCCGGCAAGATGGACATGAAGGCCATGATGAAGGAGAACAACGAGAAGATGGCCGCGATCCCGATGACCGGCAATGCAGACGTGGACTTCGCACAGATGATGCGCATCCACCACCAGGGGGCCATCGACATGGCCGAGAGCGAACTGCGCGACGGCAAGGACCCACAGATGCTCAAGATGGCCAAGGACATCATTTCGGCTCAGAAGAAGGAAATCGCTGTGCTGGATGCGTTCCTCGCCCGCAGTGGCAAGGCGGCCACTGGATCCGCAAAGTAGCCGTTTCGACGCTTGCGTTGCTGCCCCGTGCCGTGGAACGTGTCCAGGGCCGGGGCAGCGTTCATTGGCGAGGCCTGGTCGGATGGCGCAACGCTGGTGTGCGATGGATCAAGCGCAAGACCAATCCCCCTTGACATTCCCATCGTGTCAGGCTCTATGGTTGCGTCATGCGCTTTTCGGTTACCTCGCAGGGCACAGGGTCACGCAAGCTTTCCTGTACTTGAGGTCGCTTTTGCAGGTCCAAGCAGAACAACACAAGGAGTTTTCCATGGCAGCTGACACGTCGCACGATCACGATCACGGTCACGGGAGTCACCACGGACATCACCATCCGACAGGCAACGGTCCGCAGGTGCAGAACCCGCCGCCGGGTCTCAAAGATCCCGTGTGCGGGATGGCAGTGACCGATCAGTCGCCGCATTCCACGGGCCACATGGGCAACCACTACTACTTTTGCAGTGCAAAGTGCCGCTCCCGCTTCATCGAAGACCCGCACAAATTCGTGGCCCATCCGCCCGAAAGCGCGCCGCCTCCCGCGACCGGGCCGGCCGCCGAGCCGGGCGCCGTGTACACCTGCCCCATGCACCCGGAGGTACAGCAGGACCACCCCGGCAACTGCCCCAAATGCGGGATGACGCTGGAGCCATTGCTGCCGACGCTGGAGGAAGGCGAGAACTCCGAGCTGGTGGATTTCCGGCGCCGCTTCTGGTGGACTTTGCCCCTGACCCTGGTCGTCACCTTCCTGGCCATGGTCGGCCATCGACTGCAATGGTTCGAGATGGCCACGCAAAGCTGGATAGAGCTTGTGTTGACGGTGCCGATCGTGCTGTGGGCGGGATGGCCGTTTTTCATGCGCGGTGCCCAATCCATCGTGAGCCGCAGTCCCAACATGTGGACGCTCATCAGCCTGGGCACCGGTGCCGCCTTCGTGTACAGCGTGGTGGCCACCGTCGCGCCTGGCGTTTTCCCAGCCTCTTTCCAGGCGATGGGCCGGGTGGCTGTCTACTTCGAGGCAGCGGCGGTGATCATCTCGCTGACGCTCCTGGGACAAATGCTGGAGCTCAAAGCCCGCTCGCAGACCTCGGCGGCCATCAAATCCCTGCTGGGCCTGGCGCCCAAGACGGCACGCCGCATCGATGCCAATGGCCAAGAGAGCGACGTGCCTCTGTCCCATGTCCACGTCGGCGATCTTTTGCGCGTGCGGCCGGGCGAGAAGGTGCCCGTGGACGGGGTCGTGGTCGAAGGCAGCAGCGCCGTGGACGAGGCGATGCTCACCGGGGAGCCCGTGCCTGTCGTCAAAGGACCGGGCGACGCGGTGATCGGCGCTACCCTCAATACCAACGGCGCGCTCGTGATCCGGTCCGAGCGGGTGGGCTCTGCGACCATGTTGTCGCAGATCGTGCAGATGGTCTCCCAGGCGCAGCGCTCGCGCGCTCCCATGCAGCGCATGGCGGACCAGGTGGCCGGGTACTTCGTGATGGCCGTCGTGGCCATCGCGCTGCTCACCTTCGTAGCCTGGGGTCTTTTCGGTCCCGAACCGCGCTGGGTCTATGGGCTTGTCAACGCCGTCGCGGTCCTCATCATTGCCTGCCCCTGCGCACTCGGGCTGGCCACGCCCATGTCCATCATGGTGGCTACGGGACGCGGCGCCACCTGTGGCGTGCTGTTCAGGGACGCTGCAGCCATCGAGAACCTGCGCAAGGTGGACACCCTGATCGTGGACAAGACGGGAACCCTCACCGAGGGCAAGCCGTCGTTTGAGCGTGTCGTGGCCATGCCCGGCGTGTCGGAGGACGAGGTTCTGCGCCTGGCGGCCAGTCTGGACCAGGGCAGTGAACATCCCCTGGCGGACGCCATCGTGCAAGCAGCCCGTGCCAAGGGACTGGCGCTCGACAAACCACAGGATTTCGAGTCGGGCTCGGGTATCGGCGTCAAAGGCAGTGTCGGCGGCCGCAAGCTCGCGCTGGGCAACACGGTTCTCATGGAACAGGCGGGCGTCTCGGCCGAGCCTCTGCTGCCGCAGGCCGAAGCGCTGCGTGCCACGGGTGCCAGCGTCATGTACCTTGCAGCTGATGGGCAATTGCAGGGACTGCTGGCGGTGTCTGATGCCGTCAAGGCGAGCACTCCTGAGGCTTTGGCGGCGCTGCATGCGGCGGGATTGCGCATTGTGATGGCGACCGGGGACGGCATGACCACGGCCAAGGCCGTGGGCGCGAAGCTGGGGATCGATGAGGTCCATGGCGAGGTCAAGCCAGCAGACAAGCTGGCTCTGGTCTCCAGGCTCCAGGCCGAGGGCCGTGTCGTGGCCATGGCCGGTGACGGCATCAACGATGCCCCGGCGCTGGCCAAGGCGGACGTGGGCATTGCGATGGGAACGGGCACGGATGTCGCGATGAACAGTGCCCAGGTCACTCTGGTCAAGGGCGATCTGCGCGGCATCTCCATGGCGCGGGAGCTGTCAGAGTCCACGGTGGGCAACATGAAGCAGAACCTGATGTTTGCGTTTCTCTACAACGCCCTGGGCATCCCGCTTGCCGCTGGCCTGCTGTACCCATTCACCGGCTGGCTGCTGTCACCCATGATCGCGGCCCTGGCGATGAGCCTGAGTTCCGCATCGGTGATCGCCAACGCGCTCAGGCTGCGCAAGGGCTGAGGGACCACGCGCGGAGTTGACATGGGTTAACCCTGCGGACCGCCAATTAGGTACCATCGCGCCATGATCTTCGTCAGAAGCCCCAAGTCTCGCCGGGGGCGCTGGATTTCCAGCGTCCTGGTGGCGGCGTTGCTTTTGATGCAGGTGGCATTGTCCGCCTATGCCTGCCCGCAGATCGACTCCGCAGCCCATGCCCTGTCCATGCAAAAGGCAGGGATGGCCATGGAGGAAGCCGTGGGGATGGCTTCCATGCCGGAATGCCACGCAATGGCCGGCACCATGGATGAGCAGGATCCCCAGCTGTGCCGGGCCCACTGCGACGATGACAGCCAGTCGGTGTCTTCTCTGCAAGGCATAGACCTGCAGGCAATGGCTGCGCAGGCCATCTGGATGGCCTATTTTCTTCCGCAGGTAGTGGATGCCCAGCGCCTGGCAGACCCCCGATCCGTCTATGCGGCGGCGGACCAGCGAGAGGGGTCCCCCCCTATCTATCTGACACACCAGGTCTTCCGGAATTGAGCGCGTGCAGCGTGCGAGCCGCCCTGTGGGCAGCTTGTGCACCTGTCCGACTTCGTGCTCATTGAATTCCGAGGACCATCATGCCCATCTCATGTTTCGGCGCTCCTGGCGAGTGCCTGGCTGCGCCCCGGCGCGCTGCCCCGCGCGTTTCTGCGCGCACTCACACCCTTCATCTGACCGCCCTGGCGTTCGTGCTGGCCGCCACGGGCCTGGCCAGCAACCCCGCACGTGCATTGGAGTTCGGCGAGGCACTGGACCTTGCCGAACAGCACAGTCCCCGGATCACGGCCCTGCGGCTTCAGATCGACGCGGCGAGCAGTGCCCAAAAATCTGCAGGGACGCTCCCTGATCCGAAGCTCTCGGTGGGGTTGGAGAATTTCCCGATCAGCGGCATGGACCGCTTCAGCCTGAGCCGGGAATCCATGACCATGCAGCGCCTGGCGCTGATGCAGGAAGTTCCCAACCGGGCCAAGCGCGATGCGCAGATTGCAGGCGCTCAGGCCAGGGTCGCGCGCGAAAGCGCCGCCTTGGCCTCCCAGCGGCTGGCGCTTCGCCAAGAGTTGAGCCAGGCCTGGATCCTTGCGCAGGCCATCGAACAGCGCGATGAACTGCTGGCCGAAATGCTGACGCAGAACCAGCGGCTGCAGGACACCATGGCGGTGCGCATCGCCGGCGGCTCTGCAGCCGCTGGCGATCTGCTGGTGGCGCGCCAAGAGGCGCTAGCCCTGGCGGATCGCAGGGACGACTTGCAGCGCGACCGTGCGCGGGCCAGATCGGCCTTGCGGCGCTGGGTGGGCACGCGAGCCACTGAGCAGTTGCAGGGCGCCCCCGGTCCGCTGAGCCGCACAGTGGAGCAACTGCGCTCGGAGGTGAGCCGCCATGCCGAGATCGCCCAGTACCCCGCCATGCAGGCCATGGCACTGGCCGACGTCCGGGAAGCGCAAGCGCAAGCAAGCGGCGACTGGTCCTGGGAGATCGCGTACAGCCGCCGCGCACGCCAGTGGGGTGACATGGTGTCCTTCCAGGTGACGTTCGATCTTCCTTGGCAGCAAGAGCGCAGGCAGGCTCCGCAGACGCGGGCCAAGCAGATCGAACTCCAGCGCCTGGAAGCCGAGCAGGAGGACCTCACGCGCAAACACCTGCAGGAGCTTGACGATGGCGCCGCAGAGCTGGCGGCGCTCGACAGCCAGATCGAGCGG
This sequence comes from Acidovorax sp. PRC11, assembly GCF_031844105.1. Lineage (NCBI taxonomy): Bacteria > Pseudomonadati > Pseudomonadota > Betaproteobacteria > Burkholderiales > Comamonadaceae > Acidovorax > Acidovorax sp. PRC11. The sequence continues at coordinate 120,552 of NZ_JAUZUQ010000003.1, read as the reverse complement.
CTGCAATCGAGCGGCATGAAGCTGGCACAAGGACGTGCCGAGCTTGCACTGAGCAGCTACCAGGCCGCCAAAGGCGATGTGGGCGCCGTGCTGGCAGCGCGCACCCAGGTGCTGGAAACCCAGATGCGCCTTATCGACCTGCAGGCCCAGCGCAATGCGGTGATCGCCCGCCTCAACAGCCTCATCGCCGACTGAACGGAGAACGTCATGACCCCAATTTTCAAGAAAACCGCGTTGGCTGCGGCCTTGCTGGCAATCGGCATCGCCATCGGCTGGGCTGGCGCCCAGTGGCGCCTGGGCTCCAGCCACCCGGCAGGTCCGGATGCCTCGGGCGCTGCGGCGCCCAGCGAACGCAAGGTCCTGTACTGGTACGACCCGATGGTGCCGACCCAGAAGTTCGACAAACCGGGCAAATCCCCCTACATGGACATGGCACTGGTTCCCAAGTACGCGGACGAGGATGCGCAGTCGGGCCCGGGCTTGAGCGTCTCGGCCAAAGCCGTCCAGGCGCTGGGCATCCGCACCGCGCTGGTCGAGCGACGTGATATCGGAACTGACGTGGACGTGCTGGGCACCGTGCAGTTGAACGATCGCGATGTGAGCATCATCCAGGCGCGCGCGGCCGGATTCGTTGAACGCGTGTACGCCCGCGCTCCCGGCGACGTGGTGGCTGCCGGCGCCCCGCTGGCGGAGCTGCTTTTGCCCGAGTGGGTGGCCGCGCAGCGGGAGTTCCTGGCGGTGCGATCCCTCAAGGATGACACGCTGACCGCTGCATCCCGCCAGCGTCTGGCGCTTCTGGGCATGCCGGCAGCGGTCATTGCGCAGGTGGAACGCACAGGCGAACCGCAGGGCCGCTTCACGGTCACTTTTGCGCAGGGCGGGCTCGTGGCTGAACTCATGGTGCGCCAAGGCATGACGGTTTCTGCCGGCGCGAGTCTCGCGCGGGTCAATGGCCTGTCCACCATGTGGATCGAAGCGGCGGTACCGGAGGCGCAAAGCGGTCCATTGCAGATCGGCCAGGATGCACAGGTGCGGCTGGCTGCGTTCCCCGGCGAAACCTTGAAGGCCCGGGTCGTGAGCATCCTGCCCGAGACCAACCGCGACACCCGCACCGTGCGTGTGCGCCTGGAGCTTCCCAATCCCGCCCAAAAGCTCAAGGCGGGGATGTCAGGCCAGGTGGTTCTTCCGGGGCGGGCTCAACCCGCGCTCCTCGTGCCCAGCGAAGCGGTGATCCGCACCGGCAAACGTGCGTTGGCCTACGTGGTCGATGGCCCCGGCAAGTACCACCCCGTAGAGCTGCAGGTGGGCGCCGAAATCGAGGACCGGTTGGTGGTCCTGAGCGGCCTTTCGGAGGGGCAGCAGGTGGTGGCCTCGGCGCAGTTCCTGATCGATTCCGAGGCCAGCCTGCGCGGCGTGGTGCCGCCCCAAGCGGGAGCGAGCGGACCCGAGGAGCCTGTTGGCCAAGGTACGAGCGCTGCAGCGCCCGGCCCCAAGCGCTTTACCGTGCGCGGGGTTGTGGACGAGGTATCCCCTACGGAGATGACCCTCACACATGATGCCGTGCCGGAGTTGAAGTGGCCGGCGATGACCATGCCCTTCAAGTTGGCAAGTCCCGAGATCGCCAAGGCCGTGAAACCCGAGCAGCAGGTGCGTTTCACCTTCGAGCAAAAAGGTTCGGACTTCGTGATCACCGCAATCGAAAGGGCCAAGCCATGATCGCGCGCCTGATCCGCTGGTCCGTCCTCAACCGGTTCCTGGTGCTGTTGGCCACCGTGATGCTCACGGCGTGGGGAGTGTGGGCTGTACGCAGCACGCCTGTGGATGCGCTGCCGGACCTGTCGGACGTGCAGGTCATCATCCGAACCACTTACCCGGGCCAAGCGCCCCAGATCGTTGAGAACCAGGTGACCTACCCACTGGCGACCACGATGCTCTCCGTACCCGGCGCCAAGACGGTGCGAGGCTTCTCCTTCTTTGGAGACTCCTTCGTCTACATCCTGTTCGAGGACGGCACCGACCTGTACTGGGCGCGTTCGCGGGTGCTGGAATACATGAACCAGGTGCAAGGCCGGCTTCCGGCCACCGCCAAGTCGGCGCTGGGTCCCGACGCAACCGGGGTGGGCTGGATCTACCAGTACGCCCTGGTGGATCGCACCGGCAAGAACGATCTCGCCCAGTTGCGCGCGCTGCAGGACTGGTTCCTGAAGTTCGAACTCAAGAGCCTGCCCAACGTGGCCGAGGTGGCCTCTGTAGGAGGCATGGTCAAGCAGTACCAGGTGGTGATCGAACCCATCAAGCTGGCCGCCCAAGGGCTGACACAGGCACAGGTCCGCGACGCCTTGATGGGTGCCAATCAGGAGACAGGCGGCGCCGTGCTGGAGCTGGCGGGCGCGGAGTACATGGTGCGCGCCAGCGGATACCTCAAGACACTGGAGGATTTCAGGGCCGTACCGCTCGTGACGCGCGGGGGGATTGCCGTTCGCCTGGGGGACGTGGCAACCATTCAGCTCGGCCCGGAAATGCGGCGAGGGATCGCGGAGCTAGATGGAGAAGGTGAGGTGGCCGGCGGGGTCGTCATCCTGCGTTCGGGCAAGAACGCGCAGGAGACGATTGCCGCCGTCAAGGCCAAGCTCGCAGAACTGCAAAACAGCCTGCCCAAGGGGGTCGAGGTCGTCACGACCTACGACCGCAGTGCGCTGATCGAGCGCGCCATCCACAACCTCACGACCAAGCTGGTGGAGGAGTTCGTCGTGGTCGCCCTGGTCTGCGTGGTGTTCCTGTGGCACCTGCGCTCGGCGCTGGTGGCCATCATCTCCTTGCCGCTCGGGGTCACGACCGCATTCCTGATCATGCGGTACCAGGGCATCAACGCCAACATCATGTCCCTGGGCGGAATCGCGATCGCCGTGGGCGCCATGGTGGACGCTGCCGTGGTGATGATCGAGAACGCGCACAAGAAGCTGGAGGCTTGGCAGCACGCCCACCCGGACAAGGCGCTCGTCGGCCAGGAGCGGTGGACCGTCATCACCGAAGCCGCTGAAGAGGTGGGCCCTGCGCTCTTTTTTTCGCTGCTCATCATCACGCTATCGTTTGTTCCGGTCTTCACCCTGGAAGCCCAGGAAGGCCGCTTGTTCGGCCCGCTGGCCTTTACCAAGACCTACGCGATGGCAGCTGCAGCAGGCCTTTCGGTCACGCTGATCCCCGTCCTGATGGGCTACTGGATCCGGGGCCGAATCCCGGATGAGCAAAAAAACCCGATTACCCGTGTTTTGATTGCCGTCTACAGGCCCTGTCTGGAGTGGGTGCTGCGCCGTCCCAAGGCGACACTGTTCATCGCCGTACTGGCGCTTGCGACCACGGCTTGGCCGCTATCGCGTCTGGGCGGCGAATTCCTGCCGCGCCTCGATGAGGGCGACCTGCTGTACATGCCCTCGGCCCTCCCAGGTCTCTCAGCGCAGAGGGCTACGGAATTGCTGCAGCTGAGCAACCGCATGATCAAGACGGTGCCCGAGGTGGAGCGGGTGTTCGGCAAGGCGGGCCGCGCGGAGACCGCGACGGACCCCGCGCCACTGGAGATGTTCGAGACCACCGTCAAGCTCAAGCCCAGGGACCAATGGCGCGCCGGCATGACGCCCGAGGGCCTGATCGAGGAGCTGGACAAGGCCGTCAAGATCCCGGGCCTGTCCAATATCTGGATTCCACCCATCCGAAACCGCATCGACATGCTGGCGACCGGCATCAAAAGCCCGATCGGGGTCAAAGTGACCGGAAGCGACCTGCGCGTCATCGACCACATTGCCTCCCAGATCGAGCAGGTGGCCAAGGGCATCCCGGGGGTCACGTCGTCGCTCGCGGAGCGGCTGACCGGTGGGCGCTATGTGGACGTGCGCATTGACCGCACGGCGGCAGGCCGGTACGGCCTCAACGTGGCCGATGTCCAGGCGATGGTCTCAGGTGCCATTGGCGGCGAGAACATCGCGGAGACCGTGGAGGGCTTGGCCCGGTTTCCGATCAACCTGCGCTACCCACGCGAATGGCGGGACTCCCCGCAGAGGCTGACGCAACTGCCGATTTCCACGCCGATGGGCCAGCAGATCACGCTCGGGACTGTCGCCACGGTCTCCATCACCGACGGGCCGCCAATGCTCAAAAGCGAAAACGCACGTCCGTCCGGATGGGTCTACGTGGACGTTCGCGGGCGCGACCTGGCCTCGGTCGCGAACGAGCTGCGTGAAGCGGTGTCTCGCCAGGTCAAACTGGAGCCAGGCGTGAGCGTTGCGTACTCTGGCCAGTTCGAATACCTGGAGCGGGCCAATGCCCGCCTCAAGGTGGTGGTGCCGGCCACGCTCCTGATCATCTTCGTGCTCTTGTACTTAACGTTCACGAGAATGGACGAGGCCGCGCTGATCATGGCAACCCTTCCGTTTGCCCTGACCGGGGGGATTTGGTTCCTCTACCTGATGGGCTACAACCTGTCGATCGCCACGGGCGTAGGGTTCATTGCGCTGGCGGGCGTCGCGGCGGAGTTCGGCGTTGTGATGCTCATCTACCTCAAGCACGCGCTGCATGAGCGCTGCCCGAATGGTGAAGTGCCCACGCTGGCGCAGCTCTTGGATGCGATCCAGGAGGGCGCAGTGCTGCGCGTGCGGCCCAAGGCCATGACTGTGGCGGTGATCCTGGCTGGCCTCGTGCCCATCGTATGGAGCAGCGGGACAGGCTCGGAGGTCATGAGCCGCATCGCCGCACCGATGCTCGGAGGGATGGTGACGGCGCCGCTGTTGTCGCTGTTCGTGATCCCCGCAGCGTACCTGTTGATGCGCAGGGCAAAAGCTGCCCGTGCTGGCACAACCGCGCCTGCCTGATGTGCGCAGACCCTCGACGGCGATCCCTCCCTCTTGCATTGTGCAAGTTCGTGCCCATCCCTTGCGCTGGGCCTTTTTCTTGGTGGTGAAGAACGTTTTGCGCGGAGATGAATGCCCCGGGATTTTCTGAAGCAACTGGCCAGTCTGCCCTTGCCGCAGACTTTTCACGATGAGCAATCAATCGACAAGATTCGCGTGCTTGTGGCGGCGGAACTCGTGGAAGCGAGCCTTCCGCCGCCAGGCGTTCAGGGAACAGCAGTTGTCACCTACATCACAACAATTGGCCGGGTGATGGTTTCGCCCAAGAGTGGACTGGTGAGGGCGAAAACTCTCTCTGGCTGATTCGACCTGCACCCTTTTTAGCCTGTCGAGGCGAGGATGTTGCACGCGCCTTCACTGATCACTGCTGTACGTCGAACAAAGTTTGACTTGTGAAGTTGTCCGCCATCTCGATTCGCAGGCGAAAGTCAACGACATCTTTTTTCTTCTTCTTGCTCAGGATATGCAGTCTCACTGGTGCGTAGTAGCTTGTGGTCGGGGGAACTTCGTATGGTTTCCCATAGATGGTGACCATTGATGCGGGTTCTTTCTGCTGCAGGACCGAAAACTCGCCTTTGCGCACGATTTCCATCAGTGATTCGCCCCCGTCTGTACACGCAACCCTCATCGTCGGTGAACCGGTGATCTCTGAGCGTTGGTAGGAGAGCTTTCCCTCAACGATATCGCTGACTCGCGCCAAAGCCCGATGATCATCAGTGGAAATACTCTCGAAAATGTGGATAGGCGCACTCTTGCGAAGATATCTGAGCACATTTCTCGCCCGCCTTGCGTAGTGAGCGAACGCGAGCGTTTCATTCATTTCTTCTATATGCTTGGGTGTATGAAAATTCCCCGCTGCAACTTGATTTCCTTCGACACCCAAAGCGAATGAAATAGAAGCAGATGGATCAAGAATTGCTTCAAGCAGGCTGATAAATACGTCCAAGTAGGGAGGGTTGGAAGCCTCCTGTCCTTGCCACGCTTTTAAATTGGTCGTCAGCGTCGATGTCGAGTGGACATCATCGCCACCAGTGGGGGTGAAAACTATTTCCACGTCCAGAAGCCCGCCGCATCCAGCGCCTGCAAATCGGATTTGCTTGCGCCCAGCTGTTAGTTGCCCATTAATGGTTTCGAAAATTGGCGGTTCGGTCTGGGGGGCAATTATCTTCAACACGGCTGGACGCGCCGCTGGCATGATCGTTATCGATGCCAGGTCGGCATCTTTGTGCAGCACGTCAAAGAGTTTTGATCCTTCAAAAACGACCCCATCGAGTGGCAGCGTCGCTTCACGGCCGTCGTCGATGGCCGCTTGCAAACCTTTGCGCCAGACAGCAGCCGATTCCGCTCCAATCTTGATGGAAAAAGACACGGCCTCTTTCGCCCCCACGGTAATCGTTGTGTTGCCACCCGAGTAAGCCGTGGAAATGGTGAACCTTGGGTCCACCGCTTCCAATTGATCTACCAGAGCTTTATGTACGTTGCCTATGGCTTCTGGATAAAACCCCGGCGTTCGGGTCCCCATGGCCATGGCCGCCATCCGATAGATATCCTTCTGGTCGGGAAGCCGTTTGCCTTGCTCCATCAGAGCGCTAGCTTCAGCCGAAGATTTCCATTTTTGGAGGAGTTCTGCTGAGTACAAGTCTCGATCCCGGTCAATGATCGTCGAGCAGGTCTGGCATAACCAGATGATGTTGCCAAAACCACGCCGTTCTTCTGCTGTCATAGTCGCGAGGTATCGGGGTCCCCCGGGGGATGCCGCATGAATATGCGCGCCAACTCCAACGTTGGAGAAATCAACTTCACCCACTGGCGCGGAGGTGGTGGCACGGCAATCGGGATTGGAACAACGGCCAGCCACCCGTTGATAAGCCTGATTCTTGGTGGGTTTAGTGAAGTCGTCGCGTGCCATTGCATCGTCGCTATCAAGTATGTAAATTCTGCGTGGGTCTTTTTCGCTGACTGGCAGCCGACGTGCAAGCAATCATTGGCTGTCCGCAAGCTTCTTCTTGCGCACGGGTCTGGTCGGCGGTTGAAACTGCGCGACCAGAGAGCGCAAGGTGTCTGCCTCCGCTTTGTGTTGCGCCACCGCCTGCAGCGCCTGCTGCAGCTCAACGCCTTGCAGTTGGTTCACGCGGGCGCTGTCAGCCAGCGAAGATCGTGCACTCTCCAGATCTGAGGCCAATCTTGCTTGCGCTGCATTGGCCTCCAAGAGCTTGGCGTGGTGATCCCGCTCCGCCTCTGCGAGCTTGCTTCGCAGCTGCTCCAATTGCTTGTCCACCTGAGCGCGGGCGGTGCGCTCCCGGTCAATCTCGCGAAGCGCTCGGCGCTCAGCCTCGGCCGCACGGGAGGCGGCCTCGTCGATGGCTGCACGCCCCTTATCCAGCTCCGCACTGAAATGCTGGCGGCTTTTGGACTGCTCCAGTTTCAACTCGTCCACCTGGCGCGAAAGGGTCTCGGCACGCGCCGTAGTGGCGGCGTGCGCGCGGCGCTCGTGTTCCAGCTCCGTGCCGAGGTGGTGCATGCGTCCTTCCAGTTCGGTAACTTTGCCCTGCGCTTCCTGGAGGAGAGCCTCGATCGCCGCGTTTCGCTGCTGTGCTTCTTGCAGCGCTGCCTTCGCGCTGTCAGCTTCGGCCCGCGCCTCGACGCGCAGGGCCGCGAGCTCCTCGCGTGCCAATCCTGTCGATTGGGCCCACAGCACGCTGACGGCCTGGCCTGCGGCCTCTTTAAGCGCCTCCGGTAGATCGGGGTGATCGATCTCCACCCGAGCCTTGCCGCGCAGATCCTCCCAGAACTTGGCCAGCGCTTCGGCCGGTGCGCTCATGGAGCCCTTGCGCACATGCTGATAGAGCTTGCTGGCCGTGGGCGTGATGCCGTATCGAAAAAACAGCAGCGCGCACACCTCGCGATACAGCGTTTTGGTGTCGCTGAAACGCTCCCGCAGGGCCTCAACTTCGGCTTGGATTTCGGATTCTTCGCTCATCTTCAAATAATACAACGTATAACGTATAAATCAATGAATTTATTTCTAATCTATGGACATAATTACTCTAATGTCCATAGAATTCGACTCATGAGCAGTTTGATCGTCGCCCCGGTCGTTTTTGCGCATCTTGAGCCTTTGGAGGGCTTGGTGCTACCCCTTCACCTGTCCGGGGAGCATGGCCGCAACCGGGCCACGGGCTTACCGCAAGTCGCTGCCAACGACGACCGCTCTGCGGTTCTGGCATGGCTGGCCCGCTACAAGGACTCACCGGCAACCCTGGCCAGCTACCGCAAGGAGGCGGAGCGGCTGCTGCTATGGTGCGTGCACCAGCACGGCAAGGCCTTGTCTGATCTCACCCATGAGGACTTCCTGGTGTACGAGACCTTCCTCGGCGACCCGCAGCCGGCAGACCGATGGGTCATGCAGATCGCCCAGAAGGCGCCCCGGTCCTCACCCCACTGGCGGCCGTTCGCCAAGGCGCTGGACCGGCAGAGTCAGCGGCAGGCGCTCTCCATCCTCAACAGCCTTTTCAACTGGCTGGTGCAGGCGGGCTACCTGGCGGGCAATCCTCTGGCCCTTAGGCGAAGAAAAGCCGTGGCGCGGCCGGCAAACACGAGCAGGTTCTTGCCGCACGAACATTGGGCCCACGTTCGCGCCACCATCGAGTCGCTGCCGACCACCACACCTCGCCTGGCGCTGCAGGCGGCCCGCTACCGGTGGCTTTTCTCGCTGCTGTACATCGGTGGGCTGCGGATCTCCGAGGTCTGCCACAACTCCATGGGGGACTTCTACTGGCGCAAAGGGGTAGACGGCCGCGAGCGCTGGTGGCTGGAGGTGCGTGGCAAGGGGGAGAAAACCCGCGTGATACCAGCGACCGATGAGCTGGTAACAGAGCTGATGCGGTACCGAAAGGCGAACAACCTCAGCCCGCTACCGCGCGAAGGGGACGCCCTCGCGCTCCTGCTCCCGCTCATCGGGGGGGCGCGCTCCATGGGGCGCAGTGGCGTGCACGAGTTGGTCAAGGACATCTTCCGCGAAACCGCAGCGCGCCTGCGCGCCCTGGGGCCAGATCACGAGGCCGCAGCGGCTCACGTGGAGCAAGCGTCAGCGCACTGGATGCGCCACACAGCCGGCACCCACCAAAGCAACAGCATGGACATCAAGGCCGTGCGCGACAACCTGGGGCACTCCAACATTGCCACGACCAGTATCTACCTGCACACGGAAGACGATGCCCGTCATGACCAAACATCGAGCGCTCATCGGATTGGATGGTCGAGTCTTTGAAAGCGATCACGGCGCCTTGACATTCAGTATTTGGGGATGAGGCCTTCGTGCCGGAAAATGGCTGCGACGACTTCATAAAGAGGGAAACATGGCTCAACCTGGGCAGATGCTGCTGCGCGTGTGGGATGTGCAGCATGGCGCGTGCGCGATGCTTCATCACCAAATCAATGGTTCTGCTGGGCGACTTGCCATGATCGATTCGGGATGCACTGCGACGTGGCGCCCGAGCACCTTTATCAAGCACGGGCTCGGGAGGCAACGGCTCGACTACCTTTTTATCACCAATGCCGACCAGGATCACATGAGCGACCTGCAGGGTCTTTGGGATGAAGGCATTCATGTTCCGGTGTGGCATCGCAATCCGAGTCCAAGTGCAGACAACTGGCGGGACATGAAACTCACAGGGGGGCCGCTCACCGATGACGCAAGGCGTTTTATCGCGAACTGCGATGAGTTCCGAGGGCCGCCTGCAGAGCCCTTCAACCTGAACATGGGAGGCATCACGTGTACCACGTTCTACAACCCATATCCGCAGTTCACCAACACCAACGATCTCAGCTTGGCAGTTTTTGTCGAGTTCGACGACTTCAAGATACTCTTTCCTGGCGACCTGGAGAAGCCAGGTTGGCGGGCCTTGCTGCAGCGACCGGACTTCTGCACGAAGCTGCGCGACACCAACATCCTCATGGCATCTCACCACGGGCGCGAGAGTGGCTTCTGTCCGGAGATCTTTGACTACTTCACTCCGGATGCCGTTGTGGTCTCGGACAAGCCCATCGAGCACGAGACCCAGAAAATGGGGCCGGACTACCGCCGGGTTGTGCGCGACAGGGGCGTGCGCGTGCGAAGCACTGGCAGAGACAGGCGTGTCCTCACGACCCGGCGTGACGGATGGATCCAGTTCACTGTTTCTGACGGAAGCTATTTCATCGACACGGAGTACGCAGGATGAAAGCGGCTGCGCTCCGGAGCCTCAAATCTCTCAATATGGTGTGGCTGGTATCCATAGCGCTCGTTGACATGCTCGTCGTGGTTGCTCTGGTGGCTCCTGAGTGGCTTCAAACTGAATCATGGACACGATCAGGCATGGCTCGCCTTGCGGCTTCGATCGCGATGCCGGCACTGGTCCTTCTCGTGGCCAATCTGCTCCCGCATGATGTCAAGGCAATGCTGGTGTATTGGAAGCCGCTCGGCAACCTGCCGGGCTCTCAGGCATTCACAAAGCATGGCCCGAGCGATCCCCGGATCGACATGGGCGCGCTCAAGAGGAACGTGGGCGTCCTGCCCAAGGATCCCAATGAGCAAAATGCCAAGTGGTACAAGCTATACCGACAAGTGTCCAGCGAGACCGAGGTCATGGAGGCACACCGGCTGTTTCTCCTGTACCGCGACATGGCAGCGGTATCGCTTCTTCTTGGCATGACTGTGCCTTTGGCGCTTTTGTATGCCGGCACATCGGCTGCAGCAGTGGCGGGGACTGCGGCGCTGTTTCTCGTCCAATACCTGGCCACGGCAGTTAGTGCGCGATGGAGCGGTGTTCGCTTTGTGTGCAGCGTACTGGCCGTGCATTCGGTGAAGAAGGTTACCGCGTCGAAGGCAGCCGTCGCGCCGTGACTGAGCAGATCCGGACTTCCCGCGCCGCCAGATGCCTCCTTGTGTCTATTGGCGGACTCCGCGCAGCAGCCTGAGGCCATTGGCCACCACCAACAGGCTGGCACCCATGTCCGCAAACACCGCCATCCACATGGACGCACTGCCCATCACTGCAAGCACCAGAAACACCGCCTTGATGCCCAAGGCGAGCACGATGTTTTGGAGCAGGACACCTCGGGTGCGCTTGGACAGTTCAATGACTTCGGGGATGCGACGCAGGTCATCGTTCATGATGACGACGTCGGCCGCCTCCATGGCCGTGTCGGTGCCAGCGGCCCCCATGGCGATGCCGATATTGGCGCGCGCCAGCGCCGGTGCGTCATTGATACCGTCACCGGTCATTGCGGTCGGGCCGTACTGACTCTGCATCTGCTCGATGGCGGACAGCTTGTCCTCGGGCAGCAGGTTGCCCTGCGCCTTGTCGATCCCGGCCTGTTTGGCGATGGTGCTCGCGGTGGCGGTATTGTCTCCGGTGAGCATCACGGAGGAGACGCCCAGCTTGTGCAGTTGAGCGATCGCTTCTCGCGAACTCTCCTTGATCGTGTCCGCCACGGCGAAGATGGCCAGCACTTCCGTTTTACTGGCAAGCAATGTGACCGTACGGCCCTGGGCTTCCTGCTCGGCCAGCAGCGCTTCTATCTCGTCATTGCACAGTTGCCGCTCTTCAACCAGACGATGGTTCCCAAGAATCAACGACTGGCCTCCGATTTGCGCCTCCACTCCACGGCCGGGAAGTGCCGTAAATCCGCTGACGCCCCCCGGCCCTGATTCCAGACCCTGTGCGATTGCTTTGGAGACTGGGTGGTCCGACTCTGACGCAAGGTCTGCCGCCCAGCCGAGGATTTGGGCTTCCGAAGCGTGCTTCGAGAGGATCTGGCGAGCCACCAGCTTGGGTTTGCCTTCCGTGATCGTGCCGGTCTTGTCCAGTGCGATCGCCTTGAGCTTGTGGGCTTCTTCCAGGTAAACCCCCCCCTTGATGAGAATGCCGCGCCGCGCCGCCGATGCCAAGCCGCTGACCACCGTGACCGGTGTTGCGATGACCAGTGCGCACGGGCATGCGATGACCAGCAGAACGAGTGCTTTGTACAGGGCCTCCAACCACGTCAGGTTCATGAACAGCGGCGTGAGGACCGCGACCAGCACTGCGATGGCAAACACCGCAGGCGTATAGATGGCCGCGAACCGGTCCACGAACTGCTGTGTCGGCGCGCGGGACCCCTGGGCCTGCTCGACCGAATGGATGATGCGGGCCAGCGTGGTGTTGCTGGCCTCTGCAGTAACGGTCACTTCGAGCGTGCCCGTTTCGTTGATGGTGCCGGCGAACACCGGGTCCCCAGCAGCCTTGTCCACCGGGATGCTCTCGCCGGTGACGGGCGCCTGATTGACGGCACTCGTGCCGCTAGCAACCGTTCCGTCCAAGGGGATCCGTGCACCTGGTTTCACGCGCACGGTGGCGCCGATAGCGACTGCGGCCGATGGAAGGGTCTGCCAGGTGCCATCAGCCTGACGCACTTCGGCCGAGTCGGGCGTGAGGTCCAGCAGGCTCTTGATGGCGTTGCGCGCGCGGTCCACGGCGCGGCCTTCGATCATCTCGGCGATGGCATACAAGGCCATCACCATGGCGGCCTCGGGCCACTGGCCAATCAGGAAAGCACCAGTGACGGCGACCGTCATCAGTGCGTTGATGTTCAGCCGCCCCTGCAGCAGGGCTGCAAAGCCTTTTCTGTAGGTCGAAAATCCTGCCAGCCAGATAGCGGCAGCCGCCACGGCCATCCCGATGCCTTTGAAGACCATCGTATCGGGGGAGAAAAACGCGATGGCTTCGGCGATCACCGCAAGTGCCAGCGCGGCGCCCATGCGCCCGAAACCTTCCCTGGGCGCATCGTGCTCGTGGTCTTCGCCGGTAGATCCGGTGCCCACCGGTTCAGGATTGAAGCCTGCCTTGCGTATGGCTGCGAGAGCTTGGGGAATCACCTCGTCGGGCGCATCAATGGCCAGGGTGCGAGCACCCAACTGAAACCCGAGTGTTCGAATGCCACTCACCGGCTCCAGGGCCCTTCGGATCTCGCTTTCTTCCGAGGCGCAATCCATCGCGGTGATGCGGAACACTGCGCCTTTGGTTATTGGTTTGCCGGGCGTGAGGGGGGCAGCACGGTCGCCACAGCACGCATCGGCAGGACTGGTGGACGCGCCAGGTCCGCAGCAATCGGTCTGAGCTGCAGAAGCATTTGCCGGTGTGCAGCAAGCGTCCGGGGCGTTGTTACGGGAGTCGTCACAGCTGGTTTTCATGGGAATGGTTCCTTCTTGGCGTCCATTGGAAACCTTGAAGTGGCTTCAATGTCAAGTTCAGGGTGGAATGGGTTCAGCACGCCGCTGCACGCGCAGGTTTTGTGTAGGAGCAACCGCATTTGCACAGGCGGCTAGCTCGCGAGCCGGGTGGCGGCGATCAACTCGGCGATATCCGCGCGCACGGGCATGGGTTCGAAAGCGCTCACGTTCGCGCGCCCCGGATTGCCCAGAGGAAGACGCTTGAGCAAATGACCCAAGGGCACCAGGGCCAACCGCAGGAGCTGTCCAGCGAACTCTGGACCATTCTTGGTCGCCAGGGCAAGCTGCAGCATCGCAACGTGGGTTCTCCAGTGAGGCGTGAAGCGGCTTTGCCCAACGACATGCGCGGCTTCGAGGGTCAGCCATTTCGCTTCTGCATCGGTTTCAGGGAGCGCCTCATACCTGGCCAGCAGGCGCTCGAACACGACGGGATCGAAGGTCGTGGCAGATCGCGGATCAGATAGCTTGTTCATGGTTTTGCGTTATGACGGCCTTGTGCAGAAGAAGCGCAGGACGAAATGTCCGCTGGCGCCTATTGGAAACCTTGGAGTGGCTACAGTGTCAAGAATCAGAAAAATGGAAGGAACCATGCAGATCAAGAATCTGGCCAGTGCCACGGGCGTTGATGCCGAAACCATCCGTTTCTATGAAAAAGAAGGCCTTCTTCCCAAGCCTGCACGACTTCCCAACGGCTACCGCGACTATGCCGATGCCCATCTCGAACGCCTCGCCTTTGTGCGGCACTGCAGGGCCCTGGATATTCCTTTGGCCGATGTAAAAAGTCTCCTCGGTGCGCTGGACGCACCGCAGGACGCGTGCGGTGACGTCAACGAACTGATCGACGGCAAACTCAGCCGTCTGCGTGCGCGCCTTAAAAGCATGAAGGCCCTCGAAAAACAGCTCCTGCAGTTGCGTTCCGCCTGCGCAGGGGAGCGTCCCCATCAAAGCTGCGGCATCTTGAAGGAACTTGTCTCCGCTGCCCATGGCGAGGCGTGCCTGTGCCATGCAGACAGACCCGCCTCTTCGTCGCCAACGCTGCGGACATGACGAACTTGTAATCCGTGAGTGCGAAAGCTGTTGGTATCCGGTCATCAGACTGCCATGCGTGGCTCTGCCGCTGAACCAGTCGGTGGCTCGGCGCAGGAGGCACATCAACCCGAGGAGATACCAAATGACGATTCGCACTCTTTTGACCACCGTGGCCTTCGCGGCCATTGCCAGCCCAGCGCTGGCGGCCGGCGTGATCCACCCTGCCAACACCGAGATGGGTTACACGACGCACCCCGACCATGCCACGCAAGGGAAGTCGCGCGACCAGGTTGTTGCGGATATGGAGCAGGCGAAAAAAGACGGCCTGTGGCAATACCACCGGTTCGGCGCGCCCGTTCCGGTCAAAGGCACCTCCATGACACGCGATGAAGTCCTGGCGGACCTGGATCGGGCCCAGAAGCATCCGAGTTGGGCACAGCGACGCGTGGGCGCGCCCGTACCCGCGCTGCCCGCACAATAGCTGTTGGGATAGCAGCAGCGGGCGGCTCGCAATCGGTCGGCTCTGGGCACTTCCGGCCAAGCTCGCTGCGCTCATGAACTCGTCCCCGCTGCGTGTGCCGAGCTGCTCATCTCCAGCCCGATGCTTGTGATCCCTTGGCTGCTGCTGGCGATCGGACCGCCGCCGTGCATGCGCGCAATCGCGGCCGTGATGGCCAGTCCCAGTCCATGGTTCTTCTGGCTGTGTGTGCGGGATGCCGACGCTCGAAAGAACCTGTCGAAGATCCGCTCCAGGACCTCCGCAGGCACCGTCTGGCCCGTGTTGCGCACCAATACACGCACCCGCCCACTGGCGACCGGTTCGATGCTGACGACGATCTCAGTACCGCGAGCAGCATAGCGAGTGGCGTTGCCAATCAGGTTGGACAGCGCACGCCTGAGAAGCGGCTCGTCAAAGTCCCCGGCCGCATCTCCCGAGACACGCAGTTCCAACTCAGCCTCCGACAGCGCTGCGTCGTGATACTCCGCCACCTGCTGGACAACTGCCGCAAGACTGGGCGTGTGCGTGCGGCGAGCGGCAGCGCCCCGATCCGCCTGTGACAGGAAGAGCATGTCGTTCACGATGCCGGTCAACCTGTGGAGCTCTTCCAGATTGGAAGAAAGTACCTCCGGCAGGTCGAAGCTGGCCGGACGGCGAAGCGCCAGTTCGTTGCTGGCTAGCAAGGTGGCCAACGGAGTACACAGTTCGTGGGCGACATCCGCGTTGAAGCCCTCCAACTGGGTATAGGCTTGATCGAGTCGGCCCAGCAAGTCGTTGAATTGCTGCACCAGCGGCACCAGTTCTGAGGGCTGTCCCGAGGCGTCTAAGCGCTGGTGCAGGTTCTCGACCGAAAGCGCCTGGACCTGGGCCGCGAGCCTGCGCACCGGTGCCAGCCCAAGGTGAACGATGGACAAGCCGCCGAGGGAGACCACCAGGGTGCCGACGACTGCTGCCACCGTCAGCGTCACGGCCAGACGCTGCAGGTGCTTTTGGTCGTCCGCTACGTCCATCGACAGTGTGACCCGCAGCGCAGGATCGCCGGGAGAACGCCCCGCGACGTCGAAGATCTTGGAGGCCACGTTCGTGCCTCGTACCTCGGGCTCGACCAGAGGAAACAGCAGCTTGCCTTCGCTCGTGCGCACAGTAAGCCGGAAGTCCTCGTGGCCGATCAGGAAGTCGCTCAGCGGATGAGCCTGTGGCGTTTCTCGCGCAGCGTGCTCCCCCGTGCCCAGAAGGTGGCGAACGATGGTCTCCTTTTGTGCCAAGGTCTCGGCTTGCCGCTCAGACATATTCATCGCAGTAACAAGGTAGACCACCAGGCAGACACCTCCAAGGCCTGCAAGGCTTTGCGCAGCGAGCCACCAGGACAGGCGCTGGCGCAGAGAGTGCGAAAGGGCCCGCTCCATCAGCTTCGCTCTTCCAAAACATATCCCATGCCGCGTATGGTGTGCAGCAATGGCTTTTCGAAGGGGGAATCCATCTTGCTGCGCAGTCGGCGGATAGCCACCTCCACGACATTGGTGTCGCTGTCAAAGTTCATGTCCCAGACCTGCTCGGCGATCTCGGTGCGCGAGAGCACCTCCCCCTTCCGGCGCAGGAAAAGCGTCAGCAGCTGAAACTCCTTGGCCGTGAGATCGACCCGCTGTCCGGCCCGACTCGCCTTGCGCCGCACCAGATCAAGTTCGAGGTCCGCAAGTCCGAGCAGCGTCGGCTCACCTGCATCCCGGGCTCCATGGCTGCGCCTGAGCAACACCTGGATGCGCGCAGCGAGTTCGGAGAATGCGAACGGCTTGACGAGGTAGTCGTCGGCGCCCGTCTGCAGGCCGAGCACGCGGTCCTCCACACTAACTCGGGCGGTCAGCATAAGCACGGGCGTTTGCTTTGTTTTGCGCAGCGCGGTCAAGACGGTGAATCCGTCAATGCCCGGAAGCATCGCGTCGAGAATCAGCAGGTCGTGTGAGCCCTCCAGGGCCATGTGGAGGCCGTCCACCCCGTTGTGAACCACATCGACGTTGTAGCCTGCCTCGCCCAGGCCCTTGTGCAGGTACGCGGATAGCTTGACCTCGTCCTCAATGAGCAGGATTTTCATGGATGTATTTTCCGAGCCGGTAGGCCGTGTGACGATTACAAATTCGTCATCGGGCGGTCAGGGTGAGGTCGGCGTCGTGCAGTGCGACCCCTGGGCGACTGGCGCTGGTCAGCGGTTTCTTGAACGACGCGCGGCACGCGCCTTCAAGCGGACCAGGCGCCGCTGCCGCAGGCGTCTTGCCAGCCTCACTGTGTACTTCGCGCGGCGGTCGATCGGATCAAAGTGCTTGAGCCAACGTTTTCGCAGTTGCCAGAACACGAGCGCGCATGCCACCAGGCCGAGCCAGATCCAGGTCAGCTTGAGTGACAGATTGCCCGGGGGGACACGCTGCAGCATGGATTGATCTCATCGCCGCCAGGTCATGCTGGAGGCTCAGCCTGAGCCTCCAGCATGGGGCGGATGCGCCACCACTGCGGTGGCGCGACTTCATGAACTGGTAGTTACTTGAGAACGAAACGCACAGAGGCCACGGCTTTTCCAGCCTTGGTCACGGCCACCACTGCTTTGGTACCTGCGGCGACCTTGAAGCTGCCCGCAGCTTCCAACTTTCCGTCCACCGGCTGAAGCTGGGCTTCCTGTTTGTCACTGCCGGACAGCAGCGTCACCTTGGCGGTCATGCCCGAGGGATCCAAGGGCTTGCCGTGGTCGCGCATATAAAGCTGCAGCTTGTCGGCCTTGGCCACCAACTCATAGTCGATGTCCTTGGCTTCGGCCACGGCGCCGCCATGCATCGGCTTGACCTCGTGGCCGTCGGCGTGCTTGTCGGCCGCGAAGGAGGCGCCGGCGAATGCCAGAGCCAGCACTGGGAGCAGTCGAGATATCTTCATGAATCTTCCTTGGGTGAGTTGAGGGAGGGAGAGAAGAGATGGCCGGTTCATTCACGAGATGAACCGGCCGCTGTCACACCGTTGACGGCGCGTTCGGGTGGGTTGGCTCAGCGGAAACGTCCTCGTCTTGCTCATCGGGCCGGTGTGCCAGCCGGTAGAGGATGGGCAGCACCAGCAAGGTCAGCAGGGTCGAAGAGAGGATCCCGCCGATCACCACTGTTGCCAGTGGCCGCTGGACCTCGGCGCCCGTGCCAGTTGCGATCGCCATGGGTATGAAGCCCAGCGAGGCGACCAGTGCGGTCATGAGCACTGGGCGAAGGCGGGTCAAGGCCCCCTCACGGATGGCAGTGTCCAGGGGGATGCCTTCCTCCCTCAGGCTGCGGATGTACGAGATCATCACCAGACCGTTCAGCACAGCAACCCCCGACAGCGCAATGAATCCCACGGCGGCAGAAATCGACATCGGGATGTCCCGCAGCCAGAGCGCCAGGATGCCGCCCGTCAGCGCGAAGGGGATGCCGGTGAACACGAGAAGACCGTCCTTGACGTTGCCGAACATGGCGAACAGCAGTACGAAAACCAGCAGCAGCGATGCCGGCACGACGATCTGCAGACGCTGAGTGGCAGATTGCAGGTTCTCGAAAGTGCCGCCCCAACTTGTCCAGTAGCCGGTGGGAATCTTGATCTGCGCGAGCCCTTGCTCCGCGTCGGAGACGAATGATCCGACATCCCGGCCTCGCACATTGGCGCTGACCACGATCCGCCGCTTGCCATTCTCCCGGCTCACCTGGTTGGGCCCAGGTGCCAGCTCGAAGCTGGCGACTTCGCCCAGCGGAATGAAGTTCGTGCGCGCCTCTGTACCCGACGCAGAGCGGGGAAGCGGGATGGGCAGGCGTTTCATGCCCTCCAGGTCATTGCGTAGCGTCTCCGGCAGGCGCACCAGAATGTCAAAGCGCCGATCACCCTCGAACAGCGTTCCCGCCTCTCGGCCACCAATGGCCGTCGCGACGGTCTCCTGGATGTCGGCCACATTCAAGCCGTAGCGGGCCGCCTTTTGCCGGTCGATGTTGACGGTGAGCATGGGCAGGCCCGTCGTCTGCTCGACTTTCACTTCCGAGGCGCCCTGGATTTTTTGCAGCATCGCGGAGACTTCCTCGGCCGTCTTGTTCAGAACGTCCATGTCGTCGCCGAAGATCTTGACCGCCACATCGCTGCGCACGCCTGAGATCAGTTCGTTGAAGCGAAGCTGGATGGGCTGCGAGAACTCGTAGTTGTTGCCGGGGATCTTCCCGATCACCGCCTGGATGGCCGCGAGCAGCTCGTCGCGGGTTTTGCGGGGTTCGGGCCACTCGCTCATCGGCTTGAGCATGATGTAGCCGTCCGAGATGTTGGGCGGCATGGGGTCCGATGCGATCTCTGCCGTACCCGTGCGCGCAAAGATCCTTTCGATCTCTGGGAACTTAGCCTTGAGCGTTTTCTCGATCTGCTGCTGCATGGCTACCGACTGCGAGAGGCTGGTGCCCGGAATTCGCAGCGCCTGTATGGCGAAGTCGCCCTCGTTGAGGTTGGGCACAAATTCGCTGCCCATGCGCGTTGCAATGAGCCCGCACAGGACCACAGCCACCGCAGCAACGCTCAAGACCACCGCCTTGGCTCCCATCACCCGGTCGAGCAAGGGCGCGTACAGGCGCTTGGCACCGCTCAGCAGGAAATTTTCCTTCTCGCTGACCTTGTTGCCGATGAACAGGGCGACGGCCGCAGGAATGAACGTCACCGAGAGAATCATCGCGCCCACGAGGGCCGCCACCACGGTGAACGCCATCGGATGGAACATCTTGCCCTCCACTCCGGTGAGCGCAAAGATCGGCAGATACACCACCATGATGATGAGCTGGCCGAACAACAAGGCACGGCGCGATTCCTTGGAGGCCAGGAAAACCTCATGGAAGCGCTCGGCTCGCGTGAGCGGTCGGCCATAGTGCGCCTGTGCATGAGCGAGGCGACGCACGCAGTTTTCCACGATCACCACGGCTCCGTCGATGATGATGCCGAAGTCCAGCGCGCCCAGGCTCATGAGGTTCGCACTGACCTTGTACGAAACCATCCCGGTGAAGGTAAAGAGCATGGACAGCGGGATGACGGTCGCCGTGATGATGGCCGCCCGGATGTTGCCCAGGAAAAGAAACAGGATGACGATCACGAGGATCGCGCCTTCCAAGAGGTTCTTCTTGACGGTGCTGATCGCCT
Organism: Acidovorax sp. PRC11; assembly: GCF_031844105.1. Lineage (NCBI taxonomy): Bacteria > Pseudomonadati > Pseudomonadota > Betaproteobacteria > Burkholderiales > Comamonadaceae > Acidovorax > Acidovorax sp. PRC11. The sequence goes on along the minus strand of NZ_JAUZUQ010000003.1, from coordinate 100,709 downwards.
TGTCCACCAGGACGGTGCGGTCGTAGACCGTCACCGCGTGCACGCCCTCGGGCAGGCTGCGGTTGACCTCGATCATTTTCTTGTCCACGGCCTGGGACACGGTGCGGCTGTTCTCGCCGATCAGCATGAACACGGTGCCCAGCACGACCTCTCGGCCGTTGTCGGTCGCAGCGCCCGTGCGAAGCTCGCGCCCGAGGCCCACGTCGGCCACGTCGCGAATGCGCACCGGTACTCCATTGGCGCTGCTCAGAATGACGTTTCCGATGTCCTCCAGGGTACGGACCTGGCCAGGTGCACGGATGAGGTACTGCTCGCCACGCTTTTCGATGTAGCCCGCGCCGACGTTGCCGTTGTTGCGGTCGATCGCCGTGAAGATGTCCTGCAGCGTGACTCCTAGGGATGCGAGGCGCTCGGGCGACGGCGCAATCTGGTATTCCTTGGCAAACCCGCCGATGGAGTTGATTTCCGTGACCCCCGGCACGTTGCGCAACTGAGGCTTGATGATCCAGTCCTGGATCTCGCGCAGGTCCGTGGCGGTATAGGGGTTGCCATCCGGCTTCTTCGCGCCATCCCTGGTCTCCACGGTCCAGAGGTAGATTTCCCCCAATCCGGTCGATATCGGTCCCATCGCTGGCGTAATGCCCGCCGGAAGCCGGTCACGCGCCTCCTGAATGCGTTCGTTGACCAGCTGGCGCGCGAAGTAGATGTCGGTGCCGTCCTTGAAGATCACCGTCACCTGCGACAAGCCGTAGCGCGACAAGGATCGTGTTTGCTCCAAGTTAGGCAGTCCCGCCATCACCGTCTCGATGGGGTAGGTCACGCGCTGCTCGGTCTCCAGCGGCGAGTAGCCCGGTGCCTGCGTGTTGATTTGGACCTGGACGTTCGTGATGTCCGGGACCGCGTCGATGGGCAGCTTCTGATAGTTGAAGACGCCCAGCGCCGCCATGGCCAGTACAGCGAGCAGCACCAGCCAGCGCTGCTCGATCGAGAATCGAATCAGTTTTTCAAACATGGAGGAACTCCGGATCAGTGTGTGTGTTCGGCTGATCCCTTGCCGAGTTCGGACTTCACGACAAAGCTGCCTGCAGCCGCATAGGGCATGCCAGATTTCAGGCCCTGGATGACTTCGACACGCTTGCCGTCGCTGCGTCCAAGTTGGACCTGCTGCGCGATGAAGCCGCCATTGACCTTGAGGAACACCACGGGCTTCTCGCCCACACTTTGGACGGCGTCCGCAGAGATCGTTACCGGGATGGAAGCCTCATCGGAGACGACCTCTACATTGACGAACAGTCCGGGACGCCAGGCACCCTTGGGGTTGTCCAGCACCACGCGCGCCTTGGCGGTTCGGGTCTGCTCGCCGATGAGCGCGCCGACAAAAGCGACGGTGCCCGTGGCGGACGCGTCAAACGCCGTGGCCTTGATGGTGACCTTCTCGCCCACCCGGACCTGCGGCAGGTCCTTCGCCGGGACATTGATTTCGGCCCACACCTTGCTGAGATCCGAGATCGTGAAGACGGCAGCGTCTTCCTTGACCGCCTCGCCCAGACTGATGTGCTTCTCGATGACGACGCCATCGAAAGGAGCACGCAATTCGAGGCGATTGAGGCCAGATGCGGAGGATCCCGAGAGGCCGAGCGCTCCCAGCTTCTGATGGGCATTGGCCACGGCGACCTCGGCTTCGCTCAAGGCCTGCTTGGCCTGCAGGTAGTCCTGTTCTGCAGAGACTTTCTGCTCCCAGAGCTTCTTCTCGCGGTCATACGTTGTTTTGGCCAAAGCAAGGCGCTTCTGAGCGGTCTGTAGCTCGCTGCGTTGCTCGGAAGCTGTAGGGCTGGCGATCGCTGCCAGGATTTCACCCTTCTTGACTATTTGACCCAGATTGGCGCTGACGCTTTCCACCACGCCTGCCAAGCGAGGAACCACGTGCGAGGTCCGGTCCTCGTTGAGGCGGATTTCTCCAGGCAGCAACAGCGCCGTCTTGATGGTTGCCGCCGATGCGGTGTCTACCGCAATCGCGGCCGCCTTGATCTGGGCATCGGAGAGCTCGACCTTGCCTTCTTCCTTGCTCATGACGAACATGAAGGGCTCTTTAGCCGTCTGGGCAATGATCTCGACATCGAAAGCGTGGGGTTCAGCCACCACTTCTCTACTCACCCAGCTGTCTTTTTCCTGGGTGAAAGTGAGTTTCTGCGTTTCCTGGGTCAGCCGGGTAACCGTTGCCGAGACCGACGCAGTTCCAGGGGGCAGCGGCTTGTCCTTCTCGGCCATCCAGATGCGCAGCCGAGGTTCTCCGCCGTCCTCCACGAGCAACGCCTCCAAGCTGAAATCGCCCTCCTTGAAGAGGCTTCCGCCGTTCGGTCCCTTGGCCTGGCTCTCCTCGTGGTGCTCGCCGTCCGCGTGGCCCTTGTCATGGTCGTGCCCGTCGCCACCGCCTTTTCCGTGATGCTCGCCATCACCGTGGGCTTTGGCCTCGGTATGTGCCCCATGTCCGTGACCGTCGCTACCGGACGCGCCCGACTTGCCACTTTGGAGGATGAGCGTTCCTGCGCCGATGCCCAGGGCGACCACGACCGCGATGGCAATGATGTGCTTCTTGCTGACGCTGTTTGTGCTGCTGTTCATGATGTTCTCAGTTCAGAGGCGTGCTCTGGCCGGTGGGGAAGGAATTGCCCAGAAGGCGCGCCATGTCAGCCGCCGCACGGTGGGCTTCGGCGACGGCCTTGAGGTACTGGGACTTGGCTGCAAGGTAGGTGCGCTGGGCATCCAGCACTTCCAGGAAGTTGAACTTCCCGTTTTCGAAGCCCACGATGGCGGCGTCGTAGGCCGACTTGGCACCGGGAAGGACCTCCAGTTCCAAAGCCTGGATCTCTGCGGCGACGGAGATAGCTTTTTCCCTGGCCTGGGCGATCTCGCTGTGCACGCGCAGCGTGGCGGCCTGAAGTTCATCGCGGGCCTTGTCTTCCAGCCGCAGGGCTTCCAGCAAATTTCCCTGGTTGCGGTCGAACACCGGCAGTGGTACCGATACCCCGAGCAGAGCCATGTTGCGCTGCGTCTCGTTGCTGCGCTTGACACCCAGGCTCACGGTGACGTCGGGCACGGTCTTGCTCTGCTCCACGGCGGTCAGCGCACGGCGGCGGTCCACCTCCAGACGGGCACGAACGAGGGTGGGAGAGGAAGAGACAAGAGCCTGGAGATCTTGTGCGGCGGGGACTGCTGGCGCGGACGGGGCCTTGCCGTCCAAAACGAGAGGCGACGCAGGAGCCTTGCCGAGCAGTGCCGCCAGACGCGTCTGGGCATTGCGCTCCTCGCTGACAGCCTGAGCCAGTTCCACGCGCACGCCGGCCTCAGCCACCTTGGCTTTGGTCTCCTCCACGGGCGAGACCTTGCCAGCAGCAACCCGATTGGAGACGTTGCCGGTCGTTGCCTTGGCCAGCGACACGCTGTCCTGTGCAAGAGCGAGGCGCTCCCGGGCCGCAAGTGCCTCGAAATACGCTGCGACCACGTTGGCGCGCAGGGTTGCCTTGACTTCTTCAAGTTCTGCCTGCGCCTGTTCTCGCGCTTTCTGGGCAGCTTTGGTGCGTGCATCCCGCTTGCCGCCCCGCTCGATGGGCAGATTGATCTGCCAGCTCTGCGAGCGTGTCTGGGAGCGGGTGTCTTCCAGCGAGTAAGCCAACTCGGGATTGGGGCGTGCCTGGCCTTGCAAGACCTGGCCTTCGCTGGCCTGTACCTGGCGGGTGGCCGCCGCGACCTCCGGGTTGCTCTCAAGCGCTTGAGCGATCGCCTGGGAAAGCGTCAGCGGGGCCGGGTCTGCCGCCGCAGGGGGCGAGATAGTTGCAGGCTGTGCGGCGAGCATCTGAGGCGCTGCGCCCTGGGCGGAAACTACTCCAGAGAAGGTCATCAGCACCAATGACGTGCCGATGGCCTGGACGACCTTTTGCCGGCCGCGTCTGGTGCCGAGCTGTTTTTGAACGTAGATACCCTTGAACATCCGATTCTCCAGTGGTGACAAACACAGAGGAATCGGCGGGGCGGCGTCTGGTTGCCAGACGCTCGGTCAAATGCATCCTGCGCACGCGATGGCGCCTGCTCTCATCGAGCGGATGTAGATGACTGAAGCAAAAGAGAGATTGCCCCCGCCGATCAGGCGAGGGAGCGCCACTGAGGGCGTTCAGGAGGTACGGGCGCAACGCCCGTCAGGGGGAACGCGGCACGGACTGTAACGCTGGAGTGTGTGGAGGTCACCGCCTGGTTTGCGGGCAGGTGCGTGACGCCAATGCCCAGGCCGTGGCACAGACAGCAGTCCACATCGAAAGTGTCTGACGCCTGAAGGCCGTCATCTGCCTTGCTTGGCAAGTTTGAAGCCTCGTGCTTGTGTTCGTGATGGCCCACATGCTGCGATTGGGCCGGCGCGCGCTCATGCATGCAATAGCTTGCCACCGCAGCCCAGCTGAACTGGAGCGGTAGCAAAGTGAGCATCAAGATGGCGAGCAGCCGGCGCATTTTTGAAGTCTAGCATGTGCCTGTTTAGGCGCGAGGCTGTGTGGGTCGAGCCATTGCGCTCAGCCTAGGCACGAGCAGCACAGGCACCTGTGCGATAGGTCCCTTCAGCTCCCTGAACCCGCATTTTCGGGAGCGTTGGAGGCATGCACGTGCTGGGTGTCGTAGCTGCCAGGGAAGATGTCCTTGAGCCTTCGGCCGTCTTCGCCATTGGCAACCATCTCACCGTCGTGGATTGCCTGTGCCAACTCGCGCTTGACCTGCTCGCGGCTTTTAGTAGACACGGTGGCTTGAGCAGGATAGCGCTGCGGCTCGATTTCGTTGAGCTTGGCGCCAAGGTCTCCGCCTGCCAGCACATCACCGGTACGGATGGCTTGGGCAAGCTCAGCGCGCACCTGTTCCCGCGTCTTGCCCTGCACGCGCTCTGCGCCGGGATACTGTCCAGGATAGGCCTGCCGCAGGGTGAGGCTCGATTCGCCAGCAGCCAGGATATCCCCGTTGCGCTGCGCCTGCATGAGTTCGGCGCGTACCTGCTCGCGCGTCTTGGGCGCGGACTGCTGATCCGAAGCAAAGGCCGGCGCAGTGGCGAGGGACAGGACGATCAAAGCGGTCTTGAGTTTCATAAAAAGCTCCTCTGAAGTTGAGATAGGTTGTTCGAGTCAAGCAAGCACGCGGCATCCGGGGGACGGCACCAGCCGGAGACAGGCGCCCGCAAATCAGGGCAGTTGAGTAGCGTTGACCCAGCCAGCCTCGCCGCCCATGTCCCGCATGCCGTCGCGCGTGACGGGTGAGGACTTGGCCGCCTGCAGTTCCTGCTGCACTTGATCGCGTGTCTTGGACAGCGCTGGGCCCTTGACCAGCGGATAGGTGGCCGGATACCCACGGCTGATCCACTGCAGCGAACCGTCTTTCTGGGCGGCCAGGACTGTGTTTCGCACCGCCTCACGGCTGACCGTGTTGCCCAGATGGTCAGGCGCAAACACGACGCCTTCTTCCTGGACTGCGCTCGGGTGGTACACCGATGTCGCGAAAACTGGGGTGGCGGCCAGGGCGGCAATGGCAAGAACGAAATGGGGTTTCATAGCAAATCTCCTGTTGATCCGGTTGTCCCGACCTGGGTGTCCGGAAGACGCAATCGCTGCGTCATGGAGAGAAGTCTAGAAACGGAGTACCCACAGGGGCGTGGCTCTCCGATTACGATTTTGAAAGATTTCAATCGTGCTGAGACTGGCCTCAATGTGTCGCTAGCTTGGTTATATAAATCATCAAGCTTCAATAGTTCCACAATCGTTGTATGATTGATTTATGAATGAAGCAACCGTTGTCCGCTCGCTCGCAGCTCTCGCCCAAGAGGTACGTCTCCGTGTCTTTCGGGCACTGATCGTTGCCGGTCAGGAGGGCCTCACTCCCGGTGCGATTTCCGAGCAGTTGGGAGTGGCAGCCAACACCTTGTCGTTCCACCTTAAAGAGCTGGCACATGCTGGTCTTGTAAGTCAAGAGCGCCATGGCCGAAACCTCGTCTACCGCGCTTCCTACGAGACCATGAACGAGCTGCTTGGCTACTTGACAGAAAACTGCTGCCAGGGGGCCGCCTGCCTTACCGAGGACGCGACCTCCTGTAACTGCTGAACGGCCCGCCGCGAGGCGGACCATGTCCACACACCTGGGCGCGCGCTCGCGTCGCTGTTCTCCCCGTCACGCCATCAACCTGGAATTCACCATGAGCGAAACCACACAACCCCTGAACGTTCTCTTCCTGTGCACGCACAACTCGGCGCGCAGCATCTTGGCCGAAGCCCTGCTCAATGACATGGGCACGAGCCGCTTCCGGGCCTACTCTGCCGGCAGTAGTCCGCGCGAGAACCAGCAACCCAACCCTCTGGGTCTGCAGGTGCTGCGAAATGCGGGGATCGCCACCGAAGGCCTGCGCAGCAAAAGCTGGGATGAGTTCGCGGCGCCTGGTGCGCCTCAGATGGATCTGATCATCACGGTTTGTGACAACGCCGCAGGCGAAGTCTGCCCAATTTGGCCAGGCCATCCCGCCACGGCCCACTGGGGTTATGCAGACCCGAGCGAAGGCGACGCCCCTGAAGCACAGAAGCTCGAAGCCTTCCGCCAAACACTGCACGCCATCAAGCGGCGCCTGGAACTGCTGGTCAGCCTGCCTGAAGAGAAGCTCGCCAAGACCGCTTTGCAAACTACTGCCCGCCAGTTGATTGCTAACTGAGGGATGCAATGCAGAAGTCCGGCATGAGTGTGTTCGAGCGCTATCTCACCGTATGGGTGGTGATGTGCATCGTGGTGGGGATTGGACTGGGACAAGCATTCCCTGGAGCGGCCCGAGCGATCGGTGCATGGGAAGTCGCCCGCGTGAACATTCCTGTGGGTTTGCTCATCTGGGTGATGATTATTCCGATGCTGCTCAAGGTGGACTTTGCCGCCTTGGGTGAAGTGCGCAACCATATGCGCGGCATCGGGGTCACCTTGTTCGTGAACTGGTTGGTCAAGCCGTTCTCCATGGCCTTCCTGGGCTGGCTTTTCATACGCCAGTGGTTTGCGCCGTACCTGCCAGCAGACCAGATCGACAGCTACATCGCTGGCCTGATCCTGCTGGCCGCAGCGCCATGCACCGCCATGGTGTTCGTATGGAGCCGCCTCACGGGAGGCGACCCCCTGTTCACGCTGTCCCAGGTCGCGCTCAACGACGGCATCATGATCGTGGCGTTCGCTCCGCTGGTAGCCTTTCTCCTTGGCCTGTCGGCGATCGCGGTGCCCTGGGACACGCTGCTCACGTCCGTGGTGCTCTACATACTGATCCCGGTGGTGTTGGCCCAATGGCTGCGCCGGGTCCTTCTGGCGCGGGGGCAGGCAGCGTTTGACGCCGCGCTGCATCGCATCGGGCCTTGGTCTATCGGCGCGCTGTTGCTCACGCTGGTGCTGCTGTTTGCGTTCCAGGGGGAGGCCATCCTGGAGCAACCCCTGGTCATCGCATTGCTGGCCGTGCCCATCCTGATCCAGGTGTTTTTCAACTCTGCGCTGGCCTACTGGCTCAACCGCGCTGCGGGAGAGAAGCACGCCGTGGCTTGCCCATCGGCATTGATCGGAGCCTCCAATTTCTTCGAGCTGGCCGTGGCTACCGCCATCAGCCTGTTCGGGTTTCATTCGGGCGCGGCGCTGGCCACCGTGGTGGGCGTGCTCATCGAAGTACCGGTGATGCTGCTCGTCGTCAAAGTCGTGAACTCTTCCAAGGGCTGGTATGAATCCGGATCTCCCCAACGTTGACGCAGCCCTGCTGGAGCAGGTCGATCTGGAGCGGCTGGCGCCTGCACAGCGCTCCACCCATGCGCCTCGCATCTTGCTGCTCTATGGCTCGGTGCGTGAGCGCTCCTACAGCCGATTGCTGACGGAGGAAGCCGCCAGGCTGCTGCGCACCCTGGGGGCAGAAACCCGCATCTTCGATCCGCGAGGCCTGCCGCTGCCGGACTCGGAGCCCGACAGCCATCCCAAGGTGGTGGAACTGCGCGAGCTTGCCCAATGGGCCGAGGGCATGGTGTGGACCTCACCGGAACGCCATGGCGCAATGACCGGCATCCTGAAGATGCAGATCGACTGGATACCTCTGTCGGTGGGCGCTGTGCGGCCAACGCAGGGCAAGACGCTCGCGGTGATGGAGGTGTCGGGCGGCTCGCAGTCGTTCAACGCCGTCAACCAGATGCGGGTGCTGGGCCGGTGGATGCGCATGATCACCATCCCCAACCAGTCATCGGTCGCCAAGGCCTTCCTGGAATTCGACGAGAGCGGCCGCATGAAGCCATCGAGCTACTACGAGCGGGTGGTGGACGTGATGGAAGAGCTGGTCAAGTTCACGCTGCTCACGCGCGACTGCGCTGACTACCTGGTGGATCGGTACAGCGAGCGCCGGGAAAGCGCCGAGGCGCTGTCCAAGCGTGTGAACCAGCGCAGTATCTGATCGCGTCCCACTTCAGCGTCAACAGAAGGATCGGACATGCCCGTTTTTCTTTCCCGCAATCTCGTCGCACTGGTCGCTGCGGCCAGCGTGAGTACCTTTGCCGCTGTTCACCAAGCCGGTGGACCGCTGGAAATCGTGGTGCTCGCGCTCTCGGCCACAACGCTGCTGCTGGCCAGCGTACTGGAGCGCTTCTTTCCCTACCGCGCCGTCTGGAACCGATCCAGCGGCGACACTGCCACGGACTGGGCCAGTGCCGCCACCATGGTGGGCGTGGTGGAGCCGCTGCTCAAGCTGCTGGGTACCCTGTCCATGGTGGCGGTGTACGGGCACAGTAGAGCACAGGGCTCGGAGTGGCTGCAGAGCCTGCCGTTTGTGCTGCAGGTCGTCATGGTGGCGCTCCTGATCGAGCTGGGCAAATACTGGTCCCACCGGCTGCACCACGTGTTCCGCCCTCTGTGGTGGCTGCATGCGATGCACCACAGCAGCGAGCGCCTATACGCGCTCAACAATCTGCGGTTCCATCCGCTCAACCATGTGATCAATTTCGCAGTGTCCATGCTGCCAGCCATGCTGCTCGGGTTCTCTTCTGAAGCGATCCTGGCCTATCTGGCGTTGTCCCAGCCGGTGTTGATGCTCCAGCATGCAAACCTGGACCTGCGCAGCGGCTGGGCCAACTACGTCTTCAGTACCAACGAACTGCACCGCTGGCACCACTCCACAGAATGCGCCGAGGCCGATGCGAACTTCGGGAGCGCATTTATCCTCTGGGACCAGGTCTTCGGCACCTTCCGCTACCAGCCAGGAAAGAACGATCCCGCGCAGGTCGGGTTGTTCTCGTCCACCACGGAATACCCAGCGCGTGCGGGCTACTGGACGCAGCTCAAGTCAATGTTCCTGCCTGAATGCTGCCGCGCCTGAACGAAGCCTCAGCAAATTCGTTTCTGCATCCGCCGCACAATGTGTCTGCAGCCCTGCGCCCGGGTGCACGATTTTGAAAAGGCCTGAACCTCAGCGATGCTGCTCTGACTGATAAGTATTGCGGCGCACCTACTTGCAGATACGGTTACTGACGAGGTGCGGCTCGGTCTGCCACAAGCAGGCATCTTTTCTGTGGACCTTGCCGCTCCTGCCCCGCAAACATCCGCTCCGGCATCATTTGCTGCGGTGGTCCTGCGGTGAGAGATACGTCGGCGTGCTGCGCCCTTGACGAGGCGGAGAAATCTGCAGGAAACCCAGAATGCGGCTGCTCCGCAGCGGACAAGGATCCTGCGCTGTCGGCCACTCCCCGTCGCACGACCTGCTGCTCCTGAGCATCATCACCAGCATCCCAAAGAGGAATCGCGTTGAGCACCATCAAATCGGCAACCACGGTAGCCAGCCTTGGAACAGCGCAGACCCTGGCCTGGGCTTCGACCTACTACCTGCCAGCCATCTTGGCGGCACCCATGGCCAAGGACTTGGGAGTCTCAACGCCGATGGTGTTTGCGGCGTTCTCTTGCGCGCTGGTCGTTTCAGCGCTCTTGGGCCCTCATGCCGGTCGTGCCATTGATGGACTCGGTGGACGGCCAGTGCTGATGGCGACCAGTGTCGCGTTTGCGTTCGGCTTGTCAGCTCTTGCCATGGCCCAGGGTCCCTGGACACTGTTTGCTGCGTGGCTCCTGCTGGGGGTTGGCATGGGCAGTGGCTTGTACGAAGCGGCGTTTGCAGCGCTGGTGCACCTGCACGGCAAGAACGCGCGCAACCAGATCACGGGCATCACGCTGATCGCAGGCTTTGCCAGCACGGTGGGATGGCCGCTGTCGATGTGGATGGAGTCTCAGTGGGGATGGCGTGGAGTCTGCTGGGCCTGGGCTGGACTGCATTTGGTGGTGGGCCTACCGCTGAACGCGGTGATACCGCGCCGGGCTCTAGCCGAAGGCACAGCACAGTCATCGACGGGACTCGATGCAGCACTGCCAACCCCTGAGCCTGTACCAGCCCCTGCGCGCCATACCACTGCGCTGCTGGCCTTCGTTTTTGCTGCTACCTGGTTCACGAGTACCGCCATGGCCGCCCATCTCCCGCGCCTGCTGCACGAGGGTGGTGCCACGCTAGCCACCGCCGTGGCCGTCGGAGCGTTGGTCGGGCCGGCGCAGGTCGCAGGTCGGTTGCTGGAGTTTGGTCTGCTTCGGCATGTACACCCTCTGCTGTCCGCACGTCTCGCGGCGCTGATGCATCCGGTGGGTGCAGGGCTGCTCGCAATTGCCGGAGCACCGACGGCCGCGCTGTTTGCGATGTTCCACGGCGCGGGCAATGGCATCCTGACGATTGCCAAGGGGACGTTGCCCCTGGTGTTGTTTGGGCCAGCGGGGTATGGGCACCGGCAGGGAGTGCTCATGGTGCCCGCACGGATTGCACAAGCGGCTTCGCCCTGGGTGTTTGGACTTTGCTTGGATCGACTGGGAGCCGGTGCTCTGTGGGTTTCAGCGGGATTGGGGGTAGCGGCTTTTCTGGCGCTGTTGGCAGTCGCCGCGCCAAGTGCTTTTTCCACTAGTGAGCAAGCGCCGGGAGAACAGAGGTAGATCCGGCGTACTCTAAAGCACCTGCCGTACGAGCAAGCAACAGTGCGGATGCAACACACAACAGGCGCAACATTCCGTCTGGCGTTCACATGCACTCATGCACGCCAATTACCTCACGCGCATGGTAGTGGGCTCATTGATCGAGGAATCGGCGAAAAAACGTCGCCCCCGGGGGCATGCTTTCGCAGAGGTCGCACCGGGGGCTTGCTTTGCGCGGGATGATACCAGTGATGACGAATTGCAGAGGCGGCACCGTTTCGAGCAGGAGCCGGGCCCAACCCGTCGTGTTGTGGCTACCACAGGCCCCGCTTGTTGACATGGGCGAGCATGGTTGAAAGAGCGGCCAGCGTTTGTGCTTCGGTCATGGCCTCGGTCAACACAGGCGTTGAAGGCATGGGCGTTCCGGCGACTTCGTGTGTGCGCCTGAGGACCTGCTCCACCAAACTCGTTCGTGGAACGAACATGTAGTGCACCTCGCAGTCCAAGCCATGGGCAAGGCGGGCGAGTGTGTTCAACGTGATCGTGCCATTTGCTTCGGCCTGCTCAAGCTTGCGGACCCCTTGGGCGGTCACGCCCAGACGCTCACCCAACGCATTGGAGCTCATGCCGAGCGCTAGCCGAACCGTCTTGGCCCACCCACACCGTGGCGTGGCGCTGCGCTGCAGTTTGGCGAAATCGCAAAACTGTCGGTCCAGTTCAGCCAGGCGGGCGATATCAAAGCGGTTTTTCAAGAGAGTCCAACAGGTACGGCAACAGGCTGGTTGCCTGCCCCTGGGGTTCAGACAACTGGTAGCTTTCCATTGAGTGGGATGCCCGCTGCGAAAGCGCAAACGCCATTCGCGCTCAGCTATCTTCGCGCCCCCACGGTCTCAGAAATGGGACCAATTAGTCTCATATTAACTTGGATGGCGAAGAATGCTACGTTTGGAAAAAGCGACACTCGGAAACTTTGGCGCAACAGACATGGTGCGTCTGATTCAGACACATGGATGGGAAGCAATCTTGCCGGACGCGCTCGATGAGAAGCACCTTCTGCTAGTGGCAGACCAGTTCAGAGACCTTCTGGCCGGTGTTGGATGGAATGGCGGTCATGACACCGCACGCGCGGCTTTACCGATCGCGCTCTTGCTTCTTTCCAAAGCGGGCGCCGAGCGGGTAGGTGACCAATTGGAGGTTGGTCTGGAAACCCTGCAGGCGGCACTGTGCTTTCTGAGCACTGCAGTTGATCGCGAGATCGTCAACCGGATGCTGGAGCGCCAGGATGCAACGCCTGTTGGATCCGGCGTGATGGAAGGCCTTGAAATGCTGGTCAAGGACGCCCGGGAGCATGCCGATTCGGCGTGCCATGCCTAGTCTGAAGCGATACTCTTGAAGTCAGCTTTGACGGCCTTGAGGATTTCGTTGACCGAGGCTGCGTCGAGGTTCGGGCAGTACGCAGCGGCGACCAGCGTCAACGGATGAAGCTGCATTTGCTCAGCCAACATTTCGATCGTGCGCACGCTGGGCACTTGATGGCCCTGTTCGATACGGCTGATGTGCCGCCGGCTTGTGGCCAGCAACATGTCTTCCTGAACCAAGCCGCGTGCCGCGCGCAATTGCTGCAGCGCCCGACCAAAGTCGGCTTGGGGTGGAACACGCTTTCGGGAGGACATTCATCCGATTTCCTCCCAAGGCGACCAAAAAGACCACGACTAACTAGTCTCATTGCGCCGGATTTTCTAGAGAAATTTCTGCCCGCAGGGAATGTGTTTCGTACTAACCACCATGCCCATCCTGTTTTTGGATATCGATGGCGTGCTGCATCCGGAGCACTGCCATGAATCAAAGCATTTCTGCTGTCTGCCCGTCCTTGAGGCGGCATTGAGAAACGTACCGGACTGCGATGTGGTGATCACCAGCACATGGCGTCTGCAAGAGCCAGTGCAGGCGCTCCAACGACGGTTCTCCTCGGACATAGCCGCACGAATCCTGGGGGCCACCCCAAACTACAGCGACCTCAAGAACGTGCCCAATACCCTGGTCGCCTACCAGCGAGAGGCGGAATGCCACGCCTGGCTTTGGGCCAACCAGGCGCAGCACCGGCCCTGGCTAGCGCTGGATGACAGGTCGTGGCTTTTTCGGCCATTTTGCAAATCGTTGTTGCTGACCAATGGCCGAACGGGCTTGGTGCTCGCAGATGGGCCGGGAATTTCCATGCGCCTTCGATCGCTGCTGTGACAGTGGCAACCTTACGCAGCCAACTTTCCGGTTTTGCACGAAAAAAATGAAATCGCGAAATGGTCGAGTGGGCTAAGTTATTGATTTGTATGGAGCAACTTTCCGATTCTGCAGAGAAAAAATAGAAATCGGAAATGAACACCTGTTGAGTGTTATCCAGTGCGAGCTCGTTTTGACGACGATGGGGCCCGCAGGAGCACGCTAGCGTAACGATCCACGCTGAAGCTCATGAGGCCTCGGAAATTGATGTGCCCGAAGTGCACAGGTCCAATTCGCCGCAGTACAGCGTCCTCGATGCGCTGGCCGCCAGCCTTCAGGCGATCCACGGTCTCTTGGAGCTTCATCGTGTTCCAGCAGATCACCATGTTCGTCAGTAAGGCGTGTGCGCCAGAGATGGATTTGAGTTCATCGCGGCGCCGGCCGCGCTCTGCTGTGATGCGGCCGTAGTAGATGGCGCGCTGAAGCTGATGTACGGATTCGCCCCGGTTGAGCAGCGTATGGATCTCTCGCCTGAAGGCATCGTTGGTAAAGTAGTCGCACAGAAAGACGGAGCGGAGCAAACGTCCATACTGGTCCAGGCAGCGGCGGACGTCATCCCCTGCAGCGGCGCTTCCGTGGCGCGCCAGCGCCCAGGCGACGCTGACCCGCCCGGACCGAATGGAGGCCATGAGGCGCATTGCCTGATCCCAACCCTCGCGAATGGCCTTTTCCGTGATCGAAGGAATGGCCACCTTTTCCAGCAACTCAGGCACTTTGATCGCGCGGGGCGTCCAGATCTTGCAGTCGGGCAAGCCAGCCAGTTGGGGGCACAAGTCAAACTTCAGCAGCTTGGCCACGCTCATGCCTGCGTATGTGTAGCCGTGGGTATCGACCGCAAGAAGGTCAACCTTGATGCGATCCTCGCCCTTGGAGTTGTATGCATCTATCCCGTGGACTGCCGGGGCATCCTGACGCGTCATCAACACGATGGGCTGGTCGAAGATCACCGGGTAGCTCCCCAGAATGTGGGTATAGATGCCTGCAGCTGCGGTCTTGCGGCGCGGATCGGTCCGGGCAATGGACAGGTGGCGCGTAGCATCCAGAGCCATCATGTCCGACGAGGCTTTGCTGCCGTCGCTCCAGAGATTCACGATGGGGAAGCGCTGCTGAAAAGCAACCACTTTGTCGTTGGCCTCCCGCAGGCGGCCTGGGGCCTCCAGCATTCGCATTGCAGCGGAGACATGGCTGACCGGAACACCAGGAATCATAGAAGCGGCCGCTTTGGCATCGATCTCGGTACCGTGCGCCAGCAAACCGGCATACAGGGCGACGAGCTCCTGCGCAGTCTCAGGCTGGCGGCCCAGTAGCGTGGTGCTGATCTGGGTGCGGCTGTCGATCTCCAGGATGATGTCCGGCAACTGTGTCGTGCCGATGGACTCGCTCAGGAACTGGTTCGTGCGGCGTAATTCCGGCTCCTCATCCATGGCACGGATTGCCGGCAGACGTACCGACCCGTCATCATCGATTTCGAGCAAGCCTTTCTCCAGGGCGACCTCCAAATCTGCCAGCCCGGCACGCAGCAGTTCGTATTGCAATTCCAGGGCCCTCTTGGGATCGAGCTCCAAACCATAGGCTTCGCAAAGAGCTTCCTTGTCCCGGGCCCACTCTTCCTGTGGGATCAATAGGCTCTCTTTGCTCTTGTAAGTGGCACTGTGGTTCACGTAAAGACTACCTCCCAGCAGGCCCTTGCGAATGCGAAGCAAGGCACAGCCTTCGAACGCACGCAGGGCTGCGGCCCGGTCAGGGACTTCCAGCAAGGGACGCCATTTGGAATCGACCAGGGAAGTGTCAAAGTCCACCGGTAGTTCCTTGGCGCCGCAAGCGTGCAGTGTCTGGAGTGCCGCCAGCAGCTTGCTATCTTGATGCGCTGGATCGGCCTGCAAGTCCAAACTGGTCATTCCGTTGAGAACATTTCGCACCCGTGAAGTCTGCTCGGTCAGGGTTTCCCGGACCACCTCGGCGTGACTAACCGGCGGGCGACCGAGCATGTCCTCTGCCAGTGTTGCAATCGCCGCGAGGCGCTCCTCTGCGCCCATGGTTTGATCGATCGCAATGTCCCTCATCGACTCAATCGAGCAGCGGTATTCGTAGGCGCGCTGTGCCTGTTTTGCCTGGACGCGTTTAGTGCCTGAGCGAACAATATCGCTGGTGTGCCGGTTATTGCGAAAGATCGCTTCATCGCTCAGTTCGCCAAGCAGATGCTTGAGGAAACACACGATCTCCACGGATCGGGTGTCGTCCGCTCGGCGTGCAGTTTCCGAAGGCGGGCGGTTAACCACAGCCTGAGCGAACGCGTGGATTCGTCCAATGGAGAGGCCGTCCAGGTCCCACAAGTGCACGCCAAGCGCCTTGAGAGCGTCAATCCGCGAATTGACCTCCTTGAGGCCCTTCACGCCGTGCTTGCCCGCCGACTGCTTGAGCCACTCAAGGACCGACATCCCAGGTGTTACGCTCTCCTCAAGCATGACTTTGAGGAGAGCGCGCAGGCGCACGGGGGTCACTGCCGCGCGGATAGTTGCGAGAGCCAACTCTTCGACGACGCGGTACGCTGATCGCGCCAGATCCTCCAAGTGACGCTTACCCGGCAGGACAATGCGGTTGTCAAAGAGCCATCTCTCGGCCGCGTTGAATAGTTCCTGCACTGACGTGGCATCGATGGCCTGCTGAGCAAGCGCTGCTTCCAGTCGGTTTTGGGCGTCCTCCCCATAGGCCGTGAAATCGAGTCGTTCTCGAACCCAGGCACGGTGGTTGGCGAGGGTACGTTCCGCGTTGAAGTAGATCGGTTTGAGCGACGCTATCGCGGTCGAATGAAGACCCAGCTGATCGCACAACAAATGCAGCATGGCCCGAGGCATGGCCAATTTGCTGTCGGGATTCCTGCCGGTGAGGGAGACAAAGGACAACTGCACAGCGAGCGCCAAGTGGTAGCGCCTGGCGTAGTTGCTGTCGCGGATCTCCTGCACAAGGCGGTCAGGAAGGCGGCAGTGCAGTTGCACGTCGTCGGCGTTCAGCGCCGATGGCAGTTTCTCGTAGCCGACAAATCTGTACCGGTAGCTCGACATCAGCGTCCCCCTCACGACTGATGAGACTATAGAACGCAGCTAAGTTGTTGTCGCTATGTGATTTTTTGCCTTGGCTTTCCGGTTCTACTGGGAAACCGAGATTACCCCGAGATGCTGCGGCGGCTGCAGCTGGCCGCGGCGCAGCGCCATGCGCTGCTCTGGGTGTTCCGCACCGAGGCGCGGCGCCAGCAGGCCTCGCCCGCGCCGCTGCGCCTCGCGGTGGGCGCGGCGGAGGAGGGCGGGGGCGCGCTGCAGGTCGATGTGATCAAGCGCCGCGGCGCCCCGGTGCTCTCCCCGGTCATGGTGCCGGCCTATGGGCCGGCCCTGGAATCCGCCCTGGCCGCATCGAGCCGCGCGAAGGCGCAGCGGCTCGCCGCATGGCGGCAATGGATGGCATCGCGCGCCGCGGCGCTGCGGCGTTCGCCCGCACTTTCCCCGCAGGCACCCGTCAGGCCGTCCAGGCCATCGACGGGCGATGCCGTTCCGGAGCCCGGCCATGCACTGGGTCGCACTGCCGTCGCTGCAGGCTGAGCTGCCGCCGGGCGTGCCCGAGGCGGCTGCCGGCTGGTGGGCGCTGCGCTTCACGCCCCGCGTAGCCTTGCTGGACGAGGCCGTGCTGCTGGAAGTGGCGGGCACCGAGCGCCTCTGGGGAGGGCGCGCGGCGCTGCGCGCCCTGCTGCGCGAGCACCAGTGCCGATCGCACGCCGGGCTGCGGCACGGCGCGGACGAAGCCTCGGCTCCGGATATGCCCGAAGGCGGCGATGCCCCCGCTCCGATGGCCGAAGCGCCGACGGCCCTGCAGGCCCTGGCGCTGCTGCGCCTGATGGCGGCCCGCCGCCCGCCGCCGCACCGCGTGCCGCACGGATTGCCGCTGGCCACGCTCTCCGCCCTGCGCCCGCATGCCGCCAGCCTGGAGCGCATGGGTTGCCGCACCTGGGCCGCCGTGCGCGCGCTGCCGCGCGACGGGGCCGCCCGGCGGTTCGGGGCCGAGCCGCTGCGGGCGCTCGACCAGGCCTGGGGCGACGCGCCCCATCCGCTGCCATGGCTGGCACTGCCCGAACGCTTCGAGATGCCGGCCGAACTGCCGGCGGTCGCCACTTCGGCCGAACAGCTCCTCTGGACGGCGGGACGGCTGCTCGGCGCGCTGCACGGCTGGCTGCAGGCGCGCCACCAGGGGGTGCTCGCGCTGCAGCTCGCGTGGCGCCACGACCTGCGCCGCCTCGACGGAGTGGAGCTGCCCCCCGAAGGCCAGCTCACGGTGCGCACGGCCGAGGCCACGCAGGACCTGCGCCACCTGCGCCGGCTGCTGGCCGAGCGCCTGGCACGCCAGCCGCTGGCGGCCCCCGTGAACCACCTCACGCTGCGCGCGACCGACACGGCCCCGCTGCCGCAGGGCACCGACAGCCTGCTACCGCCGGACGGCAACACCGATGGCGCGCAGGGAGAAAGCTGGCACCAGTGGGTAGAGCGGCTGTCCGCCCGCTGGGGGGCGGAACAGGTGCGCGTTCCAGTGCTGGAGGCCGACCACCGGCCCGAGCGCATGCAGCGCTGGGAGCCGGCCGCTGCGCAGGGCCCGAGGCACTCGCCGGAGCGGCGCAGGGGCGGCGCCAGTGGCCTCGCCTCCGCGCCAGCGCCGAACGAGGCCGCGGGCACGGCCGCCGATGCGGCCTTCTGGCCCGCCTGGCTCGTGCAGCCACCCCGGCCCCTGGCCCTGCAGGGCGACCGGCCCTGCCTGCACGGGCCGCTGCGCCTGCTGGCCGGGCCGCACCGCTTCGAAGGCGGCTGGTGGGAAAACCGTGCGGAGCGGCGCGAATACTTCGTGGCTTCCAATGCCGCCGTGGGCACGGTCTGGGTCTACCGGCAGTGGGAGGGTGAGCGCGCCACGGGGCATTTCCGGTGGTTCTGGCATGGGGTGTACGCATGAGCCGGGCCGCGCCGCCAGCGGACTCCCCCGTGCCACCAGGGCAGGGACATGGACCGGGGGCAGGGCACGGCGCGGCATCGGGCCTGCTGCCCGCGTACGCCGAGCTGCACTGCCTGAGCAATTTCAGCTTCCAGCGCGGCGCCTCGCATCCGGCCGAACTGGTCGAGCGCGCGGCCGAGCTGGGCTACGAGGCGCTGGCGCTCACCGACGAATGCTCCGTGGCCGGCGTGGTGCGCGCGCACACGGCGGCGCGCCAATGCGGCCTGCGCCTCATCGTGGGCAGCGAATTCGCCTGCGGCGACGTGCGGCTCGTGGCCCTCGCGCGCGACGAGGCCGGCTGGGGCAACCTGTGCGAATTCATCAGCGACGCGCGGCGCATCGCGCCCAAGGGGGAATACCGTGTCGGTGCCGGCAGCGATTTCTCGCGCCTGCGCGGCTGCGAGGTGCTGGTCGCTCCGCGCAAGGACCGGCTGTCCGCGCTGGACCCGGACGGCATCGAGGCCGCCCTGGCGCAGGCGTGCCGATGGCTGCGCGCGCAGGGCATCTCCCCCTGGCTGGCCGTGGAACTGCACACCGCGCCGGACGACGCCCTCTGGCTGCAGGCCCTGGAGCGCGCGGGCGCCGCCCTGCAGGCGCCCCTGGTGGCGGCCGGCGACGTACACATGCACGTGCTGCAGCGCAAACGCCTGCAGGACGTCATCACCGCCGTGCGCTGGGGCCGGCCCGTGGCCGAATGCGGCTTCGCGCTGCAGGCCCACGGCGAGCGCCGGCTGCGCGCACGCATGCACCTGGCCGCGCTCTATCCGCCCGACCTGCTCGCCGCCACGCTGGAGGTGGCCGGGCGCTGCACCTTCAGCCTCGACGAGATCCGCTACCGCTACCCGCTCGAAACCGTTCCGGCCGGCATGACGCCGGGCGGTGCCCTGGCGGCCTACACCGAGGCCGGCGCCCGCGAGCGCTATCCGCAGGGCGTGCCCGACGCCGTGCGCGCGCAGATCGCCAGGGAGCTCGACCTCATCGCCGAATGCCGCTACGAGATGTACTTCCTCACCGTGCACGACATCGTGCGCGAGGCGCGCCGGCTCGGCATCCTCTGCCAGGGGCGGGGGTCGGCCGCCAATTCGGCGGTGTGCTTCTGCCTGGGCATCACGGCGGTCGATCCGACCAAGACGCAACTGCTGTTCGAGCGCTTCATCAGCAGGGAGCGCGACGAGCCGCCCGACATCGACGTGGATTTCGAGCACGACCGGCGCGAGGAGGTCATCCAGTACATCTACCGGAAATACGGCCGCGAGCGTGCCGCCATCGCCGCCGTGGTCATCTGCTACCGCACGCGCAGCGCGCTGCGCGACGTGGGCAAGGCGCTGGGCGTGGCGCCGGCCGTCGTCGACGCCTTCGCCAAGGACCACCACTGGTTCGACGAGGAGATCGCCGCCGAGCGCCTGCAGGAACTTGCCGCCGGGCTGGGCGCGCCGATCGCGCCGCACACGGCCGCGCTCTGGCTGGAGCTGGCCGACGACCTGCGCGGCTTCCCGCGCCACCTGAGCCAGCACGTGGGCGGATTCGTGCTCACCGAGGGCAAGCTCACGCGCATCGTGCCCGTGGAGCCCGCGAGCATGGACGGGCGCTCCATCATCCAGTGGGACAAGGACGATCTGGACGACATGCACCTCATGAAGGTGGACGTGCTGGCCTTGGGCATGCTGAGCGCCCTGCGCCGCGCGCTCGACCTGCGGGCGGCCCTGCGCGGCCAGGTGTGGGGCCTGGCCGACATCCCACGCGAGGACGCCGCCACCTACGAGATGATCTGCGCAGCCGACACCGTGGGCGTGTTCCAGATCGAGAGCCGCGCGCAGATGAGCATGCTGCCGCGCCTGCGGCCCCGCGAACTCTACGATCTCGTGGTGGAGGTGGCGATCGTGCGGCCGGGGCCGATACAGGGGGGGATGGTGCATCCCTACCTGCAGGCGCGGGAGCGGCAGCTGCGAAAGGAGCCTCTGTTGCTGGAGCACGACGACCTGCACGACGCGCTCGCACGCACGCTGGGGGTGCCGATCTTCCAGGAGCAGGTCATGCAGATCGCCATGATCGCGGCGGATTTCACGCCCGGCATGGCCGACGACCTGCGCCGCTCCATGGCCGCATGGAAGCGGCGCGGCGGCGTGCACCGCTTCGAGCAGGCACTGATGGAAGGCATGCGCAAGAACGGGTATTCGGAGGAATTCTCCCAGCGCATCTACCAGCAGATGCTGGGCTTCGGCGAATACGGCTTCCCCGAGAGCCATGCCTACAGCTTCGCGCTGCTGGCCTATGCGAGCAGCTGGTTCAAGTGCCATGAGCCGGCCTGCTTCCTGGTGGCCCTGCTCAATTCGCAGCCCATGGGCTTCTACACCCCCTCGCAGCTGGTGCAGGACGCGCGGCGCCACGGCCTGCGCGTGCTGCCGGCCGACGCCGTGCACAGCGGCTGGGACAGCACGCTCGAAGGGCCTGATGAACCCTTGCCGGGCGTGCAGGAGGCGCAACCCGCCGTGCGCCTGGGCCTGCACCTGGTCGCGGGCTTCGGGGAGGCGGCGGCGCAGCGGCTCGCGCAGGCGCGCGCCGCGCGCCCGTTCGCCGACGTGCAGGACCTCGCCCTGCGCGCGCGGCTGGACCGGCAGGACCTGCAGGCGCTGGCGGCGGCCGATGCGCTGCGCTCCCTGGCGGGGCACCGGCGCCAGCAGATGTGGGAGGCGGCCGCGCAGCGCCGGGCGCCCGAGCTGCTGCAGGACGCCCCCGTGCACGAGGCGCCGCTGGCGCTGCCGGAGGCGCCCGAGGGCGAGGAGATCGTCTTCGACTATGCCGCCACCGGGCTCACGCTGCGCCGCCACCCGATGGCGCTGCTGCGCGAACGCATGGAGCGCTGGCGCATCCTGAGCGCCCAGGCGCTGCAGGCCGTGCCGCACGGCCGGCGCGTGCGCGCCTGCGGCCTCGTCACCGTGCGCCAGCGGCCGGGCTCGGCCAAGGGCACGATGTTCGTCACGCTGGAGGACGAGACCGGGCCCGTGAACGTGATCGTCTGGCCTTCGCTCGTCGAGACCTGGCGCAACCCGCTCCTGCGTTCGCGCCTGCTGGCCGTGGAGGGCACCTGGCAGTGCCACCGCCCCGACGGCGCCGGCCCCGGGGCCGCGGTGGTGCGGCACCTGGTGCTGCAGCGCTGCAGGGACCTGACCCCGATGCTGGGCCGGCTGGCCCCGGCGCTGGAGGGCAGCCGGGATTTCCACTGAGAGCGGCTCACACGACCCTTCTGATGCGGTCCCTCGCCAGAACCGCTTCGCCAGGGCGTGTGGGCCGCTTTCATCGGGGCGGACGGCCCCCCTCAGCGCGCGGCCGAGGCCGGGCGGCGCCGTTCCTCGGCGGGCGCCGGCTTGGGCGCGGCCCCGGCCTTGCCGGCCTTTACGTCGCGGTTCGCATTCGCGAGCAGGGCGGCGCAGTTCTCGTCGTCCTCGGCGGCCGGCACGGTGACGGGTACCAGCGCCAGCGCCGCCGGCGCCACGACGGCAGCCGCCACGGCGGCGCCCGCGCGCAGCAGCAGCGGGCCCGCTTCCAGGCCGACCTTCGGGTCCGAGAAATTGCCCTTCACGTAGAGCGGCGTGCGCAGCGAGAAGAACTTCCACTTCAGCGATTCGGGCTTGATGTAGAGGTCCATGTATTCGCGGCCCAGGTCGATCGTGCCCATGGCCTCCACCACGGCCTCTTCGGTGTTGAGCTTCACCGAGCGGGTCTGCGCGATCCCGTCCTTGATGCCGAAATCCGCCACGGCGCAGCGCAGCTGCACTTCCTTGTTCTCGCCGAACAGCTTGGCCACCACTACGCTGCCCACGTTGAGCGCCGCCAGGTCCAGCATCTGCTTGCTGAAGCGGCCGTCGCGGATGTACACGCGCGCCTCGCCGTTGCTCGTGCCCAGCATCTTCGCTATCGAATTGCCGGTGCCGTTCACGGCCATGGCGCCGTCCAGCCGGCCGAAGCTCTTTTCCATCAGCTCGACCTTGGGGAAGAGGGCCGACAGGCGCAGCCCGTCCACGCTGCCGCGCAGCTGGGCCTTGAGCGGGCCCTCGCGGCCGTCGAGCACCACGGTGGAATCGATCTTGCCCTGCGCCACGCCGAAGCGCAGCGGCGACAGGGTGAGCTGGGCGTTCTCCATGCGGGCATGCACGTCGAGGTTTTCGATCGGCAGGCTTTCGTCGCGCACGATGCGCTCGCCCTTGAACTTCAGGTCCAGGTCCATCGCGTTCCAGCGGTCGGTGGCGAAGGCGGCGTCGGGCAGCACCTTGCCGGCGCGCTTCGACGTGCCTTTTTCCTGCGGCCGCTCGCCGGACGGCGCGCCCACCACCGGGCCCAGATCGGCCAGGCGCAGCTGCTTCGATGCCATCTCGCCCGTGAGGCGCGGGCGGGGTTCGGCGGAGGTGTAGGTGAGCTGGCCACGCAGGTCGCTCTGCCCCACGTTCCCCGTGAAGTCGCGGTAGTCCCACACGGCACGGCCCGGCTCCAGGCTGCCCACCAGGTGGCCCTTGGTGCGGAAGGGTGGCGTGTTGGGCAGCACGATGCCCGTCAGCGGATAGAGATCGGCCATGCTCTCGGCCTGCAGCAGCACCTGCATGTCCAGGCCCGAGAACGATGCAGGGTTGGACAGCGTGCCCTCCACCTCGGCGCGCACCGTGCCCGCCCGGGCCTTGAACTGCAGCGGGTACTGCACTTCCTTCTGCCGCAGCGAGAGCACGTGGCCCGCCTGCCCGCTGCCCTCGATGCGCGCCTTGGCGTAGCGGCCGCGCACGTCGAAGCGCAGGCCGTACGGCCCCGGGCTTTCCTGGGTGGAGAGATTCGCCACGAAGGCCAGATCCTTCATCGCATCGGCCAGCGCCACGCGGCCTTCCTTCACGGACACGCGGCCCACGTCCACCGTCCAGGGGTTCGGGCTCGGCTCGCCGTCGGCCGCGGGCCGGTCGAACGTCCAGTTGTTGCTGCCGTCCGCGCGGCGGGCCAGGGCCACGTCGGGCGACTCGACCGCCAGCGTGCCGATGGACACGTGCCGCACCAGGAGCGGCAGCAGCTTGAGCGATGCGCTTGCGCGGCCCACCGACGCCATGGCCGGAGGCGTGGCGCCGGCGGGCTGCGAGCCGTCCGCCACGGCGGGGGCGCTCGCGCCCGACGACGCGGCCGCTGCCGGCCCGGACGCGGGCGAGGAAGCAGGCGCGGACGCGGGCGACGATGCGGCCGAGGCCGGGGATGCCGCATCCGAAGCGGCGGCGCGCTTTTCCACCACGCGCGCATCGGCGTTGGCGGACTCCATGCCCACCGCTCCATAGCGGCCGAAGTCCGGGCGGTTGCCCAGCACCAGCCGCTCCGCCTGCACCGTCAGCCCGGGCACCCAGCGGCGCCAGCCGGTCTCCATGTCCACCGGCTGCGGCCAGTGCCAGCGGGCCGACAGATCGCCTGCGATCTCGAAGTGGCGTCCGGTGGCGGCGCTCACGCGCTCGTTGATCCAGGGCTTGGCGCGGTTCCAGTCGAACGTGAGCAGGATGACGAGGGCGATTAGCAGCAGGGCCACCAGCGTTCCCAACACGCCGAGCACCCAGGTCATGGCCCGGCCCCGCTGGCCGCGCGCAGCGGGGGATCGGGGCCGGTGGAGAGGATGGGAAGGAAGGGAAGGGCGCATGGCGATGGGCGTGTAGTGGAGTCCCTGGAGGAAAATGCCGGCCTGCCGCCCCCAGGGTTTCTTGGTATGTACGTCTGCACGGCGGGCAGCTGTGCGGCCAATGCTAGTGCGAGGACCGCGCCGGCCACGACGGCTGGCAGCGCATGCGGCACGCGCTCTTGTCCTACAACGCGACCATTGCATGCGCCCAAGCCACCCACCCACGGTTGCGTTATCGGGTGCGGGCCCGATCGGTGCTGGCGGCGCGGCTCCTAGAATGCGCGCCCATGCACAACCCCAACGATCCCCGCGTGCTGCCCGTCCGCGCGGGCGTGAGTCCCAGTTGCGTGGTCACGTCCAGCCAGGGAGACGGCCTGCTCATCGACTTCCTGGCCGGCCGGCTACCGGTGGTGGACCGGGCCGGGTGGCAGGCGCGGATGGAGCGCGGCGAAGTGGTGGACGAGCACGCCCGCCCCGTCACGCCCGACCGGCCCTTCGTGCGGGGCCTGCGCATCTACTACTACCGGGAAATCGAGGACGAGGCCTGCATCCCCTTCGAGGAATCCGTGCTCTACCAGGACGAGCACCTGGTGGTGGCCGACAAGCCGCACTTCCTGCCCGTGGTGCCCACCGGGCGCTACCTGCAGCACACGCTGCTCGTGCGGCTCAAGCGCCGGCTCGGCCTGGAGGAGCTGTCGCCCATGCACCGCATCGACCGCGACACGGCCGGCCTCGTGCTGTTCTCTGTGCAGCGCGCCACGCGCGGCCGCTACCAGGCGCTGTTCCGCGACCGCATGGTGGACAAGACCTACGAAGCCGTCGCCCCCTGGCGCCCGGAGCTGCCTTTCCCGATGGAGCGCGCCAGCCGCATCGAAGAGAGCCCGCAGTTCTTCCGCATGCACGAGGTGCCCGGCGAGCCCAACAGCCTCACGCGCATCGACGTGCTGGAGACGGCAGGCGCCTGGGCGCATTACCGGCTCTCGCCCGTGACGGGCAAGCGCCACCAGCTGCGCGTGCACATGGACGCCCTGGGCCTGCCGCTGCGGGGCGATGCCTTCTATCCCGAAGTGAACGATCCGCCGGAAGGCGACTTTTCCCGGCCTCTGCAACTGCTGGCCCGCGCGATCGCGTTCACCGACCCGGTCACCGGCGGCGAGCGCCGGTTCGAAAGCCGGCGGCACCTGGAGTGGCCGGTCGGCGAGGGCTGACCGGCAGCTCCTTTCACTGAACCGGACGGCGGCCTCGGTAGGACGAACCAGGGGCCGGGCCGGAGCGCATGCGAAGGAAGAGGGCGGGGCGAAGGGGCGCATCCGGTGCTCCAGGCAATGGAAGCCGCGGCAGGGAGCACGCACGCCGGGGGCGCATCGGCGGCATTCCTTCGCACCTGCAGGCCTCGCTTCGTGCCGGCCGCCCACGTCCGGCCGGAGCGGGACTCCAATCACCCGGTCTCCACTTTTGTATCCAAGGACAACAATAATGCTCAACCGAGTGAATGCCCATCTCACCGTTTCCACCGCACGGCGCGAGGAAACCGAAGACGCCCCGGCCACGCCGAAAACGCGCAACCTCAACGAAATCTACGCGTCGACCACCGAACTGCCCACGCGCGAATCCACGGGCGCCTCCGGCATGCAGCAGCTGCGCACCAGCCTGCCGTCCAACGCGTACCAGGCCGCGGAGAAGCAGGACCCGCGCGCCGCACAAGCCGCGCAGAACCTCCTGCAGCTGCAGAACTGGAAGCGCTGATGCACTGAAGACCTCGATGACAGGGACGGGCCTCCGAACCCGCAGCGACACCGCCGGCGCATGAACGCCGGCGCATACCGGATGGCCGGCATTCCAGATGCCGGCCGTTTTTGGTGGATCTTCCTGTCAAGCGCTTCAGATGTAATTTGACATAATATACATCGTATCTAGTAGATGATGCACGGTGGCCCAGAGGCCGGCCGGCCTTTGGGAACGGAGCCAGCATACCCGCCAGCACCGCACCGTCTCACCCCTTGGGCTTCCTGACCCTCGCCGGCCCCGCAAGCTGCTTCTTCCTGGGACCGGCAGGCAGCCGCTCCCGCAACTCACTGAGCATGGCCAGCACCTCGCCGCTGCGGTCGTCGAGCTTCGACCGCAGGCGCTCGGCCTCGCCGCGAGCGGATTGCAGTTCCTGCGCCAGGCCGGCGTGGGCGGCCTGCAGCGTGCCGAGCTGCGCCTCGACATCCCGCGCCCGGTCCTGGGCGTCGGCGAGCGCCTTGGCGGATTTCCTCTGGTCGCTCTCTATCTGCGATGCCAGCCGCCGGGCCTCCTGGCGGGCCCGGTCGACCTCGGCGTGGAGGCGCCGCTCCTGGGCCTGGGCGCGTTCTTCAAGGCGGGTACGTTCGGCCTGGTGGTCGGCCTCCCGGGCTTCCTGGCGTTTGCGATCGGCGTCCGCCGCCTTGCGCAGCTGCGCGTTCTCGGAGCGGGCCGCGGCCAGTTGCTGCTGGCAGGCCAGAAGCTGTTGCTGCAGTTCCTGGACCTGGCGTGCCGCTTCGGCGATCTGGGCGTCGCGGGCCTGGAGGACGACCGCGTAGGCCTCGCCGCGGTCGTCGAGCCGCTGCCGTTCCTGCGCCAGTGCCTCCTGGGCCCGGCGCAGGGCCTCGGCCTGCGCCTCCAGTTCGGACCGGGATCGGGCGAGCCGGGCCGTGGCGGCCTCATCGGCATGCTGCAGCGCCCGGCCCCACAGGGTTTTCGCCGCGCGCAGCACCGGCGCAGGCACGGCGGGCTGCCCGTCGGCACCGTCATCTGCAGGGTGTGCCGGATCTACCGGGGCCTGCAGTCGCCGGGCCAGCGTGGCATACCACCCATCCAGCATCGGTCCCACGGTGTTGGGCGACCCCCTGCCCAGCTGCTGCCGCACGCGCTCGATGGTCGGCCGCTCGCCGAGCCCGAGCACCGTGTCCGCCGCCGCCCAGACCTCTTCCATCTGCACGCCGCGCGGCCCTCTCAGCATCCTGGATTGCATCACCCTCTCCCCTTCCATAAATTACTCACGATAAGAGGTTCTTATCGAGGCTAACGTGACATATGATGTATAAAACAATACATTGTATGTATGAAAATATTCAAATCGAACGGTGCGCGCCCGCCGATGCGCTTGCCGCCGCCGGGAAACGTTCCCGCGCTGCAGCCGGAAATGCTGTCGGACGCCACGGCCCAGGCCGTCGAGGAGCTGATGCGCGAAGGCGAATCGGCGAATACGCTCGCGAGCTACCGCTCCGCCCTGCGGTACTGGGCCGCCTGGTTCAATCTGCGCTACGGGCAGCCGATCGCCCTCCCGGTGCCCCCGGCCGTGGTGCTCCAATTCATCGTGGACCACGCCCAGCGCAGCACGGGCGAAGGGCTGGCCCACGAGCTGCCGCCCGCGATCGACGAGGTGCTGGTGAAGGCGGGGTTCAAGGGCAAGCCGGGCCCCATGGCCCTCAATACCCTGGTCCACCGGATCGCGGTGCTCTCCAAAACCCACCAGCTCAAGGAGGCGGAGAACCCCTGCCAGGACGCGAAGGTGCGCGAGCTGTTGACCAAGACCCGCCGGGCCTATGGCAAGCGCGGCGACCTGCCCAGGAAAAAGGACGCGCTGACGAAAGACCCGCTGATGGCCATGCTGGAAACCTGCGATCTGGCGACGCCCAAGGGCCTGCGCGACCGGGCCCTGCTGCTGTTCGCGTTCGCCAGCGGCGGCCGGCGGCGTTCGGAGGTCGCCGGCGCCGACATGAAGCACCTGCGGCGCCATGGGCCGTCGTCGTTCACCTTCATGCTGGCCCATTCCAAGACCAACCAGCATGCGGCGGACCGCCCGGAGAACTACAAACCCATCGAAGGGCTGGCCGGAGAAGCCCTGCATGCCTGGCTCGAGGCCGCGCGCATCACCGAGGGGCCGGTCTTCCGGCGGGTGCTGAAAGGCGGCAGGCTGGCCGGCGCGCTGTCCCCGGCGGCCGTGCGCGACATCGTCAAGGAGCGCGCCCTGGCCGCCGGGCTGCCTGACGACTACTCCGCGCATTCGCTGCGCTCGGGGTTCGTCACCGAGGCGGCATCCCAGAACGTGCCGCTGGCCGACACGATGGCCATGACCGGCCACCGCAGCGTGGCGACCGTGATGGGTTACTTCCGGTCCACCGGCGCGAGCCAGGCGGCGAACCTGCTCGATCCCAAGGCGCCGCCCACGCGCTCCTGAAGCATGCCGGGAGAACGCGGCGCTGCCGCTGCCCGCCGTGCCCGGCGGACGGTGCCGCGTCCCTGCACAATCCCGGGATGACTTCAGGCTCCCCGCTCCCCCGCGCCTGGATGCGCCTGCCTTCCGGCGCGCACCTCGACCTGATCGATCCGGACCCCGCAGCGTGGACCGACACGGATCTGGCGGTGCGGCTGTCGCGCACCGCGCGCTGGGGCGGCGAATCGGCCTGGCCGCTGCCGCTCTCGGTCGCCCAGCACTCGCTGCTGGTGCTGGAATTGCGGCGGGCGGCCGCCCCCGCGCCGCTCAGCGCCGAAGAAGAGCTGCAGGAGATCCTGCACGACGCGGAAGAAGGCTTTCTCGGGTTCGACTGCATCTCGCCGCTGAAGGCGGTGCTGGGCGGGCCCTTCCGCGCGGTGGCGGACCGGCTCATGCAGGCGGTCGCAGAGCGCTACGGATTGCCGGGCTGGACTCCAGAGGCCCACCGGCTGCACAAGGCGGCTGATCTGGCCGCGGCCGCCAGCGAGGCCGTGCACTGCGTGGGCTGGACGCACGATGAGGTGCGCGGCATACTGCGCATCGACGCGCCCGTGATGGGCTCCGATCCGCTGGCGGCCCGGTACGGCGGCACACCCTGGGAACCCTGGCCTCTCGGCGTGGCGGCCGAGCGATTCCATGCAGCGCTGCAGGATGCGCTGGCCCGCCGCGATGCACAGAGCGCAAGCGTCTGTTGAGAAAATCCGACGGCGTTGAGGCCTGTGGGTAGCGGGACCGCACGCCCTCTTCCACTGCCCCGGCGCTCCCCCGCCCTGCCCCGCACCCTGTCTTGACGGCAGGGCGCCACCCGCCTTCGAGCCCGATGCAGCGATGGCCCGCTGGCATCACGCCGCGGCGAGCCGCTCCTTCGCCAGCCGCGTGCCTTCCGCCAGCGCCTGCAGCTTGCGCCATGCCACGTCGCGGCCCATCGGCGCCAGGCCGCAGTTGGTGCATGGGAACAACCGCTCCTTCGGCACGAACGCGAGGGCCCGCGCAATGGTGTCGGCCACCTCCTCCGGCGTCTCGACCACGTCGCTCGCCACGTCGATCACGCCGACCATCACGTCCTTGCCGGCCAGCAGCCGCATCAGGTCGGGCGGCACGTGCGAGTGAATGCATTCCAGGCTCACCTGGTCGATGCGGCTTTTGGCCAGCGCGGGAAACACCGTCTCGTACTGGCGCCATTCCTCGCCCAGGGTTTTCTTCCAGTCGGTATTCGCCTGGATGCCGTAGCCGTAGCAGATGTGCACCGCCGTCGTGCAGGTCAGGCCCTGCGCAGCGCGCTCCAGTGCCTGCACGCCCCAGTCGGCGGCATCCTTCATGTAGACGTTGAAGGCGGGCTCGTCGAACTGGATGATGTCCACGCCGTCGGCCTGCAGCGCCAGTGCTTCCTGGTTGAGCAGTTCCGCGAAGGCGAAGGCCATTTTCACCTTGTCACCGTAGAAGCGGTCCGCCACCGTGTCGACGATGGTCATCGGGCCCGGCAGGGTGAACTTCAGCTTTTTCTTCGTATGGGCACGCGCCAGCTGGGCCTCGAAGGCATGCACGCGGCCCTTCAACCGCAGCGCGGACACCACCTGCGGCACCATCGCGTCGTAGCGGTTGTCGCGGATGCCCATCTTCACCTTGTGCTCGAAGTCGATGCCCTCGACCTGTTCCAGGAAACCATGCACGAAATGCTGGCGCGATTGCTCGCCGTCGCACACGATGTCCAGGCCCGCGTCTTCCTGGGCCTTGATCCACAGCAGGGTCGCGTCGGCCTGGGCCTGCCGCAGCGCCTCGCCTTCGGCACGCCACTGGGGCCAGAGCTTGTGGGTTTCGGCGAGCCAGGCGGGTTTGGGCAGGCTGCCGGCGATGGAGGTTTCGAACATGGGAGGGTTTCCTTTTGTAGTGAGAAGCATCAGGCCGCGCAGCCAGCGGCCCACCGCTGCAGCACATGCCCGTAGGGCTTGATGAAGTGCTCTTCCGCGAATCTGCCCTGCGCTGCGGCCAGCTGGCTGCGCTCTTCCCGGTCGTAGACGATCTGCGTCACCGAGTAGTCCTGGTTCTTCAGGCTCGGCCGGTAGAGCGGGCCGGCCGCGGAGTTGGCGTTGTAGATCTCGGGGCGGTAGATCTTCTGGAAGGTCTCCATCGTGCTGACGGTGCCGATCAGCTCCAGGTTCGTGTAGTCGTTCAGCAGGTCGCCGTGGAAGTAGAAGGCCAGCGGGGCCACGCCGCCCCGCGGCATGAAGAAGCGCACCTGCATGCCCATCTTGGCGAAATACTGGTCGGTCGAGGACGGCTCGTTCTGCTGGTACTCCACCCCCAGCACGGGGTGCCGGTTGCCGGTGCGCCGATAGGTCTTGCTGGTCGCCGCGCTGATGCAGATGACCGGCGGCTTGCTGAAATGCCGCCGGTAGGCCTCGGACTGGATGAACTGCTTGAAGAGCTTTCCGTGCAAATCGCCGAAATCCTGGGGAACGCCGAACTCCGCCCGGCCGGCGTTGTAGCCGGGCAGCAGCACGCTGAAGTCGTAATCGCGGACGTACGAGGAGAAATTGTTGCCCGCGATGCCCTCGATGCGTTGCCCCGTCGCCTTGTCGAGGATGCAGGTCTTCAGGATCTCGATGAGCGGGAACGTGTGGCTGCCCGCCTCGGCGCCGAGGTGCATTTCGACGGAGACGATCCCCAGTTCGACCGCATAGCGGTCTCCCGACGGGTTGTCCCAATGCGCCAGGTCGTTGAAGCGGTGGTCGATCATCCGCAGCGTGTTGCGCAGGTTCTGCTGCCGGTTCGCGCCCCGCGCGAGGTTGGCGAAGTTGGTGGTGATGCGTGTGCCTTCGGCTGGACGGTAGTTTTCGTCGAAGCCCACCGTCTTCACCGTGAAACCCCATGGTTCGTTCATTCCATTCACCTTCTTTCATTCTTCCGGGCTGTCGATGGGAACGGATGCTAGGGTTCGGAATCGATGAAGTAAAATGGTTTTATCTCAACGATTCATGAATGGAATTCATTGAATGCTGGAACGCATCCACCTCCAGATCGTTCAGCAGGTCGAACAGCAGGGGTCTTTGACCGCCGCCGCGGGCGTGCTCCATCTCACGCAGTCGGCCCTGAGCCACAGCATGAAGAAGCTGGAACAGCAGCTGGGTACCGACGTGTGGTTGCGCGAGGGCCGCAGCCTGCGGCTGACGCAGGCGGGCCAGTACCTGCTCGCGGTGGCGAACCGCGTGCTGCCGCAACTGCATCTCGCCGAAGAGCGCCTGGGCCAGTTCGCCCAGGGGGAGCGTGGCGCGCTGCGCATCGGGATGGAATGCCACCCCTGCTACCAGTGGCTGCTGAAGGTGGTGTCGCCCTATCTGGCGGCCTGGCCGGACGTGGATGTGGACGTGAAGCAGAAATTCCAGTTCGGCGGCATCGGGGCGCTGTTCGGCTACGAGATCGACCTGCTGGTCACGCCGGACCCGCTGTTCAAGCCGGGCCTGGCGTTCGAGCCGGTGTTCGACTACGAGCAGGTGCTCGTCGTGGCCCGGGGGCACGCCCTCGCATCGGTCCCGTACGTGAAGCCGCAGCAACTCACCCGGGAGGTGCTCATCAGCTATCCCGTCGACATCGAGCGCCTGGACATCTACAACCAGTTCCTGCTGCCGGCCGGCGTCACACCGCGGCGCCACAAGACCATCGAGACCACCGACATCATGCTGCAGATGGTGGCCAGCGGCCGCGGCGTGGCCGCCCTGCCCCGCTGGCTGGTCGAGGAATACGCGGCCCGGATGGACGTGGTGCCCGTCCGGCTGGGCGCGCGCGGTATCGCCAAGCAGATCTTCCTGGGGGCGCGCGAGGCGGATGCCGCCATCGACTACCTGCGGGCCTTCGTGGACATGGCCCGCGGCACCGGGATGGCGGCGCACGCACCGGATTGAAGCGCCGGGGTGAAGCGCGGCACCATCGCGCCCCGGCATGCGAGCCCCCTGTACATGCCGGGCCGCCGGCGCCGCTACCATCGGGGCATGTCCCTGCCCTCCTCTTCCACTTCCCCGTCCCTGTCCGGCACCTCCGTCCATTTCGGCCATGCCGACCGTGTCTGCATCGTCACCGGCGGCGCCCAGGGCATCGGCGAGGCCTGCGCCCGCCGCTTCGCCCGCGAGGGTGCGCGCGTGGTGGTCGCCGACGTGGACGACGCGCGCGGCAACGCGCTGGCCGCGGAGCTGCCGCAGGCGCTCTACGTGCGCTGCGACGTCGGCGACAAGGCCCAGGTGGACGCATTGGTGGCGCAGGTGCTGCAGGTGCATGGCCGCATCGACGTGCTGGTGAACAACGCGGGCATCTTCCGCGCGGCGGATTTCCTCGACATCACCGAGGACGACTTCGACGCCGTGCTGCGCGTGAACCTCAAGGGCGCGTTCCTGATGGGCCAGGCGGCGGCACGCGCGATGGCCACGGCGGGCCGGGGCGCGATCGTGAACATGAGCTCGGTGAACGGCGTGCTCACCATTCCCACCATCGCGAGCTACAACGTGAGCAAGGGCGGCATCAACCAGCTCACGCGCGTGATGGCGCTGTCGCTGGCGGACCGCGGCGTGCGCGTGAACGCGGT
The DNA here is from genome assembly GCF_031844105.1 of Acidovorax sp. PRC11. Lineage (NCBI taxonomy): Bacteria > Pseudomonadati > Pseudomonadota > Betaproteobacteria > Burkholderiales > Comamonadaceae > Acidovorax > Acidovorax sp. PRC11. The sequence goes on along the minus strand of NZ_JAUZUQ010000003.1, from coordinate 67,958 downwards.
CGCGCCGGGCACCATCGCCACCGAGCTCGCGGCCAAGGCCGTGCTCACGAGCGACGACGCCCGCGCCCGCATCCTGGGCCGCACGCCCATGAAGCGCTTGGGCGAGCCCGCCGAGGTGGCCGACGTGGTCGCCTGGCTCGCGAGCGACGCGGCCAGCTACGTGACCGGCGAGATCGTGGTCGTGGATGGCGGGCGGATGACGCTCAACTACACCGTGCCCGTCTAGGGCCGTCCATGCGCCCTTCCGGCGTCGTTGCTGCACACGGGTTTTCGATGTGCCGGCACAATCGGAGCCCATGAGATTCCTCCACACGATGCTGCGCGTCGGCAACCTCCAGCGCTCGATTGATTTCTACACCAACGTGCTCGGCATGCAACTGCTGCGCACGTCCGAGAACCCCGAGTACAAGTACTCGCTGGCGTTCCTGGGCTTCGACGGCGGCAACCCGGGCCAGGCCGAGATCGAACTCACCTACAACTGGGGCACCGAGAGCTACGACATGGGCACGGCCTACGGCCACATCGCCCTCGGCGTGCCGGACGCCCATGCGGCCTGCGAGAAGATCAAGGCCGCCGGCGGCAACGTGACGCGCGAGGCTGGTCCGGTCAAGGGCGGCACGACGGTGATCGCGTTCGTGACGGACCCGGATGGCTACAAGATCGAGCTGATCGAACGCAAGAACGACGTGGGGTCGGGCACCGGCCTGCGCTGATGGTGGGTGCGGATCGCGTCGCTGGGGCCCGGTCAGGGACAGCCGCATGTCTGGTTTAATCGAAATCTTGACGGTTCAGTCAAATTTAATCAACATGCAGGCCATTTAATCGTTTTTGGGCCCCGCCCCAGTTTCTTAAGTGCCTGAATGGATCGGTTACCGCTGGCTGGCCGAGCAATACGGGGTCGACGCCGTCCAGGCATTTCGCACGGACAGTGCCATCGGCAAGTCGCGTGCGACCGTCCGCGAAAACGGCTACGTCCATGAACAATATCCCCCCACCGCCCGCCCTGCGGCTTCCCTGGCGGGGCACCTGACCTTCGCCCTCAAACACGAGGGCGTTCACCTGGAATTTCTCGCACGGTTGTTCGATGCCGCCCCGGCCGCCGAACTGGAGGCCTGGGTAGGCGCCGAGCCCACAGGACAGTATGCCCGCCGCGCCGGCTTCTTCTACGAGTACCTCACGGGGCGGATGCTCGATTTCCCGGGCGTCGCGGCCGGCAACTATGTGACCGCGCTCGACGAAGAGCGCTACCTCACCTCCTTTCGATCGGCCAACAACCAACGGTGGCGGGTGCGCGACAACCTTCCCGGCTCGCGCAGCTTCTGCCCCATGGTGTTGCGCACACCCGCCGTCCGGCAGGCCGAGCTTTACGCGTTCGCAGAACATCTGGCCGCCCTCGAGACGGAATTCGGTGCAGACATCCTGCAACGCAGCGCCGTCTGGCTCACCATCAAGGAAAGCCGCGCCAGCTTTGCAATCGAGCACGAGGAGCAGCATGTCGACCGCGTGCGGCGCTTCGCCGCCGCGATGGAGCGCTGGTGCGGCCGGCACGAGGACCCCTTGTCGGAGGCGTCGTTGAGCGAATTGCAGGCAGAGATCCTGGGGCCGCGCGCCACGCGCTACGGCGTGAGGCGCTCACCGGTGTTCGTCGGCGAGGTGGACGGGTTCCACGAGGTCGTCCACTACATCGCGCCGCACTGGGACGATGCGCCGCAGTTGCTGTCAGGTCTGCGCGACTGTGCCGAGCGGACCGTCGGCGGATCCGCTCTGGTCCGTGCCGCGGTCTTGTCATTCGGCTTCGTCTACATCCACCCCATGTCGGACGGCAACGGCCGCATTTCGCGCTTCCTGGTCAACGACGTGCTGCGGCGGGATGGCGCCGTGCCCGAGCCTTTCATTCTGCCCGTGTCAGCGACCATCACCAGTTCGGTGGTCAAGCGCCGCGGCTACGACCAGGTGCTGGAGCTTTTCTCGCTGCCGCTCATGCGCCGCTACGCCGACGCCTGGCGTTTCGGGCCGGAGCACCAGGCCGAGGACGGGGTGCGCTACAACCTGCAATTCGACGGCTACGCGGACGCATTGAACGCGTGGCGTTACCCCGACCTCACAGACCACGTCGAATACATCGCCGATATCGTGCGCGTGACCATCGAGCAGGAGATGCGCAAGGAAGCGGGCTACCTGCGCAGCCTTCGGCTTGCGCGCGAGCGTGTGAAGCAGGTGATCGAAGGGCCAGACAGCGACATTGACCGCATCATCCGCTCGGTGCGGGACAACGGCGGCCAAGTCTCGGGCAAGCTGGTGAAGGAGTTCCCCGCGTTGGCCGACGAAGCCACCGCGGCCGAACTCGCCGATGCACTGCAGGGCGTCTTCCAATCCGCACCGGCGGAGGGCGCGCCATGAAATGTCGAACGGCGGTTTTCTTCTATGGTTGTGCCGGCGCCCGCGCTGCAAGCGCCTCCAGCGCCCGGCCCGTGAGCCGGTAGCGGATCCACTCCGATTGCGGCTGGGCCCCCAGGCTCTCGTAGAACGCGATGGACGGCGCATTCCAGTCCAGCACGCTCCACTCGAAGCGGCCGCAGTCCTTCTCGACCGCGATGGCAGCCAGGTGCTGCAGCAGCGCCTTGCCCGCGCCACGGCCGCGGCATTCGGAAGAGACGTAGAGATCCTCGAGGTAGAGGCCGTGGCGGCCCTGCCAGGTGGAGTAGTTGAAGAAATACACCGCGAAGCCCACCGGCGTGTCGCCGTCCAGGCAGATCAGCCCGAAGACGGCCGGGTTCTCGCAGAACATGGTGCGCTCCATGTGGGCGCGCGTGGACTGCATCTCGTGCTCGGCCTTCTCATAGATGGCCAGTTCGCGGATGAAGTGCAGGATGGTGTCGATGTCGTCGGGGGTGGCGGGGCGGATGGCGAGGGGCTGAGGGGAAACGGTCATGGGTACGGAATGGGGAAGCGAAGGCGGGGGCGAAGGCGACAGCACGGGGGTCACGACAGCGTGCCAGCGTCCAGGGCCGGCGGGCGCAGCAGGTCCGCGTTGACGCCCATGGCTTCGCTGGCGCGCTCCACGGCCTGCCAGAGCGGCGCCGGCATGCGCAGGATGTCGTCGGGGGAATCGGCCCGGGCGATCCAGGCGTCGATCTCGTGGTGCTGCTCGGGGGTGAGCAGTTCCAGGTTCAGCATCTCGTCGATGGTTTTCATGGCCACAGTATCGCCAACCCCACGGGCCGGCGGCACTTCTTCTTGCAGCCGTCAGCGTGCCGGACGCAACGCCGCGGCGGACCGGGCCAGTTCGGTGATGCGGGCCCAGTCGCCGGCGGCCAGCGCATCGCCGGGCACCAGCCAGGAGCCGCCCACGCAGGCGACGTTGCCCAGCGCCAGGAAATCCGCCGCATTGCCCGGCTGGATGCCGCCCGTGGGGCAGAACACCACGTCGCCGAACGGCCCCTGCCAGGCCTTGAGCATGGCGAGGCCGCCGGCCTGCACGGCCGGGAAGAACTTCAGGGCGTTGAAGCCCTCTTCCTGCGCCATCATGATCTCGCTGCCGGTGGCCACGCCGGGCAGCAGCGGCAGGTTCAGGTCGCGGCAGGCGCGGCCCACGGCGGGCGTGAAGCCCGGGCTCACGGCGAAGCGCGCGCCCGCGCGGGCGGCGGCCTGGGCATCGGCCGCGCTGCGCACGGTGCCGGCGCCGACCACGGCCTCGGGTACGTCCTTGGCGATGGCCTCCATGCAGGCCAGGGCCTCGGGGGTGCGCAGCGTCACCTCCAGCATCCGGATGCCGCCGGCCACCAGCGCGCGCGCCATGGGCACGGCATGCGCCATGTCGTTCAGCACGATCACCGGAATCACCGGCGCGTCGCGCATCACGTCCTGCGCGGTCAAAGTCCCTTGTCCGTTCACAGCCATGTGCAGGCCCCCTCTTCCGCGCTGAGCGCGTTGCGCCGGAATCCGGCAAACAGTTCGCGGCCCCAGCCGTGTCCGTCGGCACGGGCCAGTTCCTCGGGCTGGGTGGCCGGCGCGCGGGCCGCCCACTCGGCCGGATCGACCAGCGCGTTCAGCGTGCCGGCCGTGGCGTCGAGCCGGACGATGTCGCCATCCTGTACGCGCGCCAGCGGCCCGCCCGCGAGTGCCTCGGGCGAGACGTGGATGGCGGCCGGCACCTTGCCGGAGGCGCCGCTCATGCGGCCGTCCGTGACCAGTGCCACGCGGTAGCCCTTGCCCTGCAGCACCGCCAGCGGCGGCGTGAGCTTGTGCAGCTCGGGCATGCCGTTGGCGCGCGGGCCCTGCCAGCGCACCACGCAGATCAGCCCGTGGGAAGGATGCGCTTCGCAGGCGCGGTCCAGCTCGCCGGCCTGGAAGGCCTGCTGCAGCTCGGCCTGCGAGGCGAAGACGCGCGCGGGCGCCTCGATCACATGGTGGTCTTCGGGCACGGCGGAGATCTTGATCACGCTGCGGCCCAGGTTGCCTTCGAGCAGCTTGAGGCCGCCGATCGGGCTGAAGGGGGCATCCGCGGGGCGCAGCACGCCGTCGTCGCCGCTGGCGCCGATGGGCGCCCAGGACAGCCTGCCGGTGCCGGGGGCCGCGGCATCCTCCACCGGCAGCCGGGTGTATTCGCGCAGGCCGCCGGGCCGCACGGTGAGCACGTCCTCGTGCATCAGGCCGGCGTCCAGCAGTTCGCGGACCACGTAGCCGGGGCCCCCGGCCGCCTGGAACTGGTTCACGTCGGCGCTGCCGTTGGGATAGACGCGGGCGAGCAGCGGCACCACCGCCGACAGCGCCGCGAAGTCGTCCCAGCCGATGGCGATGCCCGCGGCGCGCGCCACGGCCACCCAGTGGATCAGGTGGTTGGTGGAGCCGCCGGTGGCGAGCAGCGCGGCCATCGCGTTGACGATGCAGCGCTCGTCCACGATGCGGCCGATGGGCGGGCACGGCGCGCCGGGCTGGCCGAGCACGGTGCGGGCGGCCTCGCGCGTGAGTTCGGTGCGCAGCGCTTCACCGGGGTTCACGAAGGCGGTGCCGGGCACGTGCAGGCCCATGGCTTCCATGAGCATCTGGTTGCTGTTGGCGGTGCCGTAGAAGGTGCAGGTGCCTTCGCCGTGGTAGGCGGCGGATTCGGCGGCCAGCAGTTCGTCGCGGCCGACCAGGCCCTGCGCGGCCTGTTCGCGCACCTTGGCCTTGGCGCTGTTCGAGAGGCCCGAGGTCATCGGCCCGGCCGGCACGAACACCGTCGGCAGGTGGCCGAAGTGCAGCGCGCCGATCAGCAGGCCGGGCACGATCTTGTCGCACACGCCGAGCATCAGCGCGGCGTCGTACACGTCGTGCGAGAGCGAGACGGCGGTGGCCATCGCGATCACGTCGCGGCTGAAGAGCGACAGCTCCATGCCCGGCGTTCCCTGGGTGACGCCGTCGCACATGGCCGGCACGCCGCCCGCCACCTGGGCCGTGGCGCCGTGCTGGCGAGCGACCTCCTTGATCAGCTCGGGATAGTGGCGCAGCGGCGCGTGGGCCGAGAGCATGTCGTTGTAGGCATTGACGATGCCGATGTTGCGCGCGCGCTCGGCGACGACGCGGAATTTGTCGTTGCCCGGCATGCCCGCGAAGGCATGGGCGACGTTGGCGCAGCCCAGGCGATCGGCGCCGCGGTCGCGCTGCGCGTGGAAATCGAGCTGGGCGAGGTAGGCCGCGCGCGTGGGCGCGCTGCGCTCGCGGATGCGTTCGGTGACGGAATGGACGGTATCGTGGAGTGGCATGGCGGTGTGTGGGCGGTGCCTTGCAGGATCGACGTGGGGAGGAACGGAGAAGGCGCGCGAAGGGCCCGGGATGGCCGCCCGGTCCGGCCGCAGTGCGGGCCGGCGGCGCCGCGCCTGTCGGGGGAATCGTACGCCTTCCTCATGACCTGCAAGTGTAGGCCGAGGCGAGGGCCGCCGGTGCGTACGGTCGGGTTCGGCCTCAGGGCCCTGCCGTGCCCTGCGGCCGGTGCGTGCGCTGCCTGCGAGCCGGCGCATGCACCCGTGCTGTCGCGCCTTACTGGCCGCCGCGGGCCTGCTTGACGGCGGCCTGCACCGCGTCCCAGGTCTCCTGGCCCACGGACTTGGCGATGCCGGCGTTCACCGAGGTGAGCTTCTCGCGCATGCGGTTGGCTTCGGCCGCGGGCAGTTCGTTGACCTGCATGCCCTTGGTCTTCAGGTCGGCCAGCGCCTTGGCGGCTTCCTCGCGCGTGTCCTTGCGCTCGAAGTCGCGGCTCTTCACGGCGGCGTCCTGCAGCACCTTCTTCTCGGCCGGGCTGAGGGTGTCCCACCACTTCTTGCTCACCGTGACGATCCACGGGCTGTAGACGTGGTTGGTGACGGTGAGGTACTTCTGCACTTCGTAGAACTTGCTGGACACCACGGTGTTGAACGGGTTCTCCTGGCCATCGACGGCGCGCGTTTCGAGCGCGGTGAACAGCTCGGAGAACGGCAGCGGCACGGCGTTGGCGCCCAGGGCCTTGAAGCTGTCGAGGAACACGTTGTTCTGCATCACGCGCAGCTTGATGTCGCCCATGTCTTCCAGCTTCGTGACGGGACGCTTGCTGTTGGTGAGGTTGCGGAAGCCGTTCTCCCAGTAGACCAGGCCGACCATGCCCTTGGGTTCGAGCTTCGCCTTCACCTTCTCGCCGACGGGGCCGTCGAGCACGGTGTCGGCTTCCTTCACGTTGGCGAAGAGGAAGGGGGTGTCCCACACCGCCATCTCGGGCACGATGCCGACCAGGGTGGCGGTGGAGCCGACCATCATCTCCTGCGCGCCGCCGATGAGCGCCTGCTGCATCTGCGTGTCGGAGCCGAGCGAGGCGTTGCCGATGCCGCGCACCTTCATCTTGCCGCCGGTGGCCTTCTCGACCTCCTGCGCGAAGAAGCGCACGGCGCGGCCCTGGTTGGAGTTGTCCACGAGACCGTAGCCGAAGCGCACGATGCGCGGCTTGAAGTCCTGGGCCTGGGCGACGGACGCGCCGCTGGCGGCGATGGCGGCCACGAGGGTGGCGAGGGCGAAACGGATGCGCATGGTGTTTGTCTCCTGGAAAAAAGCGGGAAAGCAGCGAAAGCGTGGAAATACGGGTGGCGATCGGTGGATGGAAGGCCCGGCCCGGCTCAATGCATCCAGCCCAGCGGCGCGGTGATCAACTGCGGGAAGACCACGAACAGCACCAGCAGCAGCACGTACATCAGCAGGAACGGCGTGGTGCCGCGGATCACGGTCTCCATCCGCAGCCGGCCCACGCCGGCCACCACGTTCTGCACCGTGCCCACGGGCGGCGTGATGAGGCCGACGCAGCCCACGTAGATGAACATGAAGCCGAAGTACACCGGATCGATGCCGGCCTTGATGGCGAGCGGCACGCACACGGGGCCGAAGATCAGGATGGTGGGCGTGAGGTCCATCGCCGTGCCCACCACCAGCAGGAACACCATCATCAGCGCCATGAACAGCATGGGGTTGCCCATCACGCCGGCGAAGCTGTCGGCCAGCAGGTTGGGCAGGTCGGCCAGGGTGATCATGTAGGCGGTGACGGTGGCGGCCCCGCAGAGGAACATGACCACCGCGGTGGTCTTGCCCGCCGCCAGGAACACTTCGTAGAGCCGGCCCCAGGTCATCTCGCGGTACACGAACATCGAGACGATGAGCGCGTACACGGCGGCGACCACGGCGGCCTCGGTGGGCGTGAAGATGCCGCCCTTGAGCCCGCCCAGGATGATGACCGGCATCATCATGGCCCAGAAGCTGTGCAGCAGCGCGCGCATCCGAGCCCTCCAGGCCACGCGCTCCATCGCCGCGAGCTGGTGCTTGCGGGCGATCCACCACCAGGCGAAGATGAGGAAGATGCCCATCATCAGGCCCGGGAACACGCCCGCCAGGAACAGCTTGCTGATGGAGGTGTTGGTGGTCACGCCGTAGATCACGAACGGCATCGACGGCGGAATGATCGGCGCGATGATGCCGCCCGAGGCCAGCAGGCCGGCGCTGTAGCTGGCGGGGTAGTTCTGCTGGCGCATCATCGGCAGCAGGATGGTGGCGAGCGCCGCCGTGTCGGCGATGGCCGAGCCGCTCATCGACGCGAGCAGCACCGCCGCGCCGATGGCCACGAAGCCGAGGCCGCCACGGATGTGGCCGACGAAGGCGCGCGCCAGGTCGATGATGCGGCGCGACAGCCCGCCGGCGTTCATCAGCTCGCCGGCCAGGATGAAGAACGGCACGGCCAGCAGCGGGAAGTTGTCGAAACCCGCCTGCAGGTTCTGCGCCAGCAATTGCGAATCGAAGAAGTCCAGGTGCCACATCAGGGCGACACCGGTGAGTATCAGCGACTGCGCGATCGGCATGCCGATCGCCATGCCGCCGATGAGCACGCCGAGGAAGATGAGGGTCACGACCATGGCGGCTCCTTATTCGATGGTGGCGTCGCCGGCCGCGTCGTCGCCCGCAGGCCGGCCACGCACCAGGTCCAGCACCAGCGCCACCAGCAGGCCCACCGCCAGCACCAGCGTGGCGGCGGCGCCCAGGGCGAGCGGATAGCCCAGCACGGTGCTGTAGCTCTCCATGCCGGCCACCACCTGCGCCCACGATCCCTTGAGCAGCAGCACCATGCAGAGCGCCACCAGCGCCTGGCTCACCCAGAAGAGCGCCTTGCGCGGCGCGCCGGAGAGGCGGGCGGTGAGCATGTCGAAGCCCAGGTGCTTGCCCTCGAACGCGGCCACGATGGTGCCCACGGCGACGAGCCAGACGAACAGCAGCCGCGAGATTTCCTCGTACGAGACGATGCTGGTGCCGAAGGCATAGCGCAGCACCACGTTCACGAACACGGCCACGACCATGCCGGCCAGGGCCAGCACCATGAAATGCTCGGCGATGCGCTGGAGCGCGGGTTTGCGGCGCGCGGGGGTGCCCGCGCCGGGGTGGTCGTTCATGCGGTGTCTCCGGAAGGGGCCGGCGCGGACGGGGCGCCGGAAGCGTGGGGGCGCGGCGCGGCAGCCTCTGCCACGGCGCCGCCGTGCATCCACTGCTCGATGGCACGGCCGAGGTCATGGATGGGCCGGGTGGCGTCCAGCGCCAGCACGCCGTCCTCGCCGCGGGGCGATTCCAGCGTGGCGAACTGGTTGGCGACCAGGGAGGGCGAGAAGAAGTGGCCCGGCCGGTGGCTGACGCGCGCGAGCGCCTCGTCGTAGTCCAGCTCCAGGAAGGCGAAGCGCAGCCCGGGCGCGGCGGCGCGCAGGTGATCGCGGTAGCGGCGGCGCAGGGCCGAGCAGGTCAGCACGATGCCGCCCTGCCCCGCTGCATCGCCGGGGTGGACGGCATGGGCCAGCAGCCCGGCGAGCCGGTCCAGCCAGCCGGCCCGGTCCCCGTCGGTGAGCGGCTGGCCCGCGCGCATCTTGGCGACGCTCTCGGGGGAATGGTAGGCATCGCCTTCGTGCAGGGTCCAGCCGAGCAGCGCAGCGGCCTCGGCCGCGACGCTCGATTTGCCGCAGCCGGACACACCCATCACCACCAACGCGGGCAGCGGTTTGCCTTGGATAGCGCTATCCGTTGAAATCATAAAAATCGCGGAGGCTTTTCGCCCAGCCGGCCGCGTCGTCTCCGTCAAATGGATGAGGTGGATCGTCGTTCCCTGCCCCGGCAGCAGCGCGCCCGTGGAGCGGGCCCTGTCGTTAACCCTGAGCAAGATAGCGCTATCCTAGACCACAATGAGGGCCCCACCGATCCGGATTAACCCTTGAACGATTCCGCCCCGCCCCGCCCCCGACGGACCCGCCGCGCCAGCGGCCGCGTCACGCTGGACGACGTGGCGCGGCTCGCGGGCGTGAGCCCCATCACCGTCTCGCGCGCGCTGCGCCGCGAGCGCAGTGTGGACCCGTCCCTGGCCGAGCGCGTGCAGGCTGCCGCGCAGGAGCTCGGCTACGTGCCCGACCCGGCGGCCCGCGCCCTCGCCTCGCAACGCAGCACCCAGGTGCTGGTGCTCGTACCCATGCTGTCGAACACGCTGTTCGTGGACCTGCTCGAAGCCGTGCACCGCACCCTGTTCCCGCAAGGCTTTTTGCCGCTGATCGGCGTGACCCATTACGACGCGGCCGAGGAGGAGCTGTTGCTGCGCACCTACCTGCCCCACCGGCCCGCGGGCTTGCTCGTGACGGGATTCGACCGCAGCGAGGCCGCCCGCCAGCTGATCGCACGCAGCGGCGTGCCGTGCGTGCACCTCATGGAAACCAGCGACGCGCCGGGCGTGCATTGCGTGGGCTTCTCCCAGCTGGAGGCGGGCGCCGCCATCACGCGGCATCTCCTGGAGCGCGGCCGGCGGCGCATCGCCTTCTGCGCCGCCCAGCTCGACCCGCGCACGCTGCAGCGCGCCGAGGGTTACCGCCGCACGCTGCGCGAGGCCGGGCTCTACGACGCGCAGCTGGAAATCCTGAGCCCGGAAGGCTCCTCGATCGCGCTGGGCGCGCGGCTTTTCGAGGAAACGCTGCGGCGCGCGCCGGACGTGGATGCGATCTTCTTCTGCAACGACGACATCGCCCAGGGCGGCCTGCTGGCCGCGAGCCGCTGCGGCGTGCCGGTGCCGGGCCGGGTGGCGGTGGCCGGCTTCAACGACCTGGCCGGCAGCGACCAGATGGTGCCGCCCCTCACCACCGTGCGCACCCCGCGCGGCGAGGTGGGCCGCGCCGGCGCCGCCATGCTGCTGGGCCTGATGCACGGCACGCCGCCGGCGCGCCACTGCGTGGCGCTCGACTACGAGCTGGTCGTGCGCGGCAGCACCTGACCATGAAAAAAGCCCGGCGGACCGGGCTCTGCTGCGGGACGGGGCAGGAAGGCTACTGCGCCGCCAGCGTCACTTCCACGCGGCGCGCTTCGGCGGAATTGCCGTCGCCCTGGGTGAGTTCGGGCTTGCGCAGTTCAATGCGGTCTTCCGGAGCACCGGCGGCCACCAGGGCGTCGCGCACGGCCTGGGCGCGCTGCTTGGCGAGTTCCGCGTTCACGGCGGCATCGCCCGTGGCGTCGTGGAAGCCGGAGACCACCACGCGGCGGTCGCCGTCCTTCATTGCGCGCACCACGTCGGTCAGGGCGGGCGCGGCATCGGCCGTCAGGTCGGCGCGGCCGGAGGTGAAGTAGAACTTCACCACGCTGCCGTCCACCACCACGCGCGCGACCTCGTTGCCGGCGATGTCCAGCGTGCCGGCCGGGGCCACCACTTCCGCGGCGGGCGCGGAGGCAGGAGTGGCCGCCGGGCGTGCGATGCCGCGCTGCACCACGACGGTACCCACCACGGCGGACACCACGAGCGCGATGATCGCGAACAGGAAGCCGAGGGCGAAGCGCTGCTGGCTGTCGTCGTCGGAAGTGCTGAAGGCCATGATGGGGAAACTCCGTAGATGAATAATGGAAAGATGGACGAAACCGCGAATTGTAGTGGCGCTGCCGTGCAGGCAGCCGCGGCGGCCCTGCCCGCTCCGCTGCGCGATCCGGCCCCGATGCTGGAGCGCGCGCTGGCCGAATGGGGGGGCGATAGCGACCTGTGGATCTTCGGCTACGGCTCGCTGATCTGGCGGCCGGATTTCGCGTTCGCCGAACAGCGGCTGGCGCGCGTGCACGGCTGGCACCGCGCGCTGAAGATGTGGAGCCGGGTGAACCGCGGCACGCCGGACTGCCCGGGCCTGGTGCTCGGCATGTTCCCGGGCGGCAGCTGCCGCGGGATGGTCTTCCGCGTGGAGCAGGCGCATGCCCGGCAGGTGATGGTGAACCTGTGGCAGCGCGAGATGCCCACGGGCGTATACGACCCGCGCTGGCTGCCGTGCCTGACGCCGCTGGGCACCGTGCGGGCCCTCGCGTTCACGCTCTCGCGCAGCAGCCCGAACCACACGGGCGAGCTGACCGAGGCGGAATACCGCCGCATCTTCTCGCAGGCCAGCGGACGCTACGGCACCACGCTCGACTACGCCCAGGCGACCTACGACGGCCTGCGCCGCCTGGGCATCGAAGACCGGGCGCTGGCGCGCCTGTTGCGCTTCTCGCCGCGCGCGGGCGGCGGCGCCTGAGCCGGGGCGCCCTCCGCGGGCGCTGGACGTGGCGCGGTTTCGGGCGGTGGGCGATCGCTTCGGCGCCCTGGCCGGTTCTTTTCCGCGGCGGCATAGATTGCGGCCCAACGGCCCATCCCAGGGCCGGGGCGGCCCGTCCGGCCGTTTCCGGCGCCTCGCGAGAGGCGGCCCCCCGGCCCGCAACCCCAGAAAAGAACCATGCCTTCCCTCCAAAGCACCCTCCTCGCCAGCGCGCCCTCTGCACGGCAGGCATCCCCCTCGTCCGAGGCGGCAGCCCCGTCATCGGCATCGGCCAGCGGCAGCCGGCAGCACGCCGAGACCCCGCTCACCGGTGCGCTGCAGCGCCAGCGCACCTCCGGTGAAGACTCCGCCAGCAGCTCATCGCCCCCCGCCGGCCCGCCCCGCAACGCGCGCCTGCGCAGCGCCGTGCTCGCCCACATGCTGCAGCTGGAGCGCGGCCGGGCCACGGAGCGCCTCGCCCAGGCGGACGCCCTGCCCACCCCGGAAGCCCGGGGCGCGGGCCGCACGGACGCGCATCTCACCACCCTGGTGCGGCAGACCGCGCTGCTGGGGCGGCTCAAGCGCATCCAGAAGCTGCAGCGGGACGCCTACGTCGCGCAGCTCAAGGAGATCGTCTCCACCGAACGGTTCACGCCTCCGATGGTGCTCAAGGGCACGGTCGGCCGCGGCCCGGACCAGCGCCTGACCTCGTCCGACAAGGCCGTGCAGGCGGTGCTCGACTATGTGCAGGCGAAGTTTCCCGAGGAAGCGGCGCGCCTGTCGCTCGGCGGCACGCCCGAGCTCCGCCTGCCCCTGGAGGCCGACATCCTCCTGAACGCCTGGGAGTTCTCCGCCGGCTGCAGGGTCCGCCAGATCCACCTGGCGGACGGCGGCACCGAAGAAGCCAGCATCGATCTCTCCACCTACGCGGCGCGCGAGGCCATCAAGAAGGGGGCCGCCGCGTTCGGCGAGCAGGCGCGGCTGCGCCCGGTCAGCCTGAAGGACGTGGACCCCTCCAGTGCCGTGGACGACCCGCATCTGGCCCCCGTACCGGGTCTGGGGCCCAATCCGGAGAACCGCCCGTTCGAGTTCCTGCAGGGGGTGCGCTACCGGGCGGAATCCAGCCATGAAGGGCTGCAGGCGCTGGTCAACCGGACGCTGGGCGCGGGCGATCCGGTCACGCTCGAACTGCGGGGGCGCATGGGCGCCCAGGCGATCCAGGCGGTGCTGTCGCACAAGCAGTTCACGCCGGCGCTGGGCTGGAGCATGCTGGCGAGCATGGTCGCGAGCGGCGGCGTGGCGTTCGCACTGGATGTGGTGGCGTGGGGCGCCGTGACGAAGGCGATCGCCTCGGCCTACGGCGAGGACCACCCCGCCACGAAGTTCGCCGAGGTGATGCTGGCCTCGCTCACGCCGCTGTTCGCGGAAGGCATGGATTCGTTCGTGATCAAGCGCCTGCTCGGCACCTTCCAGCACGAGCCGCTGCTGCCGGAGTCGATGGAGGAGTTCATGGACGACCTGAAGGCGTCCTTCGTGTCCGGCACCATCGCGGCCGTCGGATCGATTCCCAACAACGCGGTGGAGCTGACGCAGAGCTGGGCCATGCAGCCGGTGAGCCTCGTGGCCAACCAGATCGCCGTCTCGACGTCGGGCGCCATGGTGCCGCACGAAGTCGCGGAGGGCCATGGCGAGATGGCATCCGGCGTGCTGGAGCGCATGAACGAGGGCTTTTTCCCCGCGCCGGGCGTGGCGCTGCCCGCGGACGCCGGCGAGGCCGGGGCCCGGCGTGCGCTGGCCGACCATGCCCTGGCGGACACGCAGGGGGCCCTGGAGGTGGCGCCGGGCCATGGCCTGTCCATCAATTCGATGGGCATCGGCTCGGTGATCAGCCTGCTCACGGGATTCCTCCCCTTCGACTCGATGTCGCGCGCCCATGTGCTGCGGCCGGTGGTGCAGAAGATCGCCACGATCATGGTCAACACGCCGACCGAGGTGCTCAGCCTGGGCACCGGCATCCTGACCGCCAACCATCTCGGGGGCCTCGGCGGCCGGCTCACCACGGATGCGGAGAAGCACCGGCGCATGATCGAACTGATCGCCCACAAGGCGGTCGAGCGCCTCGCGCGGTCGCAGGGGCAGGAGTCCGGCGAGGCTCCGGGCATCGAGATCACCGAAGCCGAACTGCGCGCCATCGAACACCCCTCGCTGGCAGTCACCTTCCCGGCCGGACGCGCGATCGTGGACACGATGAACGGAGTGACCGACCTGATCGCACGCTGCTGGGGCGCGCTGCGCGGCACGCCGCAGGAGCGGCCCGGCGAACAGGTGGACGTCGGCGCGCTGATGCAGCGCATCGCCGGGCAGGACCGCCAATCGGCCCCGGTGTGACGCCGCCCGGCCCGCGGGCCGCGGGACGGGTGGGGAAGGCATGCACAATCGCGGCATGTCCTCCCACTCCTCACCGTTGTCGTCCTCCATCGCCGACCTGCGCAAGAGCTACGAGCGCGCCGAGCTCAGCGAGGAGGCCTCCCATGCCGACCCGCTGCGCCAGTTCGACCAGTGGCTGCAGGAAGCCGTGGCGGCGCAGGTGCCCGAGCCGAACGCGATGACGCTGGCCACCGTGGGCGCCGACCTGCGGCCGAGCTCGCGCATCGTGCTCGTCAAGGGCTACGACGAGCGCGGCATCGTCTGGTACACCAACTACGAGAGCCGCAAGGGCCGGCAGCTGGCCGGCAACCCATTCGCGGCCCTGCAGTTCCACTGGGTCGAGCTCGAGCGCGTCGTGCGCATCGAGGGCCGCGTGGAAAAAGTGAGCGATGCCGAAAGCGATGCGTATTTCGCGAGCCGGCCGCTGGATTCGCGCATCGGCGCCTGGGCCAGCCCGCAGAGCGAGGTGATCTCCGGCCGCGGCGTGCTGGTGGCCAACGCGGCCAAGTACGGAGCGCAGTTCCTGCTGCAGCCGCCCCGCCCGCCGCACTGGGGCGGCTACCGGCTGAAGCCCGACCGCTGGGAGTTTTGGCAGGGCCGCAAGAGCCGCCTGCACGACCGGCTCTGCTACCGGGAGGAAACCCCGGGCGCCTGGGTGCGCGAGCGCCTCGCGCCCTGACGGTGTTTTACGGAGTATCTTCGGCCGGTATGAAACAACTTCTTTCCCTGGCCGCCGCAGCCGCCCTCGCCGCTGGTTTCGGCGCCCATGCCGCCGAACTGTCCGCCGCCTCCGCCGAGCGTTTCGCGCAGGCGAGCTACCGCGAATACTTCGAGCTGCTGAAGCTGCCCAACGACGCCATCGTGCCGGCGGACGTGCGCAGGAACGTGGAGTTTCTCGAAGCGTCCTTCCGCAAGCGCGGGTTCGTGACCAGCCAGCTGGACAACGACGGCAAGCCGATGCTGTTCGCCGAGCTGCCGGGCGCCGATGCGCAGCGCAAGACCGTGCTTTTCTACATGCACCTCGACGGGCAGCCGGTCATCCCCGAGCAGTGGGCGCAGAAGAGCCCGTGGGTCCCGGTGCTCAAGCGCCGCTCGGCCGGAGGCGACTGGGAAGAGATCGATCCGGCCCAGCTCCTAGAAGGCCGGGTCGATCCGGAATGGCGCGTGTTCGGCCGGTCGTCCGCGGACGACAAGGCGCCGATCATGATGTTCCTCTCGGCGATCGACGCCATCCGTGCCGATGCCGCCACGCTGGGCGTGAACGTGAAGGTGGTGCTCGACAGCGAAGAGGAAAAGGGCTCGCCGTCCATCGGCAAGGTGATGGCCGCCCACCGCGAGCTGCTGCGTTCCGACGCCATCGTCATCCACGACGGCCCGATGCATGCCACCAACCGCCCGACGCTGATCTTCGGCAACCGCGGCGCAGCGCAGGCGACCCTGACGGTGTACGGCGCCAAGGTGGCGCTGCACAGCGGGCACTACGGCAATTATTCGCCCAACCCTGCGCAGCGCCTGGCGACGCTGCTGGCCTCGATGAAGGACGACCAGGGCCGCGTGACCGTGGCGGGCTACTACGACCACGTCCGGCTGGGCGATGCCGAGCGGAAGATCATGGCGGCGGTCCCCGACGACGAAGGCGCGATGCGCAAGCGCCTGGGCATCGCGAAGCCCGACAGCGTCGGCTCCAACTACCAGGAGGCGATGCAGTACCCGTCGCTCAACGTGCGGGGCATGGCCTCGGCCGCGGTGGGCGACAAGGTCGCCAACATCGTGCCGCACACCGCCGTCGCCGAACTCGACCTGCGGACCACGCCCGATTCGGATGCGCGCTACCTCGGCCAGCGCATCGAGACGCACATCCGCCAGCAGGGCTACCACCTGGTGAAGGGCCAGCCGGGCGACGAGGACCGGGCCCGCTACGACAAGCTGGCAAGCTTTTCGTACCAGAGCGAGGGCGGGAATGCCGCCGGCACGCCGATCGATTCGGCCGTCGGCCACTGGGCGTACCAGGCGATGGCCGGCACCTTCGGCGCGCAGCCCGAACCGGTGCGCATCCGCATGATGGGGGGCACCGTGCCCACGGCGGAAATCGTCAAGGTGCTTGACGTGCCCTTCGTCATCGTGCCGCTCGTGAATGCCGACAACAACCAGCACGCGAGCAACGAGAACATGCGCATGGGCAACTACATGGACGGCATCCGCACCGTCTACGGCCTGCTGACCCGGCCGTTCTGACGCGGCGGCGCCGTATCTCGCTCAGTGCCAGAGCCGCTGGGCGAGCAGCAGCATCACCGGCACCGTGACCAGCGCCAGCGCGGTCGAGAGCGCGATGCTGGCGGACACCTCGTCCTGCATGGTGCCGTAGCGCTGGGTGAAGAGGAACACGTTGGCGCCCACCGGCAGCGCCGCGGCGGTGAACATCACCGCCACCGACAGGCCCGACAGCCCCAGGGCCCAGGCTAGCGAGAACAGCAGCAGCGGGTGCGCGATGTTCTTGACCACGGCGATGCCCAGCGCCTCGCGCGCATGGTGGCCCACCTTGGTGTAGGCCAGCGTGACCCCGACCAGCAGCAGCGCCATGGGGCCGAGCGCGGTGCCCAGCACCTGCAGCGGCTTGTCGATCACCTCGGGCAGCACCAGGCCCGTCTGGCCGAACAGCAGGCCCGCCAGGATGGGCAGCGGCACCGGGTGCACGATGCCGTTGCGCACCGCCTGCAGCACGGTGTGCAGCACCGGGCGCGGCGCGCTGCGGCCCGAGCGCTGGCTCTCGCGCGCCTCGGCAAGTTCGAACACGACCGTGGCGGCCGTGAGCAGCACCAGCGCATGCAGCGAGATCAGCGTGAAGAGCGTCACCAGCCCTTCCTTGCCGTACACCAGCCCGACCAGCGGCACGCCGATCATGATGTTGTTGCTGAACATGTTGGCCAGCCCCCGTGCCGCCGCGCGGGTGGTGAAGCCCGCGAAGGCCATGGTGACGACGAACACCAGGCTCGCCGCGAGGAAGTACAGCGCCACCGGCTCGAAGTTCAGGTCCTGCACCCGCACCGCGCCCATGGTGCGGAACAGCAGTGCCGGCGTGAGCACCAGGAAGACGATGTTGGAGAGATCCTTGATCGCGGTGGCGCGCACCCAGCCGATGCGGGCCGCGAAGAAGCCGATGGCGATGCAGAGGATGACCGGGACGAGCGAAGCGAAGACGGGGGAGTTCACGGGCGGACGGCAGGGAGGAGAGCGACGATTATCCGGCCGTTGCGGCCTGCTGGTCCGGCCCGCCCTCACCCTCTGGGCTGGAAGCGCGGGGGCGTCGATTGCTGCCGAGTTACGGGGGCAATCGTCGACATTTGCTGACAAGCGGCAACTGGATTTTTAGCGTAGCTTGTGGCATGGGCTGCCGATGAAATCGTTCCGGCGCCGCTGCCCCCTCCACGCCACCGCGCCGCCGCGCCCTGACGTTTCACCCCTGGCGGCCCCCTTCACGTTCTGACGGCCGAGTTTCGTCGCTTTCTATCCAGGTCCCCACCGGCGCATATCCCAACCTTAGCTTCCTGCAGAAATTCAGTGGCCGAGTGCCTCTGCGCCATGCCGCGCCTGCGGATGTCACGACGGCCTGACCATTTCCAGTTGAGTGCGTTAGCGCACAGAGGCCACTCTCCCCTATTCCTATACTTTTGATGCGTATGCACACATATTGTCAAAACAGGGCCGCATGTGCTGGGAGCTGAAGAAGCCGTAAGCAACGGAATATTGAGGAGTATTCCCGCGCGGGATCTCGCGCGGTGGCTGCCGTATTTCGAGAAACGGGAACTGTCGGCCGGCAAGATACTGCACGAGTCGGGCGAAATGGTGCGCCACATCTATTTTCCCTCGACGGCAGTGGTGTCCATCAAATATGCCATGGAGAACGGCTCCGCTGCGGAGATCGCCGTGGTGGGCCGTGAAGGGCTGGTGGGCATCTCCCTGCTGCTCGGGGGAGGATCGACGGTCGGCAATGCGGTGGTGCAAAGCGCCGGCCAGGCGTTCCGCATCCGGGCCGACCTCGTCCGGCACGAATTCCTGAGCCCGGTGGTCATGCCGCTGCTGCTGCGGTACATCCAGGCGCTATTCACGCAAATGTCGCAGACGGCAGTGTGCAACCGGTACCACGTGGTGGATCAGCAGTTGTGCCGCTGGCTGCTGTTGAGCCTGGACCGCCTGCAGGGCAACTCCCTGCACATCACCCAGGAAGTCATTGCCGGCATGCTGGGCGTGCGCCGGGAGGGCGTGACCGAGGCTGCCGCCAAATTGCAGAAGGCAGGGGTGATACGGTATACCCGCGGGCACATCGAAATCCTCAACCGCCCCGGGTTGGAAGAGCGCTCCTGCGAATGCTATGCCGTCGTCAAACGGGAATACGACCGGTTGCTGCCGGCGCCGCCCCACTGAGAGCGACTCGCGAAACGCGCCGAAGCGCCCAGGGCCATGCGCCCGGGCCCTGGGCGAACCGGAGTCAGCGCGCGGCGAGGTCAACGCGTGGCATGCGGCGAGACGTCGCTCATCGCCCAGGAATACAGCGCCACGAACACCAGCGCGTCGAACACCGCGCCGAAGCAGATGTAGAGCACCGGCATGTAGAGCACCGACAGGTGGTGCATGATCCAGGCCTGGGCCATCACCTGGTGGGGAATGAACAGTGTGAAGAATGCCAGGATCGCCACGGTATTGGCCACCTTCGCCCAGAGGCTTTCGTTCAACAGGTAGTAGCCGGCGGCGAGCATCACCGGCGTGGCGATCATCATCACGTAGCCGATGAACAGCAGTTCCTCGCTGTGCCGCGAGATCGTGTACGGAAACTGCTGCGGAACGAACCAGAAATAGGCCAGCGCGAACCCCTGCACCACGCCCACGATCCGCATCGGGTACTTCAGCGGCAGGCTGTCATTGCGCATCCGCAATGAGGCCCAAAGCAGTCCGACCACGGCCGCGGCCGCCACCGCCATGCCGGGCAGGCTCGGCAGGGGACGGTCGTACGCGCCGGCCGAGAGTGCCATGCCGTCCGACCCCAGCCGCCCTTCGAGCGGCGCGCGCACCAGCGGCACCCCCAGCTCCCTCGACCAGAACAGGATGATGTCCCGCCACAGATCGAACAGATCGTGCCGATGCCATGCCAGCAGCGCGCACAGCGCGACGGGCAGCACGATGGCCTGGGCGACCAGGTACGGGGTGATCCGCAGCGGCGTGATGGCCCGGTGCGGGCGGTGGTCGGTCTGCCTGCCGGTGAGGCGCAATTGCGCAAAGGTGGCGGCGAAATCGGGACCATGGGACGGCACGGGACGTTCTGCCGCGACCAGCGGCGGGTTCAGGGGGGGCATGGGGTCTCCGCTCAGAAATCGTGGAACAGGCCGATGGTGATGCCGACGCGCCGGTACAGCGGATTGCTGTAGCGGTTCGCGGCCAGCAGGAAGCCGGTGTTCGCACCGATCCAGTGCCGCCAGGCGAGGCTGGCCTCCCGGCTGCGGAAATTGACCAGCTGCGTCGCGGGCCCGGTGGCCAGGTAGCCCTCGCCTCCCCAGCCCACGCGCGCCGTCACGAGGTCGGCCTTCTGGCGGCCCCAGGTCGCGGCCATGAAGTACTGGCGGGTCTTCACGCTGCCGGGAGCGCTTTCGTTGAACCGCGCGCCCCCTTCGACGATCCAGGGCGCCGTGAAATAGTAGGTGGCTCCCAGCAGCACGCTGCGATCGGAATGTCCGTCGGGCGCTTTGTAATAACCAGCCCCCAGCGTGGCCACCAGCCGCCGGTCGGCGAGGAGCTTGCGGTTCAGCGTGACGTCCACGCGGTAGTCGGGCAGATAGAAGGCGCCGTCGCCCGCGCCGACGGTGGCGGAGCCGTACCAGTCCTCGTTGAATTCGTGCGTGTCGCCCAGCCCCAGGTAGGTGCCATTCACGCCGAAGCGCCGGTGGGCGGACAGCTCGCCCTGCAGCGTGTGGCCCGGCAGGCCCCATCCCCCGCGCAGCGTCACGTCGTGCCAGTCGCCGTAAGGATCGCTCAGGTGCTGCGCACCCGCGCTCACCTGGACGTTGCGGGTGCGTTCATCGGGGGTCGCGGGCGGCGCGGGAACGGTGAGGTCCCCGCCCGTGGCGGGGGCCTGCGCGGTGCAGAGCGCCGGCATCGAGACGATCAGGGGCAAGGCGACAGCGCTGGCCAGGTGGCGGTACATGGAAGACTCCCTGCGGTTCGTGGATGGTTATGGTTTCGTCGATGTGCGTGCGCGTGCGCGTGCACGCTCGGGCCGCTATCGGCAAGAGGCCGCGGGAGATGCCTCGCGCACCCCCTGGCTGTCCAGGATCTGGAAAGCGACCTCGTCGGTGACGGCCCAGCGCGCCGAATGGCGCATCGGGACGCTGTGGCGCAGCCAGCAGCGTGCGGTGTCCGTGTCCTGGCGGCGCAGCGCCAGCACGGCGATGATTCCCCAGGGATAGTCCGTGCGGCCCTGTGCGAGCCACGCGCTGCGGTGCTGTCGCATCCAGTCGCGGTAGTGCACGTCCGCGGCGGCGGGCAGCAGGGGGAAATCCACCATCAACGGAAACAGCTGCGCCACGTGGTCGGGGTAGAAAGCCGCCTGCTGCGATCGCTGCTCCAGCTGTGTGGATACCAGAAAGCGGCGGTTCACCGGATCCCAGAACGTGTCGTGGATGGCTCGCGCGAGCTGCTCGGGCGGCACGCCGCCGCGGGTTCCCGGTGCTTCGCGCACGCGCAGGGACCAGACCTCGAGGTTGTCCATGAACAGGCCGTGCAGGTACACGGGCGAGACCATGTAGACCCCGCGCGACGGCTGGTAGAGGTGGGCCAGAGCGGCCCGGCTGGCCACCTGGCTCCGGCGCAGCGCGGGCGACGCCTTCACGTGCGCGGGCATGGTCTGCAACAGGCGCAGCCACATGGCGAGCAGCGAATCGTCGGCATCGGCGGTCTTGCAGGACTTCCAGTGGTCGCCCTCGCGGCAGAAGCGGTCGAAGGTGCCGTCGGGCTTCTGCAGGGGCACCAGCCAGTCCACGAACCGCGCCGCCGGGGCCGCCATGTCCAGCCCGTTGTCGTGGGCCAGCAGCAGGGCCTGCAGCGTGAAGTACGGATCGCTCGCCTGGCCTCCGTGCAGGATGGTGATGATCCCGGTGTCTCCTCCGTAGCCCCGCAGATCCAGCTGCGGCGGAGCACCGGCTTGCGCCGATGCCATGGAAAATAACGCGGCCGCGGTGCGGAGGATGGAGAAGGCTTTCATGGCAAGGCTTTTCATGTGTGCTTCACCATGCCGATTTCGTGCGCCCAGAGCGTGCCGTGCACGGTGGCACCTTCCTCGGCCACGATGCAGCGCCCGCTCACCGTCGTCAGCGCATCGTGCAGCCCCACCACGGTGCGGGTGCCGAGCAGCACGTCGCCCTCGCATACCACCGGCCCGAGCACCAGCGCGCCCGGCAGCAGGTGCACGGATTGCTCGCAGGTGATCGCTCCATGTACTACCGCACCCTCCCCGAGCGCGATGCCTCCGCGCGCCTTGATGTCGCCGACGACCGTGGTGAAGGAACCGACGGTCAGGAAGCCCGTCACCACCAGCGACCCGCGGTAGACGCGGTGCTCTGGCAGCGCGCAGTCCCCCCGCACCATGTAGAGCGCGGGCGTGCGTTCGACGGCATGTGCGAGCGTGGCATAGGTGGCTGTCTGCTGGACGGGCCGCGCGGGCACCGGCGCTTCCGCGGGAAGAGCGGGAGCCTTTCCCAGCCGCACCAGCGGCGCATGCAGCCGCTCGAACCAGCAGGGCGCCGACAGCTTTAACGCCGTGCCGGCCGATACGCGCCGCAGGGCCGTGCTGCCGCCGCCCAGGCGCAGTTCGCCGTCCGCATGCGCCCAGTCGGCGATCTTGCTCGCCTCTCCCAGTTCGAGGTCGCCGGCGGTGTAGAGGCTGGAGAACGCGCAGCCCGGCCCGGCCCGCAGGTTGCCGTCCACGTACACGGGCTGGAACGCGAAGATGGCGGCACCGGTCGCCACGTCGCCGCAGACCAGCAGGCGGTCCCGGGCCTCACCCCAAGCGGTGGTTGGGACATCGGGGGCGATGAGGTCGAAGGCCTCGTAGCCCGTGGGTTCGCCGCGGCCGAGCCGCGCCTGTGCATCGGCACGCAGACGCCGGGCGAAGTGGTCGATGTCGGCCGCGTGGTCGGGAGGCACGGGCAGGGCCGCGCTGTCGGTGGGGTGGCGCCATTCGCTGATGGCGGGCACGAACGGCAGCGCGAAGAGCACGGCGCAGGCCATGGCGAAGGCCACGAGCATCAGGTGGGATTCAGGCATTGCCGACCTTCTTGCGGTAGCGCACCGTCTTGTCCCACACCAGTTCGCGCCGCAGCAGCGAGTCCATGACGAGGCTTCCGACAGCGCCGGAGATGGCGAACAGGCTCACCATGAACCCGAGGATGTTGAGCGGCAGCAGCCGCAGGCGGCGGCGATTGCCGTCGATGAGCACCGCTATGACGATCTCGAAGAACGCGGCGAAGTTGCCCAGCGTCCCGTAGACCATCAGCGCGAACACGGGAATCAGTTGCGAGAGAAGCGATCCTGCGTTGAGGAAATACAGCCCCAGCGCCAGGCACCATCCCGCCAGCATCACGAGCGGAATCACGAAGACGAACAGCAGCAGCAGCCCGTCCACGCGCTGCCCGGCGGTCAGGTAGGGGCTTGCGGCGAACTTCCACCAGTGCCGCGCCAGCACCTGGTTGTGCCCCTTGGCCCAGCGCTTGACCTGCTTGATGCGCACGCGCCAATCCTCAGGCACCTCCTCATAGCATTCCGAGCGGTTGGTGTAGGCCGTCTTCCAGCCATTGAACATCAGCCGGTAGGTGATGTCGGTGTCTTCAGCGAGGGTGTCGTCGTGCCACCCGCCCACCGCCTCCACCGCCGACATGCGCACCCCGCCGACGGTGCCGCCGTACTGCGGCATCAGGTTCATGTTCATGCGCGCCTGCTGGTCGACCTGGTAGCCGGCCGAGCGCTCCAGGTCCAGCAGTCGGGTCAGCAGGTTGGCGCCGCTGTTGACGGGCACCACGCGCCCCATCACCGCCCCCACCTCCGGATCGAAGAATGGCGCGACCAGCTGCTTGAGCAACCCGCGCCCGGGCACGTAGTCGGCATCGAAGATGATCGCGATGTCGCCGTCCGCGAAACGCAGCGCATCCTTGAGCGCCGCCGATTTGCCCGGCTTGCCGCCGGTGCGGTGGAACGGCGAGAGCCGGCTCGGATAGCGCTCGTGGTAGCTGTTGACGATCTGCGCCGTCGCATCGGTGGAACGGTCGTTCACCGGGATGATCGTCATGCGGTTCGCGGGGTAGTCGGTGTTCAGCAGTGCCTCGATGCAGCCGGCGATGACTTTTTCCTCGTTGTGCGCGGCGATGAACACGGTGATGACGGGCCACTGGGCCACGGCGATGTCCAGATACGGATGGCGCTGCTCTCCGATGAGCCGGCTCATGGTGAACATGAAGTGCCGCACGCCGTACAGCACCATGAACAGGACCACGACCATGAGCAGGCAGGCCATGGCGGCCGCCACCGGCTGCGCCGAGAAGGAGGGAAGGAGCCCGAGCGTCTGCATGGTGTCAGGCCGCCAGGGAGATGGGCATCGCGGGCGCGAGTTGGCGTTCCAGAACGGCGACGATGCGCCGGCAGGCCTGGCCATCGCCGAACGGGCTCTGTACCTGCGCCATGCGCCGATGGGCATGCGGGTCTGCCAGCAGCCGGTTCACGTGCAGCACGATGGCCTCGTACGACGGGCCGATGAGCAGCGCGCAGCCTGCCTGCACGGCCTCGGGCCGCTCGGTTTCGTCGCGCAGCACCAGCACGGGCACGCCGAACGTCGGCGCTTCCTCCTGAAGGCCTCCGGAATCCGTCAGCAGCAGCCATGCGTCGGCGAGCGCCTGCTGCATTTCCACGTAGTCCAGCGGATCGCACAGCTCGATATTGCCGATGCCACCCAGCAGATCCTGCACGGGTTCGCGCACCACCGGATTGCGATGCACCGGGAACAGCACCTTCAGTTCGGGCTGCTGCCGTGCCAGGTCGGCGATGGCGCTGCAGATGTCGAATACGCCGTCGCCCCAGCTTTCCCGCCTGTGGAACGTGACGAGCAGGTGGCCCCGGCCCGCGGCACGGCGCTGCACGCCGTGGCGATGGCAGGCCCAGTGCTGGGCATCCACCACCGTGTTGCCGGTGACGTGGATGGCGTCGTCCGCGATGCCCTCGGCCTGCAGCGCGAGGCGCGAGCGCGCCGTGGGCGGAAAATGGAACCGTGCGAGCCGGCTGATCATCTGCCGCAGACCCTCTTCGGGAAACGGGCGCGCCAGGTTGTAGGTGCGCAGACCTGCCTCCACGTGGGCCACCGGCAACCCGTGATAGAAGGCCGCCAGCGCGCCCACGAAGGCCGATTCTGTATCGCCCTGCACGATCACCAGCGAGCAGGCGTGCTGCTGCAGCACCTGGTCGATCTGGCGGCGGCAGCCGGCGCTGAACTCCCGCAGCGTGCTGCCCTCGCGCTGCAGCACGAAGTCCGGGCGGATCGCGAAGCAATTCAGCATCTGGCAAGCCATCTCCTCGTGCTGTCCCGTGTGCAGCCAGCGCACGCGGGCCCACACGAGGGAGCACAGCGCGTGGTAGAGCGGCGCCAGCTTGATGATCTCGGGCCGGGTGCCCGAGACGATGAGGATGTCCTGCATGACGGGCTCCTTGGCATGGGGGGGCTGAATGAACGAGGGAACACCGGGCACGCGGGATGCCGGCTGCGGCGCGGACGCGCCGGCGTTCCGGCGGAATGGATCTGGATCAGGCTGCATGGGTTTCCTCCCTTTCTGGACGACACGGGGCCATTCTGGGAAGCGGTGCGTGGCGGGTCTGTTCGCTTCCCCACATAAGTGCCGCACCCGTGGAGATGACTTCACGGGTGCGGGAACGGGTACGCTCAGGGAACGAAGGACGTGTTGCGTCGCGCATCGAACTGCGCCAGGGCCACGGCCTTGCCCTTCACCAGCCAGGCGGAGCCCCCGTCCGTCACGGTGGCCGTTCCGGCCACGGTGACGGTCGGCCGCAGGTACCGGGCCTTGGGCAGCGTCCACACCATCCCGGCGAGCGTGGCGGGATGGGTGGCGGTGAAACGCATCGTCGTGCCGTCCGGCAAGAGGGCCTGCGTCCAGCGCACCTGGTCGCGCGCGGCCATGAAGTCGGCCAGGCGCGGCATGGTGTACCACTTGAACGCCGTACCTTTGGTCTGCCCATAGGCCAGCAGATCCTTCACGACGTCGATCCACTGGTGCGCACCAGGCGGATGCGCATACACCATGCGGCTGGTGTTGTAGCGGACCGAGAAGTCCACCATGGCGTGGTACCAGGCTTTGACGTCGGCCTTGGGCACGCCGTAGTCCTGCCATTCCTCGAACGTGGCGTACGTACCCTGGGGTGTCACAGGGAACACCCACAGCGACGGATTGCGCAAGACTCCGTCGCGGTACTGCCGCGTAGCGCCCAGCCCCGTGTGCCCTCCGAAATAGGCAGCGACCACGCCCTGCTCTTCCAGCCAGTCCATGGCCCAGAGCGGATTGTTGCCTTGCGGCGCCGAGTAGTCGCGCATCGGCCGGCCCAACGCGCTGTCCACGGCATTCTTGTTCTGCAGCAGGTAGGGACGGAACGTCGCCGCGTTGTCTTCCGTGGCGTTCAGGCCGTAGTAGTCGTGGATCCACCCGCCGTGCGAGCCGATCGCGTGGCCCCGCGCATCCAGGCGCCGCAGCAGTTGCTGCGCGGTGGGATTGGCGTTCAGGTTCCAGCCCAGGCCGTCGCCCGGCTCGATGGTGTCGGGGCCGGCCGTCATCTCCACGGAAAAGGGGTGCGTCGCGAAAATGCCCGCGGTTTCGAGCGCCAGCGAGGGCTGCTGCGCAGCCATCGAATCCAGGTGCCAGTCCAGCGTCATCCCGGCCACTCCATCGGGCATGGCCGAGAGGCGTGCGCCCTGGACGACGTGCTCCATGAAATAGCGCAGGAAGCCGTGCATCGGCAGCGCGTCGGTACGCCCTTTCAGGTAGCCCAGAGGCAGGTTCACGAACAGCACCTTGCCCGTGCCGATGGCCTTCAGGCCCGCCACGAGCCCGAAGGAGGGCGAGATCGCCAGCGGGGTCCCGGTGTAGGTGCCGGAGGTCACGTAGGACGGGTAGATCAGGTGGCCGAGCAGGTAGCCGTGGTAGGCGTCGAGCGTGTCTTCCTGAGTGGCTTTCAACTCGGCGCCGGAGTCCGGTGTGGCCTCGGCCGCCCTGCCCCCTGCGTCGGCCAGTGGATGCCGTGCCAGCGCGCCCGGCTGCAACCGGGTGGCGGCAGCTGGTTGCCGGCCCTTGAACGCCCTGCCGAAATCCACCTGCACAGACCGTGGGCGTACCCGGCCGGCCGCCGCGCGCTGCCGGTCCTGCAGCGAATACGAGGGCAGCGCCTGGAACTGCTGCGGATCGAAACCCCGGGTTCCGCCCGGATCAGCGGGGCTGGCGGGCAAGTAAAGCGCCTCGCCCGACGCCAGGCCCGCCGCGTCCAGGAGTCCACCGGTCGCCACCGCCGCGCGGCCCGCGGTCTTCGGCGCCGCGAGGGCCGCGGCCGATCCGCCCGCGGGCTGCGGCAGGTTGTAGGGCATCGACTTGCCCGGCGGCACGAGAAGCTCGCGCATGGTGCTGCGCATGGCGGCCACCGGTCCCAGGCCCACCGTCTGGTCCAGCAGCGAGTCGTACAGCACGTAGTCCACCCCTGCCAGGTCGCTGAGGCGCGATTTGGGAATGGGATAGACGGGCTGGCCGACGCCGTTGAGCGTCAGCGCGCCGAAGTCGTAGGCCAGCAGGGCCCGGCCCCCTGCCGTCACGTAGCCGCGCACGGCCGCCAGCAGGGCGTCGGTGGCGATCGTGTGCAGTTGATCGGGCAGCACCAGCCCGGCATATTTCAGTGACTTGCCCGGGGCCATGGCGAGGAACTGCGCATCCGTGACCACCGCGATGCGCGTGCCTGTCTCCGACGCGGCATCCATCCATGCCGACACGCGCGGGTCCGCGGTGGGCTGGTCATCGGGCAGCAGCAGCATCAACAGGCCCGGGTCTTCCACCCCGCCGTTGAAAGGTGCGACGGTGGGCGTCCCCACGGCCGTCGCCCCCCGGGCGGGGGACTGCGCGACCGGTTGCGGCTGCGGCTGCGGCTGTGATTTGGAACCTCCGAGATCGGACACGGCATCGCCGACCGAAGACCCTGCGAAGGACGGCATGCGCACCGCCGCGATCCGCGGCGCCAGGGCATCGGCTGCCGCGGAGGCGGCGATGGCACTGGTACCCGCGCTCGCTGCCTCGGCCGACGGCGCATCCGTGCCGCCGCCTCCGCCACACGCGGACAGCAGCGCCAGTATGCCGACGCACAGCAGCGGCGCTCCGCCGGCATCGGCCATGCGCGAAGAATCCGCGCGGGCCGAAAAATGGGTTCTGGATAAAAACATGGTTCGCCCTTCCGTCGTGGAGAACGGCCATTGAATGCGTTGGTTCGCGTCAGGTCTGTTCGCTGCCGCACATCGGCAGCACGCTGCTCGCCGGGTGATTCGTGCGTGCGCTGGCGCACAGATCGGCGACGGCCCATCGGGTAAAAAAACCCACCCGCGGCATGGCCGCGACGAAAGGCCCAGACATGCACGACGACCCCGCCCCCCATGCCCCCGTGCCGCCCGAACTGCGCCCCGTGCGCACCGTGGAGCACCTGCAGGCCGCGCTCGCGCGGGCGCTGGAGCAGATCGAGGATCTCGAAGAAGAAAAGCGCCAGCTGAAGCAGGCAGCCAACCATGCGCTCTGGCTGACTGCCCTGTAGTGCGCGCCGCGGGCCCCCGGCCCTGCCTTCCGCACCGTGCGGACCCGGGTATCGCGCCCCTATGTTCGCTATCGAACAGAGAAATCGAAAAACTTTACCTATATTGCACTTGCACCCACCACTTCACGACCAACACCATGCGCATGCCATTGAGGATTTCCGAGGTATCACGCAACGCGCTGGTGGGTGCGCTGGATGAAGCCGATCTGCAGCGATGGCTTCCATTCATGGAGGTGGTGGACCTGCCCGCGGGCAAGGTGCTCTCCGAAGAGGGCGTGAAAACCAGCCATGTCTACTTTCCGCTCACTGCCATCGTCTCGAAGCTGCACATGATGGAGAACGGCTCGTCCGCGGAGATCGCGGTCATCGGCAATGAGGGCCTGGTGGGCATGTCCGTGGTGATGGGCGAGATCTCCGGCGCCATCCGGGCCGTGGTGCTGATCAGGGGCGCCGCCGTGCGCATGCACACGGACTTCCTCAGCCGAGAAGTGGCCCTTCCGCACATCCAGCGGCTGCTGCTGCGCTTCATCCAGGCACTCATCCTGCAGATGTCGCACACCGCAGCGTGCAACCGTCACCATGTGCTCGACCAGCAATTGTGCCGCTGGCTGCTGTTGCGCCTGGACCGCGTGCAGGGCAATGACCTGCTGATGACGCAGGAACTGATCGCCACGATGCTCGGCGTGCGGCGCGAAGGGGTGACCGAAGCCGCCACGAAGCTGCAGAAGGCGGGGCTGATCCGCTATGCCAGGGGCCGCATCGAGATCGTCGACCGTGCCGGGCTGGAGCAGCGGTCGTGCGAATGCTACAGCGTCGTCAAGAAAATCTACGACCGGCTGCTGCCGCGGCACGCACCGACCTCCCACGACGCGGCGCCTTACCTCCAGCCGCAGGGTTTCGCCACGGGCTTCGCCAGGAGCCCGTCCTCTTCCTGGCCGCACATCGCCGCGGAGGCGCCGGCCCCCGGCCCCCGGCGTGTCGCGCTGCCGGCCTCGCAGTTCGCGGTCCGGCACCTGCCGGAGCACATCCGCGTGCCGCGTGAGCCGACCGACATGCCGGACGGATCGATGCAGCTGCCGTTGCCGGGCGTGGTGCCGCAAGCGCCTTTCGGCGCGGTCTGACCCTCGCCCTCCAGGGACGTATAGGGACGCCCGGCAGCGCGGCGGAGCCCCCGGCGCTCGCGGGCCCGGGCTCCGGCGTTTCTCAGAAGTCGACCCTCACCCCGACCTTCAGGCTGCGCCCCGGCAGCGGCGCCTTCGGGAACGCCGTCGTCGTCAGGATCGAGGTCGGGCTGTAGGCGAGCTTGTCGGTGATGTTGTCCAGCCGCGCATACCAGAGCGCATTGCTGCGCGTGGCGCCGAACTGCCACTGCGTCCGGTAGCCCAGCGAGGCGTTCCAGAGCGTGTAGCCACCCGTGGCGCGGGTGCCGTCGTCGGGCACGCGGTCCTGCGCAGCCACGTAGTCGAAGCCCAGGCCGGCACGCCACGGGCCGCTCGCCCACTGCAGGGTGCTGCCCAGGCGGAAGGGCGCGATGCGCGGCAGCGGCTGGCCGGTGTCGCGGTTGGTGGCGCGCACGACGTCGCCGCGCAGCTGCAGGTCCAGCGTGGAGGCGTCGCCGATCAGGCGCGACGACTGCGCCAGCAGGCCAGTCTGGCCCACGAGGCGCACGCTGCCGCTCGCCTCCAGCCCGTGGAAGCGCGCGCGCACGCCCTGGTAGCGGTACTCGGGCAGCGCGCCGTCCGTGCCCGCGGGCACCGGGTCGCCCTCTTCCGAGCGTAGCAGGCCGGTGGGCGTGAGGCCGATGTAGTTGCTGAACTGGCTCACGAAGGCCGTGGCGGCGAAGCGGTTCGGCCCGCTCTTCCAGGCCGCGCCCACGTCCACGCTGGTCGCCTTCTCCAGGCCGAGGGTGGGATCGCCCGTCTCCCAGGCGGCGGTGGCCACATGCGGGCCGTTGGCGAACAGCTCGTAGTCTTTCGGCGCGCGCTGGGTGTACGAGAGGTTGGACGTCAGCTGCCACGCGGGCGTGAGGTTGAACAGCGCGCCCACCGCGGCGCTGTGCGGATGGAAGTCTCGCTTCCCGACGGCGAAGCGGTCGATGCCCTGGCTGCCGAACGACTCGACCGTGTCGCGCTCGGTGCGGGCGCCGAAGGTCAGCTTACCCCAGTCCATGCCCAGCTCTTCATGCACGAAGAGCGCCGTGCTGCGGCTGCGGCTGCGCGGGGCGAATGCCTCTTCGCCCTCGGCCGAGAAACGGGAGGATTCGGCCTGCAGACCGATCACGCCCTGCAGCCGTCCGACGGGCGCATGCTTCGCCTCGACGCGCAGATCGTTGCCGCGGTTGCGGAACGTGGTGCCGGGCTCGCCGCCCTCGTACTCGGTGTGCCGGTAGTCGGTGTGGCTGGCCTGCACGCGCACGCTCTCCAGCGGGCCGGCGCCGAAGCGCCACATGCCGTCCAGCGCATAGCGGTTGGAGCGCATGCCGATGGTCACGTCGTCCTCGGCGACAGTGCCGTAGTCGCTGCGGTAGGTGCTCGCGGATAGGCCCAGGTAGCCGCGGTCGAAAAAGGCCGTGCCGCCCACGGCGCCGCCGCGCGTATGGCTGGCGGAATTGCAGATGCGCCGGGACAGGCCGGGCGACCCGGGCTTCTCGCAGCCCAGCTCGACGGGCACGCGCACGTCGTCGGTGTCGCGGTCGAACACGTCGGCATGCAGCGCGAAGCGGTCGTTGCCGCCCTCCACCATCGCTGCGCCCGCGCGCTCCCGGTTGCCGGTGGCGGCCGAGGCTTCGGCCTTGCCGTCCACGCCGTTCAACGGCTCGCGCGGAATGCGGTTGTCGATCACGTTCACCACCCCACCGACGGCGCTGCCGCCGTAGAGCAGCGCGGCCGGCCCGCGCAGCACCTCGATGCGCTCGGTGGTGAGGGCCTCGGTGGGCACGGCATGGTCGAAGCTCAGGGCCGACGCATCCAGCGTGGCGCCGCTGTTCTGCAGCACGCGGATGCGGTCGCCGTCGAGGCCGCGGATGATGGGCCGGCTGGCGTTGGGCCCGAAGTAGGTGCTGCTCACGCCGGGCAGGCCGTCCAGCGTCTGGCCCAGCGTGGATTCGGTGCGCAGCGTGAGATCGTCGCCCGACAGCTGTGCGGCGGGCACGACCACGGCATCGGCGCCCAGCGGGTTGCCGGTGACGGTCACTTCGGGCAACCGGACACGCGCAGCGGCGGCCGCATCGGTGGCGGCCGTCTGCGCGTGCGCGCCGGAAGCGAGCAGCAGTACGGCGCACGCCAGCGGATGGAGCGCGGCGCGGACCGGACGGCCGGCACGGTTCGACCGGAGGGAGCAGGCAAGGGTATGGGGTGTCATGGCAAGGAAGGGCAAGAGAGAGGGAAAAAGAAAAAAGGGACGCGCGGCGGCCACCGCCCGCCGCGCGCTGCAGTGGCGCGCTCGGCGTTGCCAACGCGGGCACGCACGCAGGACGCAGCAACGCGCCCGGCGCGTCCGGAGGTCGCAAAAAAACGATCAGGGAAGGGATGGTGTGGCACCGGAGGCCCGAAGGTCCCCGGTACCGCGCGAGCGGCGCGAACAGCGCGAGCAGCCCAAAGGCAGGCCCGCAAGAAGCCCCTGAGGGAGGCCCGACGGGCCGCGGCTGCTACGCCGAAGCGGCCAGGCCGGCCGGAGGGGCGCGCGCGAGGCGGGTGAGCGGCGGGCGGGCCCCGATGCCGGTGGCGGGCACCCCGCGCGGTGCGGGGGCGGCCGCGGGAGCGGCCCCCGGCAGCAGCGCAGACAGCAAGGCCGCGCCGAAAAGCGAATGGTCCAGCAGCGTGCAGTCGCTGCCCGCATGCCCGGCGAACAGCGCTTCCAGCATGCCGGCAGGATGGGCATGCGGCGGGTGCCGCACGGCAGCCTGGTCGATCTCCGGGCGCGCGGCGTGCGCCGGGCCGGCCGACGGCAGCGCGACCGCGCCCATCCCCTGCGCCGCGGGCCCGTGCACCACCTGGTGCATGCGGCCCAGCGCCGGCGCCAGCGACATGGCCACGGCCAGCATGAACCACAGCCACAGCGCCAGCGCGCGTGACCGCGCCGGCCCGGCTCCGGCCGGCAGGTGGACGCCCCTGGCGCCGCGGTGGGTGGCTGCGGCGCGGATCACTTCACGGGCTCGGCGTTGACCATGCGGTAGAAGAGCCCGTACTCGTCATTGCCCAGCAGCCTGAATTCGCCCTCGACCACGACCGGCTCCAGCGAATACGGCACGCCCACAGAGGCCTTGACCTCCACCATGCTCTCGGGCCCGCCGGGAATACAGAACGCACAGGTGAGCGGCACGGAAGTCAGCAGGAAATGCCGCTGCAGCGGGCGGGTGTCCATCGGGACCATGAACCCCTGGATGCGCTGCACCTTGCCGTCGAGCACCTTCTGCTCGGCGTTGAACACGGGCGCGATACGGGTCTTGAGCGTCTTCTTGGTGAGACCCGTCAGCGTGGACCACGGCACCACGTCCTCGCGACGCGGCAGCGGCTTGATCGGGCTCTGCGGACTGTGGTAGCCCGCGCCGGTGCCTGCAGGCAACCCGCCCGCACCGGGAGGGCCGCCCAGCGGCGGCGACAGCGGCGGCTGGGCGCCCGCTCCTCCCGCCGGTGCCTGCGCGGAAGGCGTGCCCGCAGCCATGCACGCACCCGCCCAGGCCATGGCGCAGGCGGCCGTTCCGGCAACGACGAGGAGGGAGGGTTTCATGGAGCGAATACAACTTTCCGGCTCTGCCATTTTCCACGATGTGGCGGTCTTACGGCAGAGCAATCCCATGCCAGGCTCTAGTGCTGGTGCTTCATCCCGCAGTACTTGCCGATCGCCAGCCCCTTGCAGGCGGCCTGCAGATCCTTCACGCACTGGTCGTGGCCCTTGCCGGCCTCCAGGCATTTGGCCGCGGCCTCGTGGGCGGCGGCCATGGCACGGTGGCGCTGCACGTCGGCCTGGATCTCCTTGTCGCCGTGGGCATGGGGTTCCTTCGTGTCCTGCGCATGGGCGGCAGAGAAGGCGCCCAGCGCCAGCAGCGGGGCGCAGGCCAGCGCAATGATGGATCGGGCAAGGGAGCGGCGCATGGTGTGGTTCCTTTTGAACGATGGGAGGAGGGAAACGAAAACAGGCGGTGGATGCCGCAGCACCGGACTCATGGGCGACCCAGCAGTTCGGCCACGTCCACCCGGCAGGCCTGGACAGCGGGCAGGATTGCAGAGGCGAAAGCCAGGACCGCCGCCAGACCGGGAACGGCCCATTCGCCGGGCAGCCAGAGTGCGCCGGTCACCGGCATGGCGTTCTGGGCGGCGAGCAGGCGCCCCACGCCCTCGGCGAGCAGGTGCCCCACCGCCAGGCCGAGCACCGAGGCCAGCAGGGCGAGCCACAGCGCCTCGCATAGCAGCAGGCTGCCCACGCGCACGGGCGGCGCGCCCAGCATGCGCAGCATGGCCAGGTCGGCACGGCGCTCGCGCACCGCGTTCCAGAGGGCGATGAACACGCTCAGCCCGGCCACGCCCAGCAGCACGCCGCCAAAGGCGCGCAGCACGTCGGCGCCCACGCCGAGCAGGCGGACCAGCCGGGTGATCTCCACGGCGGGTGCCGCGGCCTGCATGGGGGTGGTGGCATTGATGGCACGCGGCAGCGTCACCGCGGCGAGCGGGCTGCGCCAGCGCACCAGCGCCAGCGTGATCTCGCGCTCCTGGCGCAGCACCGCGAGGTCATCCGGGTCGTCCGCCTGCGCGGACTCGTGGACCTGCCACACCGATTCGGTGGCGGTGAGCACCAGCCGGTCGAGCACGCAGCCGCAGGGCGCGAGCACGCCCGCCACGCGGTAGGGATGGCCGCCATGCTCCTCGCCGCCCGGCGCGAGGCCGTGTGTTCCGAAGAATGTGCGGCCCAGCAGCCCCTGCGCGCCGGCGGCGGGGTGCCCGTCGCCGCCGGGCCCACGCGCCGCGCGCTGCATGGCGACCGCCACCGAGGCACCCAGCACGGCTTCCATGGGCGCGTTCCAGAGCCGACCGGCCACCAGTTCCGTGCCATAGTGCGCTGGGTATTCGTGCGTGGTGCCCACGATGCGGTAACCCGCGAAGCTGTCGCCCAGGCTGATCGGGATCGCCTGGGCCACCAGCGGGTTGCGCCGCAGGGCTTCGAAATCCTCCAGGGCGATGTTGCCCGGCGGCACGTCGATGTGGAACACGCCCGCCAGGATCAGCTGCAGGGGGCTGCCCTTGGCCCCGACCACCAGGTCGATGCCCTGCACGTCGCGCTCGAAGCCGCGGTCCACCTGGGTGGCCACGAGCAGCACCAGCGTCACCGCCGCCAGCCCGAGCGTGAGCAGCAGCAGGTTGAGCGCCGAAGTGAGCGGCCTGGACCAGAGATAGCGCCACGCCAGCCGGGGCACGCTGCCGGCGCGCAGGGTCGCCGCGCTCATGGCCCCCTCCTTCCGCCGGAACCTGCGGCGCCGCGCGGGTCCCCTGCGCCGGCGCCGAGGAGCATCGACACCGTACCGGGCCGGGCCTCCAGGGCCTGCACCGCGCGCCGGTCGTGCGTGGCGACGACCAGCGTGGCCGTGCAGTCCGCCGCGCAGGCCATGAGCAGCGCCAGCGCGGCCTGCGCGGCACCGTCGTCGAGGCTGGCGGTGGGTTCGTCGGCCAGCAGCACGCGCGGCGACAGCAGCACCGCTCGCGCCAGCGCCACGCGCTGGGCCTGGCCGCCGGAGAGCTCGTGCGGCCGCCGCCCGGCGAATGCGCCCAGATCCAGCCGGCCCAGCACATCGGCGATCGCCCGGTCGTCGCGCGGCAGGCCGGCGGCGAAGAACGGCAGCGCCAGGTTCTCCGCGACCGACAGTGCCGGCGACAGGTGCAGCGCCTGCGGCAGAAAGCCGAGGTGGCGCGCCCGCCAGCCGTCGCGTGCCGCGCGCGGCAGTGCCCCTGGCCCCGCGAGCGTCTGGCCGGCCACCACGAGCGTGCCTTCGGTGGCGGTGCGCAGGCCGGCGGCGAGCGCCAGCCAGGTGGACTTGCCGGAACCCGAGGGACCGCGCAGCAGCAGGCAGCCGCCCTGCGGCAGGTCGGCATCGGGGAACCGGAGGGGGGCGCCACCGGCATGTGCGAACGCCAGCGCGCGGGAACGGATCATCCGCGCGCAGCTCCGGCCTGCGCGCAGTCCGCACAGCGCCCCTGCACGGCGATGTCCGCGGCAAGCTGCTCGTGCCCGGCCGCAGCCAGTGCCTGCAGCACGCGCCGCATCGCCGCCCGCAGCGGCGCGGCGCCGTCCGCGATGCGGATCTGCCGGTGGCAGTCGGTGCATTCGAAACGCGGCGCCCAGCGCTCGGCGGGCGTGCCGGCGAGCGTGTAGCGGGTGACGCGCTGTCCGTCCACGTGGCGCTCCAGCAGTCCGGCCACGGCGAGGCGGTCCAGCAGGCGGTAGACGGTGACGCGGTTGGCGGGCACGCCCCGGCGCTCCAGCGCGGCCACCACCTCGGTGCCGGACCGCGCGGCCGACGGATCGGACTCCATGAGCGCGAGCACCGCCCGGGTGGCGCGCGTGGAGCGCAGGCCCTGGGGAAGCGCGCGCTCCGGGGCCGCGGGTGCGGTGGCCCGCGCCGGGGACGGCGCAGCGCGGGAAGAACGCGGAGTACGGACGGAAGCAGGCATGGCGGGCTCGCACGCCCTGCCCTCTTCCAGATCAGCCGGGCCGGAACCCGGGCGGCGGGAAGAGGCCTGGCGCGCGCTGGTTAATGCAATCGGGTTGCATTATGCATACGCCGCCCCGCGCGCCTCATTCGGGCTTCAGATAGCGCGAGAAGGTCTTTCGGAACTTCTCGACCTTGGGGCCCACGACGAAGGCGCAGTACCCCTGCTCCGGGTGCTGCAGGTAGTAGTCCTGGTGGTAGTCCTCGGCGGGCCAGTACGACTCCAGCGGCTCCACTTCCGTCACGACCGGCGCGCCGAACAGGCGGTCCTGCGTCAGCTGCCGGACCATGGCTTCGGCGATCTCCTGCTGCTCGGGGGTGCTGGTGTAGATGCCGCTGCGGTACTGCGGTCCCACATCGTTGCCCTGGCGGTTGAGCGTGGTCGGGTCGTGCGTGGCGAAGAAGATTTCCAGGATCTCGCGCAGGCCGATCACGGCCGGATCGAAGGTGAGGCGCACCACCTCCGCATGGCCCGTGGTGCCCGAGCAGACCTGTTCGTAGGTGGGCCGGGCCACATGGCCGTTGGCATAGCCGCTCTCGACGTCGGTCACGCCGCGCACACGGTCGAAGACCGCTTCGGTGCACCAGAAGCAGCCGCCGCCCAACGTGATGGTTTCTGAACCCATGGAAAACCTCGCTGTGAAGAAAACGATACGGTAGAGGCGCCGCGGCGCCGCGCATGTGGGAATTGTCCGCGCTGGCGCGTTGACTCCGTCGCGCGGGGTCGCTACATTACTAACCAGTCAGTCATTAATTATGGTGTCCCCCGCTTCTGCTCCCTCTTCCACGTCGCCTGCGCCCGTGCCTTCGCCCCGGCGTGCACGGCGCAAGGACGCGCGCCCCGGCGAGCTGATCGACGCGGCGCTCGATCTGTTCGTCGAGAAGGGCTATGCCGCCACGAAGGTGGACGAGGTGGCCGCGCGTGCCGGCGTCTCCAAGGGCACGCTGTTCCTGTATTTCCCCAGCAAGGAAGACCTGTTCAAGGAGGTCGTGCGCCACAACATGGGCCGCCACTTCGCCGAATGGGACGTGGAGATCGAGCAGTACCCGCACGGCACGTCCGAGCTGCTGCGCCATGCCTATGACCTCTGGTGGACGCACATCGGCTCCACCAAGGCGTCGGGCCTGTCCAAGCTGATCCTGAGCGAGGCGCACAACTTTCCCGACATCGCGGCGTTCTACCGCGCCGAGGTCGTCCTGCCGAGCAACCGCCTGATCCGGCGCATCCTGGAGCGCGGCGTGGCGCGCGGAGAATTCCGCCCGCTCGACCTGGACTGCGCCGTGCAGGTCGTCGTCGCGCCGCTGGTGTTCATGATGATGTGGCGCCACTCCGGCGTCTGCATGCCCGAGTCGCAGGACGTGACCCCGCAGCGCTTCATCGACGCGCAGCTCGACAACCTGCTGGCGGGCTTTTGCGTGCGCCCGGCCTAGAATCGTGGGTTTGTCCCGACCTGACCCCCGTGCACCGGAGAAATCCCCCATGACCCTTCCCTACAACACGACTGCCGACGCGAGCGATCCCGTGACCCTGGCCCGCTACAACATGATCGAGCAGCAGATCCGCCCCTGGAACGTGCTCGACACCGACGTGCTGGACCTGCTGAACGTCGTGCGCCGCGAGGATTTCGTGCCGGTCGCCTACCGCGGCATGGCTTTCATGGACATGGAGATCCCGCTGAATCCGTCCGCCGAGGAAGCCCAGCGCCTCGGCCAGTGCATGCTGGCCCCGCGCGTGGAAGCCCGCCTGCTGCAGGACCTGCAGGTGCGCCCCACCGACCGCGTGCTGGAGATCGGCACCGGCTCCGGGTACATGGCCGCCCTGCTCGCGCATCGCGCGGAGCACGTGGTCAGCCTGGAGATCGTGCCCGACCTGGTCGAGTTCGCGCGTGAGAACCTGCTCGGCGCGGGCATCGACAATGTGGTCGTGCGCCAGGGTGACGGCGCGCGCGATGCGATCGCCGACGGTCCGTTCGACGTGATCTTGCTGAGCGGCTCGGTGCACGAGGTGCCCCAGAACCTGCTGGCCCTGCTGCGCGAAGGCGGCCGCCTGGCCGCGATCACCGGCGACGAACCCGTGATGCGCGCGACCTTCGTGCGCCGCGCGGGCGACCGCTTCGCCGCCAGCACCCCCTGGGACACCAACGCGGCGCGCCTGCTGAACTTCCCGGAGCGCCCGCGCTTCACGTTCTGAGCGGCGCGAGCGTCCCCCTCTCTTCTTTCCTGACACAGGACTCCCTTCCATGATCGACCACGTACGTCCCGCCCAGCTCGACGAATGGTTCTCCGCCGCAGCCGGCGGCGGCCGCCCCCTGGTGCTGGACGTGCGCGAGCCCTGGGAACTGCAGACCGCCAGCGTGCGCGCGGCGGAGGGCGGCGGCTTCGACGTCGTCGCCATTCCCATGGGCGAGATCCCCGCCCGGCTCGAAGAACTGGAAGCGGAGCGCCCCGTCGCCTGCCTGTGCCACCACGGCATGCGCAGCCTGCGCGTGGCGGCCTTCCTCGAACAGCACGGATTCCAGCGGCTGGCCAACATCTCGGGCGGCATCGACGCCTGGTCGCACGAGCGCGATCCCGGGGTGCCCCGCTACTGACCTCGCCGGGCCGGCCGGCACGCGCCCGCCTCCCCAGGGAGCCGGGCGGGAATGCGGCCGCCCGTCGGAATCCGACCACCGGTTCATCTGCCAGGAAAGAGACGCTTGTCCGCCATGACCTTCCTCCGTTCGCCCTCCTCCCGCGGTGCAGCTACCGCCCGCGCACTGTGGCTCGCGCTTCCCGTGGTGTCCTCGCTGTGGGTCGCCGCCCCGGCATCGGCGCAGAGCCTGCCGGCGCTCTACGACCTCGCGCAGGGCTACGACGCGCCGCTGCAGTCCGCGCTCGCGGAGGCCCGTGCGGCGGTGAGCCGCGCCGAGCAGGCCCGCGCAGGCCTGCTGCCGAGCGCGGGCCTGTCGGCCGGCGCGTCGTACACGCGCACCGACGTGAACCGCCCGCCGATCGATCTCTCGACACCGCAGCAGACCGCGGGCATCACGGCATCGCAGCCGCTCTACCGGCCCGCCAACCGGATCGCCTTCGAGCAGGGACAGCGCGGGGTGGACATCGCCCAGGCCCGCCTGGAGGCCGCCCAGCAGGACCTGATCGTGCGGTTGTCGCAGGCGTATTTCGACGTGCTGGCAGCGCGCGACACGCTCGACACCCTGCGCGCCCAGAAGGCGGCAGTGTCGGAGCAGCGCGCTTCGGCGCAGCGCAATTTTGAGGTCGGCAATGCGACCATCACGGACTCGCGCGAGGCGCAGGCCCGCTTCGACCTGGTCGAGGCGCAGGAGATCGCGGCAGACAACGACCTGCGCGTGAAGCAGCTGGCGCTGGACCAGCTCGTGGGCCGTCCGGGCACCTCGCCGCTGCCGCTCGCCCTGCCCGTGCAACTGCCGGCCGTGGTGCCCGACACGGTCGAGACCTGGGTACGCACCGCCGAGGAGCTGCAGCCCCAGGTGCGCCAGGCCGCCATCGCGCTGGACGTGGCGCGGCTCGAAATCCGCAAGGCCGAGACGGGCCACCTGCCGACGGTGGACCTGCAGGCAGGCTACCAGGCGGCCCGCAATCCCAA
The DNA here is from genome assembly GCF_031844105.1 of Acidovorax sp. PRC11. Classification (NCBI taxonomy): domain Bacteria; kingdom Pseudomonadati; phylum Pseudomonadota; class Betaproteobacteria; order Burkholderiales; family Comamonadaceae; genus Acidovorax; species Acidovorax sp. PRC11. The sequence goes on along the minus strand of NZ_JAUZUQ010000003.1, from coordinate 28,303 downwards.
TGGCACCGTGACCGCGCCGCACCTGCATTCCAACGCGCGCAACGCCAGCATCGGCGTGCAGATGACGCTGCCGCTGTTCGCCGGCTTCGCGGTGCAGAACCGCATCCGCGAAACCCTGTCGCTGGAGGACAAGGCGGTGGCGGATCTGGACAATGCCCGCCGCACGGTGGCGCAGGCCGTGCGCAGCGCCTTCTTCGGCGTGCAGTCCGGCCGGGGCCAGGTGCGTGCGCTGGAGGCCGCGGAAGTCTCGAGCCAGAGCGCGCTGGACGCCAACCGGCTCGGCTACCAGGTCGGCGTGCGCGTGAACATCGACGTGCTCAACGCCCAGAGCCAGCTCTACCAGACCCGGCGCGACCTCGCGCAGGCGCGCTACAACGTGCTGCTCGGGTCGCTGCGGCTGCGCCAGGCCGCGGGCACGCTGACGCCGGACGACCTGCGGCCGATCGAGGCAATTTCGGCCCGCTGACGGCCCACCGGGGCGTCCCGCGCGCCGGCCGTGCACCGTCAGAGCTGGTGCGCCACGAGCTTGAACTCCGGATCGTCCGGATACGCCCGCACCTCGAACCCCAGACGGCGCATGAGCTTGAGCATGCTCGGGTTGTGCGAGAGCACCAGGCCCTGGATCTCGGTCAGGCCCTTGTCGCGGGCCGCTTCCATGATGCTCAGCATCAGCCGCGATCCCAGCCCGCGGCCGTTGAAATCGTCGGCCACCACCAGCGCGAATTCACAGCTGGTCTGGTCCGGGTTGGTCACGTAGCGGGAGACGCCCACGATGCGCTCGGTGCCGCGGATCTCGCCGTCCTCGCCCGCGCTGCGCTCGCGGTGGACGGCGACCAGGGCCATTTCGCGGTCGTAGTCGATGAGCGTGAAGCGCGCGAGCATGGGCGCGGGCAGCTCCGCGATCTGCGAGATGTAGCGGAAGTACCGGCTTTCGGGCGAAAGCTCCTTCACCAGCCGCTGCAGCATCTGCGCATCGTCCGGCCGCACGGGCCTCACGAGGAACTCGCCGCCGCCGCGCATCGGCCAGATCTGCTCGTAGCGCGCCGGGTACGGCAGGATCGCCAGGTGCCCGTAGCCCTCGCTGCGGCCGCCGGTGCCCTGGGCGGTGTCGCGCACGACGATGCGTGCATCCACCGCCACCACGCCGCCCGCATCCACGATGAGCGGGTTGATGTCCATCTCGCGCAGCTGCGGCAGCGCGCACACCATTTCGGAGACGCGCAGCAGCGTCTGCTCCAGCGCGTCGCGGTCCACCGCGCTCGCGCCGCGCCATTCGCCCAGCGTCTCGGCCACGCGCGAGCGCTCGATGAGCCGGCGCGCGAGGAACTGGTTGAGCGGCGGCAGCTCCATCGCGCGGTCGTCGATCAGCTCGATCATGGTGCCGCCCGCGCCGAAGGTGATCACCGGGCCGAACGGGTCGTCCGTCACCAGGCCGATGCAGATCTCCCGGCCGCGCCGCGCGCGCGCCATCTTCTGCACCGTCACGCCGTTGATGCGCGCGCCCGGCTGCAGGCGCGCCACGCGCTGCACCATGTCGGTGTAGGCGTCGCGCGCGGCCGTGCCGCTGTGGATGTCGAGCGCCACGCCGCCCACGTCGGACTTGTGCGAGATGTCGGGCGAATCGATCTTCAGCGCCACGGGGAAGCCCAGCTGCGTGGCGATCATCATCGCCTCGTGCGCGCTGCGGGCCAGCAGCGTCTTGGTCACGGGCACCTGGAACGCGGCCAGCAGCGTCTTCGACTCCATCTCGGTGAGCACCTGGCGGCGCTCGGCCAGCACGCTTTCGATCAGCAGGCGCGCGCCCTCGATGTCGGGCTTGGACAGCGCCGACAGCGGCGGCGGCGTCTGCTGCAGCAATTGCTGGTTCTGGTAGAACGAGGCGATGTTGCCGAAGGCGCCCACGGCCGCCTCGGGCGTGCGGAAATTCGGGATGGCCGCGGCGCGCAGCACCTCGCGTGCCGGGCCGACGGTGGCGTCGCCCATCCAGCAGGCCAGCAGCGGCTTGCCCATCAGGCGCTTGGCCTCGGCGAGCGCCGTGGCCACTTCGGCGGGATCGGTGCCGGCCTTGGGCGAATGGATGGCCAGCACGCCGTCGATCTGGCGGTCTTTCTCGGCGGCGTCGATGGCGGCGCGGTAATGGGCGGGCCCCGCCTCTTCCGACAGGTCCATCAGGTCCGTGAGGGATGCGAGCGGCGGCAGTTGCGGCGCCAGCGCGCGCGCCGACTCGGGAGAGAGCCGCCCCATCTCCAGCAGGATCTCGTTCACCCAGTCGGCGGCGAGCACGCCCGGGCCGCCGCCGTTGGTGACGAGCGCGAGCCGCTTGCCCACCGGCCGGTAGCGCGAGGCCAGGCACTTGGCGGCCGAGAACAGCTCCACGAACGAACGCACGCGCACGGCGCCCGCGCGTCGCAGGGCCGCGTCGAACACGTCGTCGCTGCCCACGATGGCGCCGCTGTGGGTCTGCGCGGCCTCGTTGCCGGCGGGCTTGCGGCCGGCCTTCAGCACCACCACCGGCTTGGCGTTGGCGGCCGAGCGCAGCGCGCTCATGAAGCGGCGCGCACTGCCGATGCCTTCCATGTACACCACGATGCTCTGGGTGCGCCCGTCGTTCGCGAGGAAGTCCAGCACCTGGGCGATGTCCACGTCGGTGTGGGGCCCGAGGGACACCACGGTGGAAAAGCCCACGGCGTTCTTGTGCGCCCAGTCGAGGATGGACGCCGTGAGCGCGCCCGACTGGCATACGAGCGCGAGCGAGCCCTCGCGTGCCAGCGGCCCGGCCGCGCTCGCATTGAGTTGCAGGTGGGGTCGCTGCAGGCCGAGGGAATTCGGGCCCAGCAGGTGCATGCCTTCGCGGCGCGCGATCTTCTTGAGCTGCAGCGCACCGTCGGCGTCGATGCCGTGCGACAGCACCAGCGCGGCGCGGCAGCCGATGCGGCCGGCGACTTCGAGCGCCGCGGCCGTGTCCTGCGGCTGCTGGGCGATCACGGCGAGATCGGCGCGTGTCTGCGCCAGATCGGCCAGCGTGCCGCTGGTGTGGATGTCGAGGAACTGCAGCGTGCCCGTGAAGCGCTGCGCGCGCAGGGCCTCGTGCAGGGCGCGTGCGGCCGGGGTGAGGGAGTCGGGTGCGTCGGCCCGGCCCGCCAGCACGGCGATGGAACTGGGCGCGAACAGCGGGGTGAGGTAGTGCTTTTCGATCATGTGGCAGCCCGCCGGCACCGGTGGCGCCCGGGGGAGCCGCCATTGTGCGGCATGGCCCCCCGGCAGCGCCTGCGCTGCGGCAAAACCCCGGGTCTTTCCGGCCTGCGGAGCCGGATCAGGCCGCGAGCTGCCGCACCGCGCCCGCGGCGCCCGGCAAACGGAACACCGACACCGCCCCCACCAGCTGCTCCGCCTGTGCCCGCAGGCTGGAAGCCGCCGCGGCGCTTTGTTCGACCAGCGCGGCGTTCTGCTGCGTGGCCTGGTCCATCTGCACCACGGCCTCTCCCACCTGCGAGACACGGATGTTCGTCTGGAAGGCGATGCCGTCGATCAGGCCGATGATGTCCGCGATCCGGCGCGAGGCCTGTTCGGTACGCGACGACAGGTCGGTATTGCCCTGCGCCATCTCGGCACTTGCCGTGGCCACGCTCTCCGCATTCGCGCGCACGCCGCCGACCAACCTGAATGGATACTGACTCGCCGATCGGGGTTGGCTATGGCGGCGAAAGGGGTTCTTTATCCGTCGTGCCGAGCGGGCGGCCGGGTCGACGGCACCGGCAACACCTTCGGGCACGCCGCCGAGCATCCAGGCGCGGGACCTGCGCTACCCGATCGCACCGCAACCGGCCTCGCCCGCGGGAACCGGCCTTTCGCCGTACAGCACGCCGGCCACCGCCTCGGCCGTGGCCAGGGCCGCGCCCCGGTGGGCGGCGGAAAATTCCAGCGCCCGCAGCTCCAGCGCCGACTGCCGCGGAGCGTCGAGCACCAGCGCCTCGGCGGTGGCGACGGCCTGCGCCATGCCGTCCACGCGCAGCGCGGCGCCGGCCAGCGCCGCATTGTCCGCGGCCTCGGCGAAATTGAACGTGTGCGGCCCCATCACCACCGGGCATCCGCAGGCGGCGGCCTCGATGAGGTTCTGCCCCCCCAGCGGCGCAAAACTGCCGCCCAGCAGCGCGGCATGCGCCAGGCCGTAGTAGAGGACCATCTCGCCCATCGAATCGCCCAGCCACACGTCGGCCGGCGCGGGCGCGGCGCCCCAGGCGCTGCGGCACGACACGCTCAGGCCCGCGGCCTCGAGCTGCGCGCGCACCTCGGCGAACCGCTGCGGATGGCGCGGCACGATGAGCCACTGGACGGGCCGTGCCGCTCCGGCCCCAGTCCGCGACAGGGCTTCCAGCCACATCGACTCCTCGCCTTCCCGGCTGCTCGCCAGCAGCGCCACGGGGCGCCGTTCCGCGCCGCGCCATGCGCGCCCCTGGGCCAGCTGCGCCGCATCGGGCACCACGTCGAACTTGAGGTTGCCGAACACCCCCCCGACGTGCGCGCCGGCTGCGCGCAGACGCCCGGCATCGCCTTCGCTCTGCGCCCACACCTCGGCCAGCGCGCCATAGGCCGGGCGCGACAGCCACGCCAGCCGCCGCGCGCCGGCCAGCGAGCGCGCGTTGAGCCGCGCGTTCGCCAGCACCAGCGGCACGCCGCGCGCCCGGCATCCGGCGATCAGGTTGGGCCAGACCTCGGTCTCCATGAGCACGCCGATGGCGGGCCGGAAGCGTTCCAGGAAGCGGCCCACGGCCGCGGGCGTGTCCCAGGGCTGCCAGACCTGCAGATCGCCGGGCTGCAGCAGTTTCGCGCCTTCGGCCCGGCCCGTGGCCGTGCCGTGCGTGAGCAGCAGCCGCATGCCGGGCAACAGCGGACGCAGCACGCCGAGCAGGATGGCTGCGGCCCGGGTCTCGCCCAGCGATACCGCATGGATCCAGACGAGCGGGCCGGACGCTGCCGCGGATGCACCGGTCGCCCCGAGGGCATCGCCGTACCGGCCGAAGCGCTCCTCGACCGCGTGCGCATACCCGGGTTCGGCACCGGCGCGCCGCCGGAGCTTGCGCCGCAGCAGCGGCTGGGCGCCCACCATGAGCGCGGAATACAGCAGGCGTGCCGGGTTCACGGCGCGACGGGGCGCGCGTGCGCGGTCCAGCCCGAAGGCGAGCGTTCCGCGACGACCAGCCAGTCGCCCGTGCCCGGGGCCTCGGCCAGCAACGCGCCGTCCGGGGCCCAGAAGGCACTGCGGCCCACGCAGGCATAGCCGCCGGTGGGCGCGCCGTGGTTGGCCAGCAGCACCGCCATGCCGCAGCGCCTCGCATGGCCCTGGGCGCAGGCCGTATCGTGGGCATGGCCCCCGTCCGACACCACCACGCCCGCGGCGTAGAGCGCCGCGCCCGCACGCGCGGCGGCGTCGGCGTGCACGGCATGGCCGATGTCCGCGCACACGGCCATCGCCACGGGCAGGCCCGAGAAATCCTGCACCTGCGCGTCTTCGGTCCCTGCCTCGGCGTGCGCTTCCTCGCCGGGGTGCAGGTGGCGCTTGCGGTAGACCTGCGTGCCGCCGTCCGCGCGGAACGTGATCGCGCCGATGCCCGGCCTGCCGCCCGGCCGCTCCGCAGGGGCCGGCGTACCGACCACCAGCGACATGCCGTGGCGCCGCGCGGCCTCCCGCAGCGGCGCGAAGGCCTGGTCCTCCGGCGCGCGGGCCCAGTGCTCCAGTGCCGGCAGGTCGTAGCCGGTGAGCGACAGCTCCGGGAACACCAGCACGTTCACGCCGGCATCCGCTGCCGCCTGGGCGAACCGCAGGTGGGTGTCGATGTTGGCCGCCGGCCCGCCGGGCCGCGATGTGGTCTGGGCCGCTGCGACGCGCATGGCGGGGCGCTCAGTGCGCGGCCGCGCCCGGGGTCGCGCCGGGCTTCACGCGCTGCAGCAGCTGCATCATGGCGGACTCGATGCGGTGCAGCGCCTCGGGCGTGTGGCCCTCGAAGCGCAGCACCAGCACGGGCGTGGTGTTGCTCGCGCGGATCAGGCCGAAACCGTCCGGCCAGTCCACGCGCAGCCCGTCGATGGCGCTGATGCGCGCGGGCTCGGGGAAGGCCTCCTGGGCCATGGCCTGCAGCTCGGCCGTGAGGCGGTGCGGCTCGCCCTCTTCGCAGGCCACGTTCAGCTCGGGCGTGGAGTGGCTCGTGGGCAGGCCGTTGAGCACCGCGCTCGGGTCGTCGTGGCGGCTCAGGATCTCCAGCAGGCGGCAGCCGGCGTAGGTGCCGTCGTCGAAGCCGAACCAGCGCTCCTTGAAGAAGATGTGGCCGCTCATCTCGCCGCCGAGCGGGGAGTCGAGTTCCTTCATGCGCGCCTTGATGAGCGAATGGCCCGTCTTGTACATCACTGCCTGGCCGCCCGCGGCCTCGATCGCCGGCGCCAGGCGCTGCGTGCATTTCACGTCGAACAGGATGGGCGCGCCCGGCACGCGCGAGAGCACGTCGCGCGCGAACAGCATCATCTGGCGGTCGGGGAAGATGTTCTGGCCGTCCTTGGTGACGATGCCCAGCCGGTCGCCGTCGCCGTCGAAGGCCAGGCCCAGTTCCGCGTCGCTCTCCTGCAGCGCGCGGATCAGGTCGCGCAGGTTCTCGGGCTTGCTCGGATCGGGATGGTGGTTGGGGAAATTGCCGTCCACCTGCGAGAACAGTTCGATCACTTCACAGCCCAGGGCCCGGAAGATGCCGGGCGCCGACGCGCCGGCGATGCCGTTGCCGCTGTCCACCACGATCTTCATCGGGCGCTCGAGCTTCACGTCGGAGGTGATGCGCTGCACGTAGGCGGGCAGCACGTCGGCCTGCCGCACCGAACCGCCGGGCTGCAGGTCCCAGCTTTCTTCTTCCATGGTGCGGCGCAGGCCCTGGATCTCGTCGCCGTAGATCGCACGGCCGGCCAGCACCATCTTGAAGCCGTTGTAGTCCTTGGGGTTGTGGCTGCCGGTCACCTGGATGCCGCTCTGGCACAGGGTATGCGCAGCGAAGTACAGCATCGGCGTGGTGACCGCGCCGACGTCGATCACCTCGATGCCCGCATCCACCAGGCCGGCGATGAGCGCCTGCGACAGCGCGGGGCCCGACAAGCGACCATCCCGGCCCACCGCCACCGTGGCCTGGCCCTCGCGCCGGGCCGCCGTGCCGAAGGCCCGGCCGAGCGCGCGCGCCACTTCTTCGGTCAGGGTGCTCGGCACGATGCCGCGGATGTCGTAGGCCTTGAAGATGGCGGAATGGAGCTGCACGGAGGGTTCCTTTGCTGGCAGGGATGAAGGCACCGGCTGCGCAAGGGCCTGCGCACCGGCGTCCGGATCGGGTCCGCACCGGCGGGGCCGGCGGGTCGCGGGGAATTGTAGGCGTCGGGCGACCCGGCGGAGCGGTCGCGGCGCGTAGGCTGAGGCCGCATTCTCAGCCGACGCACGGCCGCGTTCCGGGCGTCCGGGGAGATGTCCGGAAACGGCCAGCCAGCGTCAGGGGCGCGGCCTATGATGCCCTCCATGCCCCGCCCCACCCCTCCTGCCACCCCGGCCGTCGATGCACTCGACGAGGCCCGCTACCTGGCGCTCGCCGCGCGGGACGCGCGCTTCGACGGCCGGTTCTTCACCGGGGTGACGTCGACCGGCATCTACTGCCGGCCGGTGTGCGCCGTCCGTACGCCGCGCCGCGAGAACTGCCGGTTCTTCACGCTTGCCGCCCAGGCGGAAAGCGCGGGCTTCCGCCCGTGCCTGCGTTGCCGGCCGGAACTGGCCCCCCGCCTGCCGGCCTGGTCGATCCAGGACGCGCAGGGCATCCTGGTGCGCGAGGCCCTGCGCTGCCTGGATGCCGAAGGCGCCCTCTGGGACGGCGCGGCGGCAGGCGCGCAACAGGGCCCCGGCGCCCGGGACGGAGCCGCGCCCATCCAGCGCGTGGCGGCGCGCCTGGGCGTGAGCGACCGCCACCTGCGGCGGGTGTTCGAATCGGCCCTGGGCATTTCCCCGCTGCAGTACCTGCAGACCCGCCGCCTGCTGGCCGCCAAGCAACTGCTGACCGACACGGCCCTGCCCGTCACCTCCGTCGCGATGGCGAGCGGGTTCGGCAGCGTGCGCCGGTTCAACGCGGCGTTCACGCAGCACTATGGCCTGCAGCCGACCGCCCTGCGCCGCTCGGGCGACGCGCTGGACATCGGTGCCGCCGCAGGCGCGGTGCGGCTGGGCTTCCGGCCGCCTCTCGACGCGCCGGCCCTGCTGGCGTTCTTCGCGCAGCGCCGTATCCAGGGCATGGAAGCCGTGGATGCGCAGGCACTGGAGCTGCGCCGCACCGTGCGGCTGCAGGATGCCGAAGGCCGTGCCTGCACGGGCTGGCTCGCCGCACGGTTCGACGCCGGGGCCGGGCCGCGCGGCGGGCCGCCGAAGCCCCAGGTGCACTTGCGGGTTTCAGCCAGCCTGTTACCGCTGCTGCCGGGCGTGATCGCCCGCGTGCGGGGCCTGTTCGATCTGGATGCCGACCCCGACGCGATCCATGCCGTGCTCCGGGCGGACTTCCCGCAGGGCGAGGGCCTGCGCGTGCCGGGGGCCTGGGATGGCTTCGAACTGGCGGTCCGGGCCGTGCTCGGCCAGCAGGTCACCGTGGCGGCCGCCCGCACGCTGGCCCAGCGGCTGGTGGAACGCTGGGGCGAATCCACCGAGACGCCGTGGCCGGAGCTCACCCGGCTGTTCCCCTCACCCGCCGCACTCGCTGCGTGCGAGCCCGACGCCCTCGGGCAGCTCGGCATCGTGCGCCAGCGGCAGGCAGCGATCCTGGCGTTGTCCCGCGCCGTGGCCGAGGGGCGCCTCGCGCTGCATGCCGCGGCCGATGTCGAGGCCACCCTGGCCGCGCTGCGTGCCCTGCCCGGCATCGGCGACTGGACGGCGCACTACATCGCGATGCGCGCACTGCGCTGGCCCGATGCCTTCCCCGCGGGCGACGTCGCGCTGCACAAGGCCCTCGGCGTCCGGTCGGCGCCCCGGCCGGCGCAGGCCGCCGAAGAGGCCTCGCAGGCCTGGCGCCCCTGGCGCAGCTATGCCGTGGTGCGCGCCTGGAGCGGCCTCGGCCGCACTGCGGCCGAGGACCCGCTCCCCGCTGGCAAGGCCGAGAAACCCTGCGCAAAACAGCGCCAAACGCCCGTGGAGCGCATGCCCCGGGATGCCGTCCGGTGACGCCCTCCGCCGCGCCTTCGTCTTCGTCTTCGTCTTCGCCTCCCGTTTCCGCCCTCTCCTTCCCATCCGCCACAGGCCGCCACCATGCCCATCGCGCAACTCTCTTCCCGCGTACAGACGCGCATCGCCACGCCGCTGGGCGACGTGCGCCTGGCCGCATCGCCGCACGGCCTTGCCGGCCTGTGGTTCGACGGCCAGCGGCACCAGCCCGCGGACCGGCTCGACGGTCCGGGCGCCTGGCCCGAAGACCCCACCCACCCGCTGCTGGCGGCCGCGGCCGCCCAGTTCCTGGAGTACCTGCAGGGCGCCCGCAGCCGCTTCGACGTGCCGCTGGATCTGGCAGCGGGCACGGCCTTCCAGCAGGAAGTCTGGCGGGCCCTGGCCGCCATTCCCCATGGCGCGGTGACGAGCTACGCGGCGCTCGCGCGGGACCTGGGCCGGCCGCTGGCCGTGCGGGCGGTGGGCGCGGCCGTGGGACGCAACCCCGTGAGCGTGATCGTGCCGTGCCACCGCGTGCTGGGCTCTGACGGAACCCTCACCGGCTATGCGGGCGGCCTGCCGCGCAAGACCGCCCTGCTGCGGATCGAAGGCGCACTGCCCGCACGCCTGCGCAGCCTGCCCCTCTGGCCGGGCGAAGGGGAGGCCGCCGATATCGGAGACTCTTCCGCGCCGGCCGCCGGAGCGCAGGCGTGAGCGCGGCGGCCGCCGCCGGGGCGCCGGCACGCGACTGGCTGGGCGAATTCCTGTTGCTGTCGGCGCTGTGGGGGGCGTCCTTCCTGTTCATGCGCATGGGCGCATCGGAGTTCGGACCGCTGCCCACGGCCGGGCTGCGCGTGGCGCTCGCGACGCTCTTCCTCTGGCCCATCCTGCTCCGCCAAGGACAATGGCCAGCCCTGCGCCGCCACTGGAAACCCATCCTGCTCGGCGGCATCGTCAACTCCGCCGTTCCCTTCGCGCTCTACGCCTGGGCCGTGCTGCACATCACCACCGGGCTGTCGTCCATCCTCAACGCCACCGTGCCGCTGTTCGGGGCACTGGTGGCCTGGATCTGGCTGGGCGACCGCATCGGCCGGCTGCGCTGGGCCGGACTGGCGCTGGGCTTTTTGGGCGTGGCCCTGCTGGCCTGGCGCGCCCCCGCGGCCATCGGCTTCAAGTCGGACCATGCAGGCTGGGCGATGGGCGCCTGCCTGCTGGCCACCACCTGCTACGCCGTCGGTGCCAGCTATACGCGCCGGTACCTCGTCGGGCTGCCGCCGCTGGCCACCGCCACCGGCAGCCAGCTGGGTGCGGCGCTGGCGCTCGCCGTGCCGGCGCTGTGGACCTGGCCCTCCCAGGCCCCCGGCCTGCGGGCCTGGGCCGCGATCATCGCCATCGCCGTGCTGTGCACCGGCATCGCCTACATCCTGTACTTCCGGCTGATCGCGCACGCCGGGCCCAGCCGCGCCCTGGCCGTCACGTTCCTGGCGCCGGTGTTCGCCGTGGCCTACGGCGTGCTGTTCCTCGGGGAGTCCGTGACGCCCTGGATGGTTCTGTGCGGAGGCATCATCGTGGGCGGCACCCTGCTGTCCACCGGGCTGGTGGGCGCGCGGCTGCGCAAGCGTGTGTAAACCCCGATACGGCCGGACGGACGCGGGCACGGTAGAGCTTTAAACTCGACCGTATGCCCGATATCGCCCTCCGCGCCTGCGCCTGCACCGTCCTCCGGACGGGCGTCCGCATGGCCGGGTCGCCCCCGCGAAATGGCCATTGATACCGGGCTGCTGCTCTGGATCCACGTCGCGCTGGTCGCGGCGCTGGCCCTGGTGCCCGCCCGCCGCCTGGCCGCCACGCCCCCTGACCGGCGGCTGCAGATCGGCAGCGGCCTGGTTGCGGGGGCCGCCTCCTGTCTGTCCCTCTGGGCAGGGCCTTCGGCAGACGCGGTTCCGACCGCCATCGCCGCCGCCTGCCTCGGTCCCCTGGCCGGCGCCCTGAGCGGGCTGGTCGCCGCGGTCGGCGAGGCGGCCTTGCGCCCGGACACCGCGGGCGCAGGCGCGGGCCTGCTCGCCAGTGCCTGGGCCATGGGCTGCGCCTGGGGCGCATTGCGGAGACTGCGCGGGCCCGGGCCCGGCTGGGTCGCGGTCACCGGTCTGGCGGCGACGCTGGCCCTGGCCGCGCGCGCCTGGTCCGGCGCGCCGTCCTGGCCGACGCTCGCGGGCGCCCTGGTCCTCGGGGGCGGGGCCCTTCTGGTGATCGCACGCGCGCGCACCACCGATGCGCTGCTGCGCCGCCAGGCCGACCTGCAGGCCATGCTGGAGGCAACGGCGGGGGGGCGCTGGGAATGGACACTGCACGAAGACCGGCTCGCCTGCCACGGACGGTTCTACGAAGCCTTCGGCATCGAAGCGCATGGCACCGAAGCCTCGGCCCTGCGCTGGACCGCGCTGATGCATCCCGACGATGCGGAGCGCGTGTCCGGGCAGTTGCACCAGGCCCGGCAGAGCCGGGAAGACATGTTCAGCGCCGAGTACCGCGTGCGCGACACGCGGGGCCGCTGGCGGTGGATCCTCTCCCGCGGGCAGGTGGCGGAGCGCGACGCCCACGGCCGTGTCCTGCGCGCCACGGGCGTACACCTGGACGTCACGCCCGCGCGCGACGAGCAGGAGGCCGCGCGCCGGGTGCACGAGCAGCAATCCGTCCTCTACCAGATGCTGCCCGATGCGGCGGCCATCACCGGCGTCGACGACGGTCTCTGCATCGATGTGAATCCCGCATTCACGACGATGTTCGGCATCACCCGCGAGCAGGCATTCGGCCGCACCACCCTCGACATCGGCGTCTGGGCCTGCGCCGCGGAACGCGAGCGCATGATGGAACTGCTGCGCCGGCAGGGCCACGTCGAGAAGATGCCCGCCACGCTGCTGAGCGGAACCCGGACCATCACCGGGCTGTTCTCCGCGCGGAAAATGCGCGTCGGCGACCGGGACTGCCTGGTATCCATCTTCCAGGACACGTCCGAGACCCAGCTTGCGCACGATCAGCTGGCCGCGGCGCACGGACTGCTGCTGCAGGCGGGCCACATGGCCGGGCTGGGCGTCTGGGAACACGGGCGCGGCACCGGGCTGGTGTATTGGTCGGACGCGTGTTTCGGCATCCACGGGGTGCCCCGCGGCTCCCGCCTCCCCGGCCCCTCCGAATACCTGGATCGTTTCGTGGTCGAGCCGTTCCGGGCGCCGCTGGACGGTTACATGCGCCACGGCCTGGAGACCGCCTCCGGCTGGAGCATGGAGCTGCAGGTGCAGCGGGCCGACGACGGCCGCGCCGTCTGGGTCCGGATCCATGCGGAGCCGGTGCTGCGGGACGGCGCGGCGACGGGCATGCGCGGCATCATCCAGGACATCGACGGCTGGCGGCGCGCCGCCGAGCGGCTCACCCAGTCCGAAGACCGCTTCATGCACCTCTTCGAGCTGATGCCCTATCCCGTGCTGATGTCGGAGCGGGCGAACGGCACCTACCTGGTGGTCAACAAGGCCTGGGAACGGCTGACCGGCATCCCGCGAGAGCAGGCTATCGGCCGCACCGCGATCGAACTCGGCATCTTCACCCCGGAAGACCGGCGGCGGCTGCTGCACGACATGAGCGGCCGGAGCGTGCACAACGGCCTGGAAATCGCCGTGCACACCCGCAACGGCGGCACCCGCACCCTGCTGCAGTCCATGCATGCCGCCGAGCTGGACGGGGTGCCGGTGTGGCTGGTGTCGGCCTACGACATCACGGAGCGCAAGCGCGGCGAAGACCTCGTGCGCGAACGCGAGGCCCTGCTGTCGCTCACCCTGTCCGCCGCCTCCCTCGGCCTGTGGGACTGGAGCCTCGCCACCGGCATGGTCGCCGGGGATGCCCGCTGGCGCGAACTCCATGGCCTGCCGGAAGCGCAGGATGCCGTGGCGGCGGACGGAATCCACTGGACCCGCGGCATGGCCCCCGCCGACATCGAGAGCGTCGCGCAGGAGCTGGAGCGCCATCTGGCCGGGCCGGAGCCCCATTTCGACGCGACATGGTACGTAGAGCCCGCTGCCCCCGCCTTCCCGGCGTCGCCCCCCGGCGCGCTGGCAGACCCGCCGGCCGCGGCCGGGCGCTGGGTGCGCCACCTGGGCAAGGTGGTCGACCGCGATGCGGGCGGCCGGCCGCTGCGCATGCTGGGCGTGGCGATGGACGTCACCAGCCAGCGCGCGCAGGAGGATCTGCTGCACCGGCTGGCCCACTTCGACACCCTCACCGGCCTGCCCAACCGCGTGCACCTGGCGGGCCGGCTGGAGCAGGCCATGGCCGCAGCGCAGCAGGATGGACGGTTGCTGGGCGTGGCCTATCTCGATCTCGACGGGTTCAAGCCCGTCAACGACCGGCTGGGCCACAGCGCGGGCGACCGGCTGCTCGTGATCGTGGCCGGCAGGCTGGTGCGGGCGCTGCGGCCCATGGACTGCGTGGCCCGCCTGGGGGGCGACGAGTTCGTCATCCTGCTGCCCGGCCTGCGCAACCGGGCCGATGCCGAGGAGCTTCTGCAGCGCCTCATGGACAACCTCTCGGCGCCCTTCACGCTGGGCACGGAACACGCCGTGGTGACGGCGAGCGTCGGCTACACGCTCTACCCCGAGGACGGCGCCGATGCCGACACGCTGCTGCGCCATGCGGACCATGCCATGTACGGCGCCAAGCAGGCGGGACGCAACCGCGTGCAGGCCTTCGACGCCGCCCAGGAGCGGGCGCGCCAGGCCTGCGCCGACCAGGCCCGGCAACTGCGCGGCGCGCTGGCGTACGGCCAGTTCGAGCTCTACCTGCAGCCCAAGGTGGACATGCGATCGGGCGCGGTGGTCGGCGCCGAGGCGCTGGCCCGCTGGCGGCATCCCGACCGGGGGCTGCTCGCCCCGGCTGCCTTCCTGCCGCTCATCGAGCAGGCGGAACTGGAGACCGCCTTCGGCGAATGGGCGGTCGATTCCGCGCTCGGGCTCATCGAGATGCTGCGTTCCCGGGGGGTGGAGCTGCCCGTGAGCGTGAACATTTCCGCGCGCCATCTGCAGCAGCAGGACTTCGCGCAGTGGGTGGCCGGCCGCATCGCGCTGCGCCCCGGCATGCCGGCGCAACTGCTCGACCTGGAGATCACCGAGAGCGCGGCACTCTACGACATGGACCATGTCGTGCCGCAGCTGCTGCAGTTGCGCCGGCTCGGGGCGACGGTGTCGCTCGACGACTTCGGCACCGGCTACTCCTCGCTGTCCTACCTGCGGCGGCTGCCGATGGACACGCTCAAGCTCGACCGCAGCTTCGTGAGCGGCATGATGACCGACCCGGGAGACTTCGCCATCGTGAAGGGCGTGATCGGGCTGGCGGACTCCTTCGGTTATTCGATCGTCGCGGAAGGCGTCGAGACCGAGGCCCAGGGCGCGGCCCTGCTGGATCTGGGCTGCACCCTGGCCCAGGGATACCGCATCTCCCGGCCGATGGCGGCGGAGGAGTTCCCCGGCTGGGCCAGCGCCTGGCGCGCCCCCGACGGCTGGCGCCGTCCTATCCGATCAGGTCCTTCACCTGCTGCAGCGCCGAAGGATCCTCCATGGTGGTGAGGTCGCCCGGATCGCGGCGCTCGGCCACGGCCTGCAACGCCCGGCGCAGCAGCTTGCCGCTGCGCGTCTTGGGCAGCAGCGCCACGAAATGCACGCGCGCCGGCCGCGCCACCGCCCCCAGCCGCTGGTCCACGAGCTGCATGACCTCGCCTTCCAGCCGGCGGCGCCCCGCGTCGTCGGCCGCGGCGGCGGGATCGCGCGCCACGGCGAAGGCGAGCGCCACCTGGCCCTTCAGCGCGTCGGCCACGCCGACCACGGCCACCTCCGCCACCTGCGGGTGGGCGGCGATGCTCTCCTCGATCTCGCGCGTGCCCAGCCGGTGGCCGGCCACGTTGATCACATCGTCCGTGCGCCCGAGGATGAAGTAGTAGCCGTCCTCATCGCGGATGCCCCAGTCGAAGGTGCTGTAGATCAGCCGCCCCGGAATGCTGTTCCAGTACGTCTGCACGAAACGCGCGTCGTCCCGCCACACGGTCTGCATGCAGCCGGG
Source organism: Acidovorax sp. PRC11 (assembly GCF_031844105.1). Taxonomy (NCBI): domain Bacteria; kingdom Pseudomonadati; phylum Pseudomonadota; class Betaproteobacteria; order Burkholderiales; family Comamonadaceae; genus Acidovorax; species Acidovorax sp. PRC11. Next base: position 13,005 of record NZ_JAUZUQ010000003.1, on the reverse strand, counting down.
GGGCAACGGCCCCTCGATCGCGAGCACCCCCTTCTCGCCGGGGGCCGTGAGTTCTTCGCCCGTCGCCTGGTCGAGCAGCTTGACGTCGTAGCCGTACATGGCCTTGCCCGGACTGCCGGCGCGCGCAGCCTGCCGTTCCACCCCATTGGCGAGCGTCAGGATCGGCCACCCCGTCTCGGTCTGCCAGTAGTTGTCGACGATCGGCACGCCCAGCGCGTCGCCGATCCACTGCGCCGTGGGCGCATCCAGCGGCTCGCCCGCGAGCCACAGGGCCTGGAGGCTGGAGAGGTCGTAGCGCTGGAGCCACTCCGGGTCCTGCTTCTTCAGCACCCGCACCGCCGTCGGCGCCGAGAACATGTGCGTCACGCGGTACTGCTCGACGATGCGCCACCACACGCCCGCATCCGGGCGCACCGGCAGGCCCTCGTACATCACCGTCGCCATGCCGGCGATCAGGGGGCCGTAGACGATGTAGCTGTGCCCCACGACCCAGCCGATGTCGCTCGTGGCGAAGAAAACCCCGCCCTCCGCGCCCACGCCGAAGATGTGCCGCATGCTCGCCGCGAGCGCCACCGCGTAGCCGCCGGTGTCGCGCTGCACGCCCTTGGGCCGGCCCGTGGTCCCGCTGGTGTAGAGCGTGTAGCTCGGGTGCGTGGCGTCCAGCCATTCGCACGGCACCTGCGCCTCCAGGTGGCGGGCGCGCAGCGCAGCCCAGTCGTGGTCGCGGCCGTCCTGCAGCTCCATGGGCGCGAGGCCGCGGTCCACCAGCAGCACCGCGCGGGGGCGGTGGCGCGCGAGGCGCAGCGCCTCGTCCAGCAGCGGCTTGTACGGCACCACCTTGCCGCCGCGCGAGCCCGCGTCGGCACTCACGATGGCCACGGGTTCCGCATCGTCGATGCGGGAGGCGAGCGCGCCCGAGGCGAATCCGCCGAACACCACCGAGTGCAGCGCGCCGATCCGGGCACACGCCAGCATCGCGAACGCCGCCTCGGCCACCATCGGCATGTAGATCAGCACGCGGTCGCCGCGCTCCACGCCCAGCGACCGCAACGCCGCCGCCATGCGCTGCACTTCGGCGTGCAGCTCTGCGAAGCTGTAGCTGCGCTCCGTGTCGGTTTCGGACGAGATCGCGATCAGCGCGGTCTGCCCGGCGCGGTCCGGCAGGTGCCGGTCGACCGCGTTGTGGCAGAGGTTGGTGGTGCCGCCCTCGAACCAGCGCGCGAACGGCGGCTGGTCGTAGTTGCAGATGCGCTGCGGCGGCACCTGCCAGCCGATGAGTCGGGCCTGCTCGGCCCAGAAGGCGTCGCGCTCGGCGAGCGATCGCTGGTGGAAGGCCGCATACGCGGCGGATTCGGCGTCTCGGGCCATGTTGGGTCTCCTGATGGTTCTTGTATGGACTCCATCATCCACCATGCGCTTGCGGCAGCCTGACGCCCAGGTACGCTACTTCACGAGTGCCAGCACTTCCTTGAACTCCGGGTGTTCGCAGCCGCGCAGCCATTCGAAGACCACCATTTCGGTCGTCACGAGTTCCGCGCCGGCGCCGGCGAGCCGGTCGAACGCGGCATCGCGATTGCGCTCGGTGCGGGAGCCGCAGGCGTCGGTGACGACCCACACCTCGAATTCGTCTTCCAGCAGGTCGAGGGCGGTCTGCAGCAGGCATACATGGGCTTCGCAGCCGGCCAGCACGATGCTGCCGCGCGTGTCGGCGGGCTGCTGCGCCGCCGGTTTCTGGAGGTGGCGCGGGAGGCTGCGGGCGTTGCCGCCCTGCTGCGGGCGGGCCGGCGGGCGCAGCCATTCGCCCAGGCCTTCCTCGGCGGCACTGAATTGCATTTTGGCGAGGGTTTTGCGGCAGAGGGCGCGCAGGGCGGGGTCGTTCTGTCCGAGTTTGGAGGGGTTCTGTTCGGTGCCCCAGACGGGCACGTCGAGGGCGCGGGCCGCCTGCGCGAGCCGGCGTGCGTTGGCGAGCACGGCCGGGCCGTCGGAGATGGCGGGCATGAGGCGGTCCTGGTAGTCGATCAGGACGAGTTGGGATTCAAGGGCGTCGAGCAGCATGGGGCGGGGCGAGGGGCGGGTCTTCGGATGGGCGAATGGCGCATTGTCGCAAGACCTGGGGGGTTAGTGAGCGACGGGTGTGGCGTGGCGGTGCGTGGCGCTGCGGGAATGCGGGGACGGGGGTGCGCGGGCTCTGCGCTCGGGCCGGGATCGCCGGGTAGCCCCTTCCGCGAATGTCCCCCGGCTTCGCCTCCTCCTTGATTTCGCTGCAGGGGCCACCCGGCGCTCTCGGCCTGATGGGGGCTCTGCTATGTCACATCACTTCATGCCATGTCGGGTCGTGCCGGGCCGTTCTGCGAGCCGTTCGCGGGACGCGCCGGACCAGGCGCGGCAATGGCGGCGGAAGGGCCGTGGCAGGCGCCCTTATGGCGCTGCGGGCCGCAGGCGCAGCAGCTGCCCCTGCGGGCTGTCGGTGAGCAGGTAGAGCCACCCGTCGGGGCCCTGGCGCACGTCGCGGATGCGCTGGCCCAGGTCGGCCAGCAGGTATTCGTCCCGCACGACGCGGCCGTCCTTCAGTTCGAGGCGGTGCAGGCGCGCGAACTTCAGGGAGCCGATGAACAGGCTGCCTTTCCAGGCGGAGCCGTAGCGGTCGCTGGTCAGGAACGCCATGCCGGAAGGGGCGATCGACGGCACCCAGTAGTGCACGGGCGGTTCCATGCCGGATTTCTGGGTCAGGCCCTCGCCGATCTTTCCGCCGCCGTAGTTTTCGCCGAAGGTGACCACCGGCCAGCCGTAGTTGCGGCCTGCCTGCGGGATGTTGATTTCGTCGCCGCCCTGGGGGCCGTGCTCGTGCATCCACAGCCGCCCGTCGGGGCCGATGGCCGCGCCCTGCCCGTTACGATGGCCCCAGCTCCAGATTTCGGGGAGGCCACCCTGCCCCTGGGCGAACGGATTGCCGGGGCCAGGGCTGCCGTCGGGCTGCACGTGCACGACCTTGCCGAGGTGGTTGTCGGTCTTCTGGGCGTCGTCCTTGCGTTCGAAGCGCTCGCCAAGGGTCAGGAACAGCGATCCGTCGGCCGCCTGGGCGATGCGGCAACCGAAATGCAGCCGGCTCGCCACCTTGGGTTGCTGGCGGAAGATCACCCGCACGGACTCCAGCGTTTTCCCGCCGGCAGGCAGCACGGCGCTGGCCAATGCCGTGCCGTTGGCGCCCCCTCTCCCCTCGCCGGGCTCGGAGAAACAGAAGAAGATGCGCCGGTTGCGCTCGAACTGCGCATCGGTGATCACATCCAGCAGCCCCCCCTGGCCGCCGGCATCGATCTTCGGCAGGCCTTGCAAGGGCGACCCCAAGCGGCCATCGCCGGACACGATGCGCAGGCGGCCGGGACGTTCCGTGATGAGGAAACTGCCATCTGGCAGGAATGCGAGGCCCCACGGGTTCGATAACCCTTCGGTGATGTGTTCAACCGTAACCGGTGTTCTTGAAACCACGGGGGCCGGTGGAGAAGGCTCGGTTGACCGGGCCGACGCAACACCCAAACCGACCGCAGCGAACACCGCAACAGCCGCCAAATTCCTGCAAATGCGCATCAAATGTCCTCTTTATGAATTTCCACGCAACCGTCTTAGTCGGCGCGAGGTGCTGTCCTGCAGCGCCACGAACGACGTTCGCACCGTGCTTGTAGGACTTGTCCGATAGGCTAAACCGATGAAGAAAAGACCTGCAGCAACATTTTTTGCATTTTGACCGTCCGCGAGGCGTGGTACTCTCGCGACCCATGTCACGTTGGATTTGCCTTTTGTTACTGGTTTGCGCCAGCGCCACCGCCCAGGCCGCTCCCCACAACAACGCAGCCGCCTCGGCCACTGATGACCTCGATCGGTTCCTGATCGACCGCCATCAGGTGCTCAATCAGCTGCGCGAAGTGAGGGCTTCCGTCCAGGACCGTACCGGCGAGTTGATCTCCACCGCCATGGGCTTCCTCGGCGTGCCCTACCGCCGTGGTGGCAATACCGCCGACAGCGGCTTCGATTGCAGCGGTTTCATCCGCGCGATCTACGGCCAGACCGTCGGGCTCGCGCTGCCCCGCCGCGCCAATGAGCAGGCCGAGGCCACCGAGAAGATCGACAAGAAGGATCTCCAGCCCGGCGATCTCGTCTTCTTCAATACCATGCGCCGCGCCTACAGCCATGTGGGCCTCTATCTCGGCGAAGGCAAGTTCATCCATGCGCCCCGCTCCGGCGCCGAAGTCCGTGTCGAGGACATGAGCGCTTCCTACTGGAAGCTCCGCTTCAACGGCGCCCGCCGCGTTCTCAGCGAAGAGGAATCCGCCAGCCTGCTGCCCAAGGCCTCGGCCCAGAATCCGATCAACTGATCCCCCTGCTCCGTGCCATCCGACGCCCGCTCTGCGGGCGTTGTGCTTTTCAGGAGCCCGGCTGGGGCTTGCCCACGATCCGCGGCTCCACCTCCTTGTTCGGCCCGGCCGGCGCTCCGGAAGCCCGGGTGCCCGGCGGGTGCAAGAGCGCCTTCGCTTCCGCCATGTCCTGCTGGTAGCGCTTGCGCGCTTCATCCTCGCAGCCCTGTCGCACTGTTGCGCCCTGGGACCGGCAATCCGCCAGCGCGGCTTTCAGACCGCCGCCTGCTTCCCGGATGGCCGACTGGTATCGCTGCTCCGCCGTCGTGTCGGGCCGTGCACCCCGGTCGAGCGATGCACTGTCCAAGTCTGGCGAAGCCGCCCACGCCAAGGGTGTGCAGCACAATAGGGCCGTGGCCAGCCACTGCCGGGCCCGGCGCTCGCCTGCCGCACAACGGTTCGCATCGCACATCCTGGCATCCGTCCTTTCTCGGGGGCTCGCTGGTCGGGCAACGATAAGACGGACAGGGGGCCGCACGCGCCGGAAGCGCTCCCAACGGCCTGTGGGATGGTTCCCACACGGGCCGGGCCGACCACATTAGCCCCCCTCGCACCCCGGCGGTACTCGGATCGGCCGCCTCCGGCCGTGGTCCGCTGTGCACCTTGTCTGACACGACCATGCCGGACCGCCGGGTAGATTGGCGGCGTCCGAGGGGCACCGGGCACGGAGCCCGGCCCCGTTGGGATCACCCACATCCTTCCTTCGTACCGGAAAGCGAAAAAACCATGTTCTCCCTCATTGGAACCCTGCTGGTCGGCCTCGTCGTCGGCCTTCTCGCCCGCGCGCTCAAGCCCGGTGACGACAAGCTCGGCTGGATCATGACCGCGTTGCTCGGTATCGCCGGCTCCTTCCTGGCCACCTACGTGGGCGTGGCGATGGGCTGGTACGAGCAAGGGGAAGCGGCAGGCTGGATCGCCTCCGTGATCGGCGCGATCGTACTGCTCGCGATCTATGGACTGATCCGCAGCAGGGCCCGCTGATTCCGCGCCGCCCGCTCCGCATCGCCATGGCTCTGTTCTCGAAACCTGCCCGCAAAGACCGCTCGCCGTCGCCGTCCGGCACGGACAAGGACGGTGCGCCCGACGCGCAGGCGCTGGCCCGCGGCCATCCTGCTCTGGAGGCCGCCGTCGCCCGCAGCCGCAAGCTGTTGCACCGCCGCGCGATGATGGCCGCGGCGGCAGGGGTCGTTCCCGTGCCCGGACTCGACTGGGCGGTGGATGCGGCCCTGCTGACGCGCCTCATTCCCCAGATCAATGCCGAGTTCGGGCTGACGCCAGCGCAGCTCGACCGGCTGACACCCCACAAGCGCGAACAAGTGCAGAAGGCGGTCGGCATGGTGGGCTCCGCGCTCATCGGCCGGCTCATCACCCGTGAACTGGTCATGCGGGCCCTGCGCATCGTCGGCGTGCGCCTGACGGCGCAGCAGGCCGCCAAGTTCGTGCCGCTGGCCGGCCAGGCGGCCTCGGCCGCGCTGGGTTACGCCACGCTGCGCTACCTCGGGGAAATGCATCTGCGGGACTGCGTGGAGGTAGCGAAGACCTCGGACTTGCTGCTGCCCGCCCCCGCCCCCACCCCTCGCCGCCGGGGCTAGGCCTGAGCGGACCGCGCGGCGCTCGCGGCACCCGCCGCGGGTTTCCCGGGCGTGATGGCATGACCCGCCCTATCCCGGGCGGTACCCATGCCACGAAGCCAGCGGCACAATGCGTCCATGCCCCGTCCGCGCCGTACGTCCGCCGCACTTCCGCCCGCCGCCACGTCGCCATCGCCATCGCCATCGCCACCGTCGTCGCCATCGCCGCCGTCGTCGTCCGGCAGCGCCGCCGTCCATGCGTGGGTCGAGGCCCTGCAGGCGCAGGCGGGTTCTCCTGCGCTGCAGCATCTGCCGCGACTGACGGGCGACGAAGCGCGGCAGGCCCTGGCATTGCTGCGCGACACGGCGTCCTCAGCGCCGGCCTCCTCCGCCGGCCCGGTGACTGCCCTCGGCACCCCGGGCTCTGCGCAAGAGCCTCGCTCCCAGCAGACGTCCGGGGTGGCGGCCTTCCGTCCCCGCCTCACGCTGCGCACGCTGGGCCGTGGCGACGGGTTGCTGGGCATGCGCGCGCAAGGCGCCATCGGCCCGCGCGGCGGGCAGGTCACGCTGGCGCAGGTGGACTGGACCTACCAGCTGGACGATGGCACCCTCTGGAGCGCGCCCGCGCCCACCAGCGTCTTGAACACCCGCGCTCCCGCGCGCGTCGCCGTACCGGGCATGGCGGATGGCTGGCTGCACCGCGACGTGCGTGCCGAGGCGGATGCGGTCGACCTGCTGCGCGATACCGGCCTCGTGCCCATAGCGGCGGACCGCCTGCAGTGGCGCGCTCCGGGCGACGGCGCGGGCCTGATAGGCCACGCGCTCGCCGATGCATCCCCCGGGCAGTCTCCCCTCGCGGGCTCGTCCGCCGGGTCACCAGGAGTGGTGCCCGCGCTGCCCGGTCCGCTGTGGACACTGCCGCAGGAGGCGGCTTTCGGAGACTTCTGGGCCGAGACCGTGCCGCGCCTGCAGGCGGCGGGCTGGTCCGTGGTGGCGGTACCGGGCTTCGCCCACGAAAGCGTGCCCGTGCAGGGATGGCGCATCCTGCTCGACGCCGCCAGCGGCGAGGTGCTGGGCCGCGAAGCCGGACCGTTGGCCCGCCGTTCGCGCTCCGTGCAGAAGCTGCGGCTGCCCGAGCGCGAAGGCGCCTGGCTGCTGAGCCTGGGCGTGGAGATCGACGGCGAAACCCTCGATCTCGCCCCGATGGTGGCCGACCTGCTGCGCCGCGATCCGCGCTGGCTGGACGCGCGCGCCCTCGCCGCCATCGACGACCATGCCACCATCCCGCTGCGCGCCCCGGGCGGGCGCCGCATCGACGCACCCGCGGCACCGCTCAAGGCGATCGTGGGCGCCATGGTGGACCTGCTCACCGATCCGGCACTGCACCAGCGCCGCGCGGGCGAACCGCTGCGGCTGGGGGCCTGGGAGGCGCACCGCATCGATGCCCTGCGCGCCGCGCTCGACCAGAGCGGCCGCGTGGCGCACCGGCAGGCCCAGACCGGGCAGGACCTGGGTTGGCAACTGCAGGGCGACCCCGGCCTGGCGCAACTGGCCCGGCGCCTGCGCGACGCCGGAATGCCGCGGCCGGTCGCCCCGCCGCGAGGCCTGGCCATCGCGCTGCGCCCCTACCAGCGCGACGGGCTGGCCTGGCTGCAGTACCTGCGCGCCCAGGGCCTTGGCGGCATCCTCGCGGACGACATGGGCCTGGGCAAGACCGCCCAGGCCCTGGCCCATCTATTGGCCGAGAAGGAGGCCGGCCGGCTGGCGCGGCCCGCGCTCGTGGTGGTGCCGACCTCGCTGCTCTTCAACTGGCAGGCGGAAGCGGCGCGCATGGCGCCGGGCCTGCGCGTGCTGGCGCTGCAGGGCCCCGACCGTGCGGGGGACTTCATGCGCGCGGCAGACCACGATCTCGTGCTGACCACCTACCCGCTGCTCTGGCGCGATGCCGATGCCCTGGCCGCGCAGCCCTGGCACCTGCTCATCCTCGACGAAGCGCAGATGGCCAAGAACGCCGGCAGCCGCGGTGCCCGCGTGCTGCGCCGGCTGCGCGCCGACCATCTGCTGTGCCTCACCGGCACGCCCCTGGAGAACCACCTGGGCGAGCTCTGGGCGCATTTCGACTTCCTGATGCCGGGCTTCCTGGGGGATGCGCGCAGCTTCTCCCAGCGCTGGCGCAAGCCGATCGAGGAGAACGGCGAAACCCTGCGCGCGCAACTGCTGGCGCTGCGCGTGCGCCCGTTCATCCTGCGGCGCCGCAAGGACGACGTGGCGCCCGAACTGCCGCCGCGCACCACCATCGTGGAACGCGTCGTGCTGCAGGGCCGGCAGCGCGAACTCTACGAAGCCGTGCGCACCGGCGCCGACCAGCAGGTGCGCCGCGCCCTGGAACGCCAGGGCTTCGAGGGCGCGCTCATCACCATCCTGGACGCCCTGCTCAAGCTCCGGCAGGTGTGCTGCGATCCCCGGCTCGTCCCGGGCCTTGCGGTCACGCCCGGCATGGAAAGCGCCAAGCTCGACCGGCTCGCCGAGCTGCTGCCGGCGCTGGTGTCGGAAGGCCGGCGGATGCTGGTGTTCTCGCAGTTCACGCGCATGCTGGACCTGGTCGCGGATCGGCTGGATGCGCTTCGCCTGCCCTGGCTGGCCCTCACTGGCGCCACCCCGGCCCGGCAGCGCGGCGCCGTGGTGCGGCGCTTCCAGGAACCGGACACCCAGGGCTCGGCGCCGATCCTGCTGGCCAGCCTGAAAGCCGGGGGCACGGGCCTCAACCTCACGGCCGCCGACACCGTCATCCACCTCGATCCGTGGTGGAACCCGGCGGTGATGGAACAGGCCACCGCCCGCGCTCACCGTATCGGGCAGGACAAGCCGGTATTCATCCACCACCTGGTCGTGGAAGGCAGCATCGAGGAACGCATGCTGGAGCTGCAGGCCCGCAAGCAGGCCCTGGCGGATGGCGTCCTGGGCCACGATGCCGACGGACTGCCGAAATTCACCCCTGCGGATCTGGACGCCCTGCTCGCCCCTTTGGCAGAACCGCTCCGCAACCCGCTCGCCATTCCTGCGGAGGAAGATCCGCGCTGGGGCGCCACCGGAAAGCGCTGCATCCGCCGCGCCTCGCCGCAGGGCGATGCCCCTGGCGGCTGAAGGCTGAAGGCTGATGGCTGATGGCTGACGGCTGACGGCTGGCGGCACAATCCCGCCATGACCTCGCCGGCCCCCTCCTCCAGCACCGAACACGCACGATCGGACACGCAGGCGCCGCCCGGCACCCCGCGTTTCTGGCTCATGAAATCCGAGCCCGCCGAATGCTCGATCGACGACGCACTGGCCGCCCCGAACGCCACCGTCCCCTGGACCGGCGTGCGCAACTACCAGGCGCGCAACTTCATGCGCGATGCCATGCGGGTGGGCGATGGCGTGCTTTTCTACCACTCCAGCTGCGCGGAGCCGGGCATCGCCGGCATCGCCCGGGTGGCTTCTGGCACCCGGCCCGACCCCACCCAGTTCGACCCGGAATCCCCGTACTTCGACCCGAAGTCACCGCAGGACCGACCGCGCTGGCTGTTGCTGGACGTGCAGGCCGTGCGCAAGACGCGGCTCGTCGGCCTCGCGGAGCTGCGAGAACGCCCGGCCCTGGCCGACATGCGCATACTGCAGCGCGGCAACCGGCTGTCCATCACGCCGATCGAACCGGAGGAGTGGCGCGACATCGTCGAAGGATTGCTGGCGGGCGACTGAGCGGGCTCGATCGGCCCGCCCGCGGGACACGCATCAGAACCGGAAGTCCAGCGTCTTCGCGTCCTTGCCCACCATCACCGTCTGGCGTTTTTCCTTGCCGCCGGCGCTCGCTTCCACCTCGTACGAGCCCGCCGGCAGGTCGAGCAGGCAGACCGGGCCGCTCGCGGTGAACGTCAGCGCGCCGGCATCGCCCCAGCCCTGCGGCACCAGCTTGACCTGCACGTCGGCCAGGTAGGCACCGCCCTGCGCCGCGAACAGCAGAGACAGCGGATGGTCCTTCATCGCGGCCCGCATGGCCTGCGACTCGTCCACGCTGATGCCCCCGCAGGTGTAGCGCAGGGAGCCCTGGGTCTTGGCTTCGGGCAGCGGGGCGGACGGCGCGGGGGCCGCAGTTGCAGCCGGAGTGGCGGCAGCGGAGGGAGGCGGCATGTTGCCGGCACGAGCGGGCTGCCCGGGCTGCTGCGCCATGGCGGGCTGCGCGGCGAGCAGGCAGGCCGCCAGCAGGGCCGGGAGGGCCAGGCGGGAAGGGGTCGAGGTCTTGATGGGATGGGTAGACGGCACGGGTTCTCCTTGGGAAACGAGCAGCCGCCATCCTCGCCGTGCGCCGCCGCGCTGCCTGTCGGCGCAGTCTGAGCGGCCTTGTCGGCCCAGGGCGCGCCGGGGCCACGACCTGGCAGCCATGCGCCCCAATGCGCCCCATGCGCCCGAACTTCAGCCCACCTGCGCCGCGGGCGCCACCGATGCGCCCTGCACCCCATGCCGCCGCATCGCCTCCGCCACGAATCCCTGCGCCTTCATCTCCTCGACGAACTCCCGCAGCAGGCAGGCGGCGGCCTCCGGGCGGTCCTTGGGCAGGCCCATCGCCTGCTGGATCACCATGAACCGCCCCGGCAGCAGGCGCAGGCCCGGCAGGCGCTGCGCATCCGCCTCCAGCTGCTGCCGCACACCCGCCGCCACGTCGAGCGACTGCTCCAGGAAGGTTCCGACCACCGCCGGCGAACTCGGTGCCCGCACGATGCGCGCGGCCTTCAGCTCGCGCGTCAGGAACAGATCGTAGGCACTGCCCTGCCCCACCGCCACCGACACCCCCGCACGGTCCACCTGCGCGTTGTCGGTGATCGGCGAATCCTCCCGCACCAGATAGGAACCCTCGATCAGCACATACGGCGCCGTGAACGCAATGCCCTCACCTCGCAGCGGATCGATCGCGAAAAAGCCGACATCCGCCTTCCCCGCCCGCACCGCCTCCACCGACTTCGCCGCCGTATCGAACACCACCAGCTCGGCCTCCACACCCAGGCGGCGCGCCAGCTCGCGGGCGAGATCGACGGAGACACCGCCCGGCGCGCCCTGGGCGTCCCGGTGGGCGAGGATGGGGTTGCCGAGGTTGATGGAGGCGCGCAGGCGGCCGGTGGGGGCGAAGGCCGCGGCGACGTCGGGGGAAGCGAGAGGCATGGGGTCAACTCCTCGAAAGGGCAAAAACAGGGTGGGCAACACGGCCACAAAACAAAGAACGCCAAGTCGCGTCGTTCATGGTCGCGGTCTCTTCGGCATTCTGCGCTGGATCCATGCTCCCCATCGCCTGGCTCGGGTCGTACGGCTGGAACGTCTCCACGCTGTTCGCATTCAACGACAGCTTCAGAATCGTCAGCGTCTGCCCCGCCGTGAGCGCCCCGTCGCCCGACACCGCCAGGCTGTTGGCCTCCGCGATGCGCCACCACAGGCTTGCATCGCCCAGCACTTTGCGGGCGATGTCTTTCAGCGTCTCCCCGCCCACCACCGTGTAGGCCACCGGGTCCAGGCTCTGGTTCTTGAGCTTCATCGCCGGGGCCTGCAGACGGAAGTCCGCCGTGTCCACGTACACCGGGTTGTTCGTCGGCTTCGTGCTCTGTTCGGTGGTCGGCGCGTCTCCGTAGCGCGCCAACACTTCTCCGTTGGCGACCAACTGGCGCTGCACGTGGCCGGGGGTCAGGTTCAGAGCGACAGCGTTTGAAGGGCTAGGTGTGAACCGTCAAGAGGTTGTTTGCAGATTTGAGTCTGTGCATCGGAGCGATGCTGCCGATGGCGCTGTGCGGTCGATGCCAGTTGTAGTGATGCTGCCAGCCGGCCAGAGCGTCGGTTCGCTCGGCTGAGTTCTGGTACGTCCAGCCATAGGCCCACTCGCGCAGGGCCGACTGGATGAACCTCTCGGCCTTGCCATTGGTTTGTGGCCGGTATGGTCTGGTGAACTTGTGCTGCACGCCCAAGGCCTTGCAGGCCGCCGCAAACTCCCGCGAGCGGAAGGCCGAGCCATTGTCGGTGAGCAGCCGTTTGACGCTCACGCCCAGCCCGGCGTAGTACGCCACGGCGTTGTGCAGAAACTCGACGGCCTCGTGCTTCTTCTCGTCTGGATGCATCGCCGTAAAGGCGATTCGGGCGTGGTCGTCGATCGCCACGAACAGGGTCTCCCAGCCCTGCGCCGTCCACCGAGTCGCGTCGATTGCCTGTCACGCGGTGGCTGGGACGCACGATGCGCCCGAGCTTCTTGGTGTCGATGTGCAGCATGTCGCCGGGCGCGTCGTGCTCGTAGCGAACCACGGGCTCTGAGGGCTCCAGGTCGCTAAGTCGCGACAGGCCTGCGCGAGCCAACACGCGGCTGACGGTGGAGTCCGAGACACCTGCGTAGCGTGCAATGCGTGACTGCAGCATTCGACGCTTGCGCAGTTCGACGATGAGCAGCGCTTTGGACTCGTCGATGGCCCTGGCGAGCGTGTGGGCCTGGAAGATGCATCGGCCAAGGCGGCTTCGCCGCCACTGAGATACCGCCCAAGCCACTTCCTGGCGGTCTGGGCTGTCACACCTTGAGCCGCGCCGGCTTGGGCTGCATCCAGGCCCTGCAAATGAGATAGCCCCCTGATTCCCCGGCCCCGTCCTGTCGCTTATCTTTGGAGATAGGAACAGGACTGTGCATATGACTAGGCATACGGAGTCAGTAGAGGTAGTGGTGAAGGACCAGCGCCGCAGGCGCTGGTCCCCGGCGGAGAAAGCTGCCCTGGTACGGCGCACCTACGAGCCAGGCATGAGCGTATCGCTGGTGGCCCGCCAGGAAGGCGTCTCGGCGGGGCTGCTGTTCCAGTGGCGCAAGCTCGAGCGCCAGGGGGCATTGACGGCCGTGTCCGCGGGTGAAGCCGTGGTGCCGGCTTCGGAACTGGCGGCTGCCCGCGCGGAGATCACCAAGCTCCAGCGCGTGCTCGGCAAGAAAACCCTGGAGAACGAAATCCTCAAGGAAGCCGTGGAGTACGCAGCCG